>DXEB01000032.1 GCA_019115165.1 Candidatus Anaerotignum merdipullorum | reverse complement strand
AATAGCCGCCAAGGGCGGCAGTTGAGGCAGTAGAGCACTTGGCGGACCTTCAACGCGCTTGCAAGCGCAGCTGGTAAAGGTCCCTTCTAGGGGCAGAGCAAACCACCGGCTAAGCCGGTGGTCCTGATTATTGATTTCTATTTTTTTATTGAAATAAAAGGTTGAAGATATGTTACAAGATTTTTATTGGGAAAGTCAGATATCATCTGTCGAATACCAACCAAACATACAAAAGATTTTGACAAAAGCATAGGGAAGTGTTGAAACCAAAAGATATGTATGGTATAATCAACGGCGGCAGTGAGTCTGTACAAATAGGATTGACATCATGGAAGATTGATTGCATCAAAAGGAAATACGAGGAAATGCGGCGACATTTCCTTATTTTATGGAAATTTCTTCTGGTAAAATCAAGAAAAAAATAAATATGGAAATTTTATGCTGTTTATGATACATTATAAAAGTAAGGAGGCTGTTTGCATGTATAAAAGAATTGTGCTGAAGCTGAGCGGGGAAGCACTTGCCGGAGAAAAAGAAGGCGTATCGTTTGATGATACAGTGATTTCCGGGTTGGTACAGCAGATTCGTCAGGTGATGAAAATGGGAACGCAGGTATGTCTGGTAGTCGGTGGTGGAAACTTCTGGAGAGGAAGAAGTGCCGACAGCGCTATGGACAGAAGCAAGGCAGATCAAATCGGAATGTTGGCGACAGTCATGAACGCGATTTATTTGGCGGATGCGTTTCGGCAGCAAGGCACCCACGCGGTCATTCAAACACCGATTGCTTTTGGCACAATGACAGAATTGTTTTCCAAAGACAGCGCTCTAGCACATCTGGAAAAAGGAGAAGTGCTGATTTTTGCAGCAGGATTGGGGCACCCGTTCTTTTCCACTGATACCATCACTGCACTACGTGGAGCGGAACTGGACGTGGATGGTTTATTCTTTGCAAAAAATGTGGACGGTGTCTATGATTCCGATCCTGCAAAAAATCCCGATGCAAAAAAATTTGATGTCATTACATCAGAAGATATCGTCAAGAAAAACTTGAAAGTCATTGACACATCTGCAGCAGCTCTTTGTTTTGAAAGAAAAATTCCGGTGGTTATTTTCGGTCTGAACGAGGAAAACAGTATTATGCGTGCGGTAAAAGGCGAAAGAATCGGTACATTGGTAACAGTATCTTAAATTGCGTTATATTAGGAGGAATCGATATGGCATCTGAAGCAACAAAAATTTACGACGAAAAAATGACAAAAACCCTTGCCGCATTGGACAGCGATTATGCTACGATTCGTGCGGGACGTGCCAACCCTCATGTGCTGGATAAGATTATGGTAGATTATTATGGTACACCCACTCCCATCAATCAGGTTGGAAACATTTCTGTTCCAGAAGCACGTATGATTCAAATTCAACCTTGGGACACTAGTTTGCTAAAAGCAATTGAGAAAGCAATCAATACATCTGATTTGGGTATTCATCCCAGCAACGACGGCAAAGTCATCCGTCTGGTATTTCCAGAATTGTCGGAAGAAAGAAGAAAAGATCTGAATAAAGATGTCAAGAAGAAAGCAGAGGCATCTAAAGTTGCAATCCGCAATATCCGTAGAGATGCATTGGATGTATTCAAAAAACAAGAAAAAAAGAAAGAAATTACGGAAGATATCTTGAAAGACTTGGAAGAAGAAATGCAGAAAATGACAGACAAATATATTGCAGAAATTGATAAAAAATGCGATGCGAAATGCAAGGATATTCTGGCTGTTTAATGTTTTGAAAATCACGCTGCCCCTCTCATTGCAGAGGGGCTTTGTTACATGGAGGGGAAATCATGTTTTTTCAAAAAGAAGCAAAATCATTTGACATTGATATGGGAAATATACCGAGTCATATTGCTATTATCATGGACGGCAACGGCAGATGGGCAAAGAAACGCGCACTGCCAAGAAAGGCAGGACACAAAGCAGGGGCGGAAGCACTGGAAAAAATCATTTCCGATTGCCGAGAGTTGGGAGTCAAGCATTTGACGGTATATGCATTTTCCACAGAAAATTGGAAACGATCCAAGGAAGAAGTGGATGCTATCATGGATTTGCTTCGACAGTATTTGAAAAACTATTTCAAACGTTTTTTACAGGATGACGTGCGAATGAAGGTAATCGGAGATATTCGCAGATTGGACAAGGATATTCAAGAAAGTATTTTAGAGATCGAAGAACTGTCTAAAGAAAAAAACGGATTGTGCGTGCATATAGCGCTCAACTATGGCGGAAGGGATGAGCTGCGTCGGGCAATCTGCAAGCTGGCAGAACAGGCGGCACAAGGTACATTGCGAGCATCAGACATCACGGAAGAGGTCATTTCTGCACATTTGGATACTGCTGGCGTTCCAGATCCAGAGCTGGTCATTCGTACGAGTGGAGAAGAACGTATCAGCAACTTTCTGTTATGGCAGATTGCATATGCCGAATTTTTTTTCACCGACACATTATGGCCAGACTTTGACAGAACATCTCTGGAAGAAGCCATTTATTATTATCAAAATCGAGAGCGTCGTTTTGGTGGTCGTTGAAAAAGATGAGGTGAACCAAATTGAAAACAAGAGTAATCTCTGCAGTCATTTTGTTGCCGTTGTTAATTTTTTTTGTTGTCAGTGGCGGTGTTTGGCTAAAAGCCGCTGTGGGATTTCTGGGAATAGTCGGAATGTACGAATTCTATCAAGCATTTTCGAAAGAAAACAAGGGATTACATTTAATTTGTTATGCGTTTGCAATCTTCTTTATGATATTTATCGAGGATATGATTTTGAGGGCGCATTGGTTTAATATTTTTGTATCTGTATTTCTGGTAGTCTTACTAATTTATACCGTACTTTGTCATCAGAAAACCAATGCTTTAGAAGGAATGACTGGATTTTTTGGTTTTTTCTACGCATGTTTTCTGCTTTCTCATATTTATTTAATTCGGGAAAGCATGTATGGCGCATCTTTGATTTGGCTGGTATTCATTGCAGCCTTTGGCTGCGATACAGGCGCTTATTTTGTTGGAATCACCTTAGGCAAACATAAACTGATTCCGTCCCTCAGTCCCAAAAAAACCATAGAAGGTTCCATCGGCGGTATTGTAACAGCAACAATACTGGCATTATTATATGGTCTTTGGATGCGCCATGTACTTTCCATCGAAGATATCAATCTGCTGTTGTTGTGTGGACTAACCGGTTTTTTGGGTTCCTTTTTGGCACAGGTGGGAGATTTGGCAGCGTCTGCCATGAAGCGGCTGACTGGACTCAAGGACTTTGGCAAATTGATTCCAGGACATGGCGGTGTTTTGGACCGGTTTGATAGTGTGCTATTGACAGCGCCGGCAGTTTATTATATTATGTTGTTTTTCATAGAAGTGTAATGTTATTTTAGAGGTGAGAACATGAGAACAATTTCGATTCTGGGTTCTACCGGTTCCATCGGCACGCAGACACTGGAAGTTGTGGAAATACTGGGAAATATAAAAGTCGCTGGAATCAGCGGCAATCACAATATAGACCTGTTGGAAAGGCAGGCAAGAGCTTTTCGCCCCCGTCTGATTGCAGTGATGGATGCAGAAAATGCGGAACGATTGCAGCGGCGTCTCTCAGATATCCCCTGTCAAGTACTTGCAGGTATGGATGGACTGCTGGCGGTAGCAACTATGGAAGAGGTAGATACCGTGGTAACGTCCGTTGTTGGCAATGTTGGGCTGCGTCCTACATTTGCAGCAATTACCGCCGGAAAAAACATTGCACTTGCCAACAAAGAAACATTGGTTTCCGCCGGTCAGTTGGTCATGGATCTAGCAAAAAAATACGGCAGTTCCATTTATCCAGTAGACAGTGAACATTCCGCAATTTTTCAGGCTTTGCAGGGAAATCATGGAAATTCTGTTCGCAGGATTCTTTTGACAGCATCGGGAGGACCGTTCCGTGGCAAGACAAAAGCAGAATTGGCAAAAGTGACAGCATCAGATGCGTTACAGCATCCAAATTGGAATATGGGAAAAAAAATTACCATTGATTCCGCAACACTGATGAACAAAGGCTTGGAGGTAATGGAAGCCAAATGGCTATTTGATATAGATATTCATCAAATTGAGGTGCTGGTACATCCGCAAAGTATCATCCATTCCGCAGTGGAATACGATGACGGAGCGATTATTGCACAAATGGGAGAACCGGATATGCGTGTACCCATTCAATATGCACTGACGTATCCAAAACGCATCGCGAATCCGTTCCCGAAAATGGATTTTTCGAAACGAACCCAATTTACATTCGAAAAACCGGATTTGGAAACCTTTCGTTGCTTGGCATTGGCGTACCGTGCCATGGAGATTGGTGGCACAATGCCGACGGTACTCAATGCAGCAAATGAAATTGCTGTAGAAAAATTTTTACATGAGAAAATAAATTTTTTGGATATACCTGTATTGATAGAAAAGACCATGCAGGCATATACTGTAAAACAGGAATACACATTAGAGGATTTGCTTCAAGCAGATGCGTGGGCACGCACTTATGCTAGAACCATTGTCCTCTGATATCATAAAAACGGAGGTGATTGAAATACTTTCCTCAATCATTATTTCTCTTATTGTTATCGGGGTTTTGGTTATTGTACATGAATTTGGTCATTTTATTGTGGCGAAAAAATCCGGCATATGGGTAGAAGAATTTGCCGTCGGCATGGGGAAAAAACTTTGCTCCAAGCAAATCGGCGAAACAGAATACAGTCTGCGGCTGTTCCCATTGGGTGGTTTTTGTCGCCTGCATGGAGAAACAGAAGACGGTGAAATTACAGAACGCTCCTTTCTTTCCAAATCAGTTTGGGTTCGTATGGCGGTGATGGCAGCAGGGCCTTTGATGAACTTTTTGCTGGCAATTGTACTGATTTTTGGATTATCTGCATCCGGATATATCATCCAACCCAAAATTGCAGCGGTATTGGACAATTCTCCTGCACAAGAAATTGGTTTGCAAGAGGGCGATGAAATTTATCGCATCAATGGCGAACGCATTCATATCTACGATGAAATGCAAAGCTTCATGCTACAAAATGGCGATGCCCCAATCCGTCTGGAAATCAAGCGAGATGGTCAGATTTATGCATATGAATTGACGCCGCAATATTCAGAAGAAACACAAACATATCTGGTAGGATTTACACCAACAATTGTCAATGGCTTATTTGCTGACAAAGTAGAAGGCTATGATACAGCGACGGTTGGGCAAACGATCTACTATAGCTATTATGCGATGTGTAATTACATCCAAATGACGGCAGAAGGATTGGTTCGTGTCTTTACATTCCAAGCATCACCAGATGAGTATGGCGGACCGATTTCCATCGTCAAAATTGTGGGAGACAGCTATGAATCTGGACTGAGTTATAGTTTTGCGGCAGCAATACAAAATGTTGTCTATCTTAGTGCAGTATTAAGTGCCAACTTGGGTGTGCTGAATTTGTTCCCAATTCCCGGATTGGATGGCGGCAGAATCTTGTTGTTATTGATTGAAATCTTCAGACGAAAGCCGATGCAGCCGGAAACAGAAGGAAGAATCCTATTTGGCGGATTCATGTTTTTAATTGGATTTATGGCTTTTGTTATGTATACAGACATTATGAAAATTCTATAACAAGTGATCAAACAGTCGAGAACTGCTGGAACTAATACAGATATTCTCGACTGATTTTTTATACAGCAAGAATGGATAGAGAAAACAACAGGAGAATATCCAAAAACGAATGGATTTCACAAAAAGGACATTTGCATCAAACCGAAAGAAGTTGAAATCTGCTGTTTGAGAGTAGTCAGTTATTTTGTATTGTGCTATACTATACCATAGGCAAAAATAGTGTATATGGAATCAAAGGAAGTGCAGATATGCAAAGAACAGAGACAAAAGTCGTGCAAGTCGGTCATTTGAAACTGGGTGGCGGTAATCCGATTGTCATCCAGTCCATGTGTAATACAGATACCAGAAATGTTGCTGCAACCGTGGCGCAAATTCATGCATTGGAAGCAGCTGGTTGTGAGATGGTACGAGTGGCTGTGCCGGATATGGCAGCAGCAGAAGCAGTCGGAGAAATCAAAAAACAAATTCAGATCCCATTGGTAGCAGATATTCATTTTGATTATCGTCTTGCGTTGCGCGTTATGGAACGAGGCGTGGATAAAGTACGGATCAATCCAGGAAATATCGGAGAAGAATCTCGCATCCGTCAAGTTGTTGAGATGGCAAAACAGAAAAAAATTCCCATCCGTATTGGAGTAAACAGCGGTTCATTGGAAAAAGATTTGGTGGAAAAATACGGAGGTGTAACCCCGCAAGGGTTGGTAGAAAGCGCGCTACGGCATGTGAAAATATTAGAAAGTTATGATTTTTCGGATATTGTCGTCTCCATCAAGGCTTCCGACGTACCGTTTTCTTTGGAAACATACCGCATATTATCCGAGCATATCCCATATCCGCTGCATGTTGGGATTACAGAAGCAGGAACATTATATAGTGGTACCATCAAATCGGCAGTAGGAATCGGAGCTATTTTAGCATCTGGTATTGGTGACACAATTCGCGTTTCGCTGACAGGCGATCCTGTAGAAGAAGTGAAGGTTGCAAAAGAGATTTTAAAAAGTCTGGGATTGCGAAAATTTGGTGTTGAATTGATTTCTTGTCCTACTTGCGGCAGAACACAGATTGATTTGATTTCCATTGCCAATGAAGTAGAAAAACGCTGCGCGTCCTGCCAGAAGAATATTAAAGTTGCAGTGATGGGATGCGTCGTAAATGGACCGGGAGAGGCGAAAGAAGCAGATATTGGTATTGCCGGGGGCAATGGTGTTGGCATTCTATTCCAAAAAGGCGTGTTGATTCGCAAAGTAGAAGAATCTCAATTAGTAGATGCACTGATGGAAGAGATTGAAAAATTATGATGAGACGATGGCACAAGGAGGGGTAAGAGATGACAGCGAAAAAATTTCCACTGGTCTTTGATAAGGTATCGCTTTCTGCCCCTTTGCAGGAGGTATTTCGAGAAACAACCGTATTATCATTGACGATTCACCGGAAAGAACGAGAGGTTGTAACGGAAATTGCGTCAAAGGAAATCATTGCGCCAATTCACTGGCAGAAACTGCGAGAAGAAATGCTTCTACAACTTCCCGGCGTAAAAGAGGTGCATATTTTCCCCAAATATACATTGACAGAACAGGAGCCACGAAACATTCTGACGGCTTTGTGGGACACCATCCGCAGTTTTGTAGCAGCGCAAAGCAAAGTGTGCAGCGGTGTGATTTCTGATGCGCAGTGGGAATATCAGGAAGGCAAGATGCAGATCTTTGTGAAGCATAATATGGCATATTATCTAACGCAAAAAAAGATCGACAGCAGTATTGCGGAAATGGTACGGGAAGAAACTGGGTTATCTTTGCATGTTCAATTCAAAAATATTCTCAGCAGTGCGGAAGAAAAAGCACGTTTGGAACAGGAACAGCGCACAAAAACGGAAGAATTACTGCAAAAAATTTCAGCTGCAGCACAGGAAACAGAACAAGCAAAGCCTGCTGCGGATGCCCGTGGTGTCAGCGAATCTGTTGCACGCGGCGTACTCTTTGGTAAAGAATTTAGTGGTGTATCAATGAAGATTGTAGACACCAAAATACCAGGAGAAACGGTTATCATAGAAGGCAGTGTATTCAACGTGGAGACCAGAGAAATCAAAGGAGAAAAATATATTGTATCCTTTGATATCACAGACCATTCTGATTCTACATCCGTAAAATTTTTTGTAAAACGAACGTTATTTGACCAAGAACTGAAAGACCAAATCAAACAAGATGCTTATCTGCGGGTGCAGGGAGAGGTACAGTTTGATAAATATGCCAAAGAAATCAATATCATGGCAAAAAATATCAGAACGGCACAAGCGCCTCCGCCACGCGTGGATACTGCGGCAGAAAAACGGGTAGAACTGCATTTGCATACCCAAATGAGCAGTATGGACGGCGTAACGCCGGTCAAAGCATACATCAAACGCGCCATAGAATGGGGGCATAAAGCCATCGCCATTACAGACCATGGCGTCGTACAGGCATTTCCAGATGCCATGAATGCAGCAGCGAAATCAGACTTAAAAGTCATTTATGGCGTAGAGGCATATTTGATCGATGATTTAGGAAATGCCGTGTTTTCTCCACATGGTCAAACATTGGATGACACCTATGTCGTTTTCGATATAGAAACTACTGGTCTCTCCAAAGAAAAAGAAGCCATTACGGAAATTGGTGCGGTGAAAGTGGCAAATGGAAAAATCATCGACCGATTTAGTACCTTTGTTCACCCAAAACGCCCCATATCTGCAGAGATTACGAAATTAACTGGTATTACGGATGAAATGGTGGCAGATGCACCAACCATAGAGAAGATTCTGCCTTCCTTTTTGGATTTTTGCAAAGATGCTGTGCTGGTTGCGCATAACGCCTCTTTTGACACCGGATTTATCCGTGTTGCGATGGAACAGACGGGTTTGGGCGAACTCTATCATACGATTGTCGATACGTTGGAACTGTCTCGAACCCTTTTACCAGAATTGTCCAAGCATAAATTAGATATTATTTGTGAGCATTTGGGTGTTGTATTACGGGGACATCATCGTGCAGTCAATGATGCAGAAGCAACGGCTGAAGTATTTCTGAAGTTTTTAGACATGCTGGCAGAACGTAAGATCTTTACCTTGGATGAAATCAATGTTTTAGCCAGCCGCACAGTCAATTATAAAAAACTGAAGGCACATCATGCCATTATACTGGTACAAAATGCAATTGGACTGCGGAATTTATATGAACTGGTATCCATTTCCCATATTGATTATTTCTTCCGGCGTCCTAGAATACCAAAAAGCAAATTTCTGCAGTTACGGGAAGGGCTGTTGATTGGCAGTGCCTGCGAAGCAGGTGAATTGTATCGAGCATTACTGGACAATGCCCCAAAACAACGCATTGCAGAGCTGGTACATTTTTATGATTATCTGGAAATTCAACCGTTAGGCAATAATCAGTTTATGATTGATTCCCCTCGTGTCGAACAGATTCATTCCATGGAAGATTTGAAAGAAATGAATCGAAAGATTGTAAGATTGGGAGAACAATATCAAAAGCCGGTAGTTGCAACATGCGATGTGCATTTTATTGACCCGGAAGATGCAGCATTTCGAAAAATTATTATGGCTGCGGAAGGATTTTCCGACGCAGATCACCAGCCGCCGCTTTATTTTCGGACGACAGATGAAATGCTGGCAGAATTTGATTATTTGGGAGAAAAAAAAGCACAAGAAGTGGTCATTACCAATCCTAATTTGATTGCAGACCGAATTGAAAAAATCAAACCCATTCCGGATGAAACATTTCCACCCAAAATCGAAGGGGCAGACGAAGAGCTGCGCAAAATTACGATGGACAAGGCGCATTCGATCTATGGCGATCCTCTGCCGCCTTTGGTACAAGAGCGTTTGGAAACAGAATTGAATTCGATTATCAGTAATGGTTATGCTGTGTTGTATATCATTGCACAAAAATTGGTATGGAAATCGGTAGAAGATGGTTATCTGGTAGGATCTCGTGGCTCTGTTGGTTCCTCCTTTGCAGCGAACATGGCAGGAATTACGGAAGTAAATTCCCTACCGCCGCATTATGTGTGCCCCAACTGCAAATATTCTGATTTTGATTCGGATTTGGTACGCTCCTACGCTATGGAAGAAGCAAGTGGCTGCGATATGCCAGATAAAAACTGTCCCGTCTGCGGAACACTGCTGCATAAAGACGGTCATGATATTCCATTTCAGACCTTTTTGGGTTTTGAAGGTGATAAAGAACCGGATATTGACCTAAATTTTTCAGGCGAGTATCAGCAGACAGCGCATGCATATACAGAAGAATTATTCGGCGTTGGACATGTATTCAAAGCGGGGACGATCGGAACATTGGCAGATAAAACTGCTTATGGATTTGTGAAAAAATATTTTGAAGAACGCCAAATTACTGCACACAATGCAGAGATGACTCGTCTGATGAATGGCTGTACTGGCATCAAACGTACCACAGGACAGCATCCAGGCGGCTTGATGGTTGTGCCAAGCGATCATCATATTTATGAATTCTGCCCGATTCAAAGACCTGCAAACGATGTCAATTCTACTGTTACCACAACACATTTTGACTATCATTCCATTAGTGGGCGATTGTTAAAATTGGACTTGTTGGGGCACGACGATCCGACGGTAATTCGTATGCTGTACGATTTAACTGGTGTCAATCCGCAAACAGTTCCATTAGGAGATCCGGAAACGATGTCTTTATTTGAATCTCCAGCAGCATTGGGCGTTACGGCGGAAGAAATTGGATGTGAAACGGGAACACTGGGAATCCCCGAATTCGGTACAAAATTTGTGCGAGGGATGCTGTTGGATACCAAACCAAAAACATTTGCAGACTTATTGCGTATTTCCGGACTTTCTCATGGGACAGATGTATGGTTAGGCAATGCGCAGACGTTGATTGAAAATGGGACAATTACTTTGAAAGAAACCATATCTACACGTGATAGTATTATGATTTATCTCATCAATAAAGGTGTGGATAAGAAGAAATCCTTTAAAATTATGGAAAAAGTCAGAAAGGGAAAAGGGCTTACAGAAGAGGATATTGCAGATATGAAGGCAGCAGATGTGCCAGATTGGTATATCAATTCCTGCCAAAAAATTAAGTACATGTTCCCAAAAGCTCATGCGGCAGCTTATGTCATGATGGCATTCCGCATCGCATATTTTAAGATCCATTATCCAGAAGCTTATTATGCATCGTATTTTACTGTACGCGCTTGTGACGATTTTGACTACAGCTGCATGTGTAAAGGTATGGATATTGCCAAAGCGGCAATGCGCGAAATTCATGCCAAAGGAATGGAGGCAACGGCAAAGGACAAAACAAAACTAACCGTTTTGGAATTGGTGGTAGAATTTTATGCCAGAGGATTCCAATTTCTTCCCATTGATTTGTATCGATCAGATGCGAAAAAATTTATTATCACGCCGGACGGCTTAATCCCGCCGTTTAATTCTCTGCAGGGATTAGGTACCAATGCAGCGCAAAGTATTGTAGATGGTAGAGCAGACGGTGAATTTCACACCATTGAAGAACTGAAAGAACGAACTTCTCTGGGACGTTCTTTGATTGATTTATTAAAAGAAAATGGAGTGCTAAACGGAATACCCGAGACCAATCAGTTGAGTTTGTTTTAGGAATTTGTTTGTTATCAAACATATAGAGATGCATACCATTATCCATAGCGTCCGATGTAACAGGAAGCAGAACATTCAGAAAACAGGAAGCGTTTTTAAATTCGGAAAATACAACACACGTTTTTTTTGAAAAAAGGAACGTGGAAAAGGTCCGTTGATCCAACGAAACGCTTTCATGTAGGCATCAGGAAGAAAAGATACATTTTCTGTGATGCCTGCACTTGTTTTCGCAGCGTGTTTTGCTTTCTTTTTTATTGGAACAAAAAAATCTATTCTATCGCATTCAAAAATACAATGCGAAAACAGACTGAAAGTATGGGAAAAATGGTTGACGGCAAAGAAAGAATATGATATGGTTTATCCGTTTCCGATCAATATTTTCAGATGGACAAAAAGGGGGAAGAATGATGCGCAGGGAAAACAATCTGGGTACAGATGCGATGTTTGGTTTGGTGCTGCGGCTGGCGATACCTGCGATGTTGGCACAGTTTATCAATGTGCTTTATAGCATTGTCGACCGAATCTTCATTGGAAATATACCAGAAATCGGTTCGACGGCATTGGCCGGCGTCGGGATTTGTGGTCCCATTGTTACACTCATTACGTCCTTTTCCATCTGGATTGGTATTGGCGGGTCCCCGCTGATGAGCATCAAAATGGGGGAAAATGACCGAAAAGGTGCAACTAAGATTATGGCGAACTGCTTTTTTATGATGATTGCAATGGCCATCGTCATTACTGCCGTGGTCATATTGTTCCGACAACCGCTCCTCATGCTCTTTGGTGCCAGTGAAGCAACATTTCCATATGCCAATACCTATATGACCATTTATGCGGCAGGAAGTTTATTTGCTATTTTGTCTATGGGGATGAACACCTTTATTATCTGCCAGGGTTATTCTAAAATTGCAATGATGTCTGTGGCAATCGGTGCAGTTTGCAATATTATACTGGATCCGATTTTTATTTTTGCTTTCGATATGGGTGTAGCTGGCGCTGCGGTGGCAACAGTGATTTCACAAATGGTATCCTGTGCATTTGTTCTGCTTTTTTTGTTTAGTGGCAGACCACCGATCCGTATTACCTTTGGTGGATACGATGGGACGTTGATGCTGCGTATATTGTTGACAGGGCTGTCACCATTTTTGATTGTAGCGCTGGACAGCGTACTGATTATCGCGATGAATATGGTATTACAGCATTATGGCGGTCCTGGGTACGGCGATCAATTGGTCACTTGCTACACCATTGCACAGAGCTTCTTCTTGATGGTTACGATGCCGTTGGGTGGAATTACAGGTGCAACACAGCCAGTATTGGGATTTAATTATGGTGCCTGCCAAATGGATCGTGTGCGTTCTGGACAAAAAAATACATTGATACTTTGTTTGGTATTTACTGCTGTTATGATGTTAGCAGCACATGTGGTTTCACCATATTTTGCACGTTTGTTTACTAACGATGCGTTCTATATTGATTTGTCTGTGAAGGCAATTCAGATCATGACGCTAATGATTCTACCACTGGCAGTACAATATACCATTGTAGATGGGTTTACAGGTTTATCTGCAGTGAGATATGCAATTTCTCTTTCGTTATTTCGCAAAACACTATACTTTGCCGCAATGGTGATCATCCCGATTTTCTGGGGAATTGAAAATGTTTTTTTTGCAGAACCGGTTGTAGATTTGATCAGTTCGATTGTTTCTGTATGCGTATTCTTAAAGTGTATGAACAGTATCCTGCGCAGACGAGAAGAACGTGTCAAGTTAGAACATCAAAAAACACTAACAATGTAAAAAATTTAGAAAACAAAACAACATCCAAGAAAAATCCATGCTGGTGTCCCTCGGATAATTTAGGTTATCGTAATAAATTACCGCTTGCCAAGTATCAATCATACCAGGATAGATATGTGTCGTCACATCAATGTGCGGTAAAAAAAGAAAAACGAACATATGCCATAAAGATTGGTAAAAAGTTTTCTACAAGGAAAGCCGATCAGCTCGTTTCTTTTTTTTACAGAGAACTGACAAAAATTTATTGGGAAATTGTCCAGAATCCAGTTTGCCTTTCCACTTTTTATGCTATAATAAAGAAAAACAAGTAGAACAGATGGGAGGCGATTATATGGAAAGTACAGGAATTTGGGGATTGATTTTGTCGCTGAGTATATCTGCGCTGACTGGCACAACACCAGTTCAAATGGAGGCGGAAGCACAAATGCCACAAACAGAAGCGGTAATTGAAATCGCTCAGACAGAGTCTGAAACAACACAGACAGAAAGTATAAAAGAGATAAAAAATACAGAACTGCCGTTGGTGTATGATCCAGTACAGACACCAGTTCAGCCAAAAGAGAATGCAGCTTCTGTAGGAGAATATGATCGAAAATCATGGTGGTTCCGCAGAAATAATGATCATTTGCCGCCATCAGCACAAAATGAAATTGCGATCGGTGCGTACGACGCATATTATTTAGGAGATACACAACATAAAGTAATTTATCTGACCTTTGATGAAGGATATGAAAATGGCTATACATCTCAAATATTGGATATTTTGAAAGCAAATGATGTTACGGCTGCCTTTTTTGTAACCAAAAGCTATATTGAAAGTTGTCCGGATTTGGTAAACAGAATGGTGGAGGAAGGGCACATCGTTGGAAACCATTCTTCCACACACCCAGAAATGGCAGGATTAAGTAGCGACGAAATATTAGCAGAATTAAACGGCTGCGCAGATGCATTCCAAAAGGTAACCGGCGTAGAAATGCCGCGATATTTCCGCCCACCTTCTGGTGTTTACAGTATCCACTCTTTGGCACAAACGCAGGCAGCAGGATACAAAACGATTTTTTGGAGTTTTGCATACCAAGACTGGGACACAGAAAATCAACCAGGTGTCCAAGCAGCTTATGATATGGTTATGAATCATTATCATAATGGTTGTATTATGCTGTTGCATGCAGTGTCTCAATCAAATACAGAAGCATTGGATCAAATGCTGAAATCATTAAAGGCACAGGGATATGTATTTATGAGCTTGGATCAGCTTCCAGCAGCGAGCACCATTTAACAAATGTTTTCACAAAATACCTTAGATCATACATCGCAATAACATGATAGATCCAAACAAATACAAAAGGCATCTCATGAACCGCTGGAAATGCAGGTTTGAGGTGCCTTTTTGTATATGGTATTGAATCTATCTGTTTCATGAGATTTGTGAAGTGCTCCAATGGGAGATAATTTATGATCTGCGGTATAGAATCGTTATCCGGATAATTACTGCAAAGATATGAAAAGGATGGAGAAGCTCATGTATTATCATGTTTTTGTGGTGGAATAAAAACCAATAAATCTTCGATTCTGCAATGCAAAACGGTACAAAGTTTGCATAAAACAAAAACATCCAAGCGAGTAATATTATTATTGCAGTAATTATCAATCTGCTTCCAGTTCATTTCCGCTTTATGCGATAATTTGTTTTTACTCATACCAGACTTTTCCAGAAGTTCAGATAGACGAATTTCCAGTCTTCCGTATTCCTCATTCATGAAATTACCTCCTTATTTACTAGCATCTGCCAATTTTTATTTCTCATTTTATACAAGTATTATACTTTACATAATCCTAAACAAGTATTATATTGTAAATAATAGTATTAAAATTGCAGAAACAAATGTTTCTAATCCTGATGAGAAAAAGATGAAAACAGACAGGAGGTGGAAAGCATGAGTGTCAGTTTTCGACATAGATTGAAAAGTTTGAGAAAGGAAAAAAATGTCACACAGGCGCAGATTGCTGCTATTTTAGATTATGGATATACGGCTGTTGCAAATTATGAAGCAGGAAAAACGAACCATCCATAGAAAATTTGATTCGGATTGCAGATTTTTTTGGAGTGAGTTTAGATTATTTGGTAGGGCGTTCTGAAGTAAAAAATGAATTGGAAAGTCAAGAACAGATTACAAAGTTTCTGGAACGATATGATCATATTACTCTGGCGGAAGTCATTCGGCTACTGGAATGTCAACGAGGATGGATGCAGGAGCCTTTACAGCAATCACCAGAAACATATACTGGTCGAAAGTAAAGCCTATCAATATGAATGAACTCTCTGCTCTATCGGAAAAGTTGGATATATCAAAATGTAACCATTTCGGAAAAAAGATGAAAAAAGTAAGTACGAAAGATATCGCAGTCTTGTGCCTGTAGATTGCGGATATCCGAAAGAACCCAATACAAAACATCTGTAAATACTCAAGTCGCTATCCATACATATCAAAAGCGAGTGTGGAAAATACCGCCTCTGATTTGTATAAAGGAAACCGTCATTGCAGAAGCAATGACGGTTTTTCAGCTACTAAGAGAACTCGAGTCCCAGACCGCTGGTTGTAGATAAGGAAGTGGTTGCAACTACCATTTATGATATGAAAATGTTTTTTTAGGAAGAGAGCGTTTCTTGTTCAAGAAAACAAATTTTTTCCATATTGATTTGCTTCATGTATTTTACGCGTACAACAAGAGATATTTTTGATCCAGATTGCTTTGTCTGCAATATTTTATGTTTATGAATGATGCAGATCCCTTAGAGCAATGCAAACTTTTCGATAAATTTTTCTGCCGACTGTTTCATATCTATGTTTTGCTCGAAATCCATGGCAATACTTTACCACTTTCTTTACATGAGACCACCTATAGTTATCCTGAATATTGCATAAGGAACTAACAAAAAGGGAATATGGGAAGAAAACAGCTGCATGATTTTTTTGCGATATCGTTCCTCACTGATTTGACCTAAGCAAACATAAAAAAACGGCTAAAACTTATGCTTCAACCGTTTTTTGCAAAGAGCCGGAAACGTGACTCGAACACGCGACTTACTGATTACGAATCAGTTACTCTACCAACTGAGTTATTCCGGCATATGAAATTTTTGACCTGAGCTGTAATTCTATTTACATAATCAGAAATCTACCGATTGCGAAACAGAAACTTTATCTACTAAACCACGGTAATACATCCGAACAGCTTTTATACTATAACACATTTCTAAGCAAAAAGCAATAGAAAAAATATGTACAAATTAAAAATATCTCTCTCAAAATAATCGAATAATCTTATAAAAGGGTTCTAGATGTTCACAAAATGAAGTGTCAGGAATGAAAAATACCGAATATGCCTTTACTTCCTATGATTTTTCAAGAGTTTTATGTTTTTGTTGCGCATACCAAACAGATTATTTATGAAAATATATCTGGAAGTTTTTCTTACTTATGCCTATGACAAAGCCACTTTATATACCTGTTATTATGTAAAACACTATTTGGTGATTCAGCATAACAATCAGTACTCATTCTACTCGAAAATCTATGACTGTATGATTGAAACTTTATGTTATGGTCCATTGATTACCGAGAAAAGAATTGACGGAGCGAAATGACTGTGCCTATAATGAGATAAAAAGCGCAAAGGAGGGCGTTTCGAAATGCGCATACTGGTTGTAGAAGATGAAATGGATATGAATCGCTTGATCGTAAAGACCTTAAAACGAGTGGGCTATAGTGTAGATGGATGTTATGATGGAGAAGAAGCGTGGCTGCATTTGATGGGTGCTGAATATGATGCTATGATCTTGGATGTGATGATGCCCAAAAAGGATGGTTATACCTTAATTCAAGAACTGCGGGCGAATGGAAAGGACATACCGGTACTGTTTTTGACAGCCAGAGACAGTATTGCCGATCGGGTAAAAGGACTGGATTTGGGTGCAGATGACTATCTGATCAAACCCTTTGATTTTGATGAACTGTTAGCAAGGATTCGGGCGATCACACGAAAACATGTGGGAAACCGAAACAACTGTTTTTCGGCAGGTGATTTGACCATGGATGTCAAAAGCCATACAGTCGTCAGAGATGGGAAAGAAATCACCCTATTGCCAAAAGAATTTTCCATTTTGGAATATTTATTAAGAAATAAAGGCAACGTTGTATCCAGAGAACAAATCGAAGACCGGATATGGAATTATGAGTATTCCGGTAATTCCAATAATGTAGATGTTTATATGAGCAAACTGCGCAAAAAAATCGATGACGGATATGAAAAGAAGCTGATTCACACCATTCGTGGAGTTGGTTGGGTATTACGAGAAGAAGGATAAGGGGGAAAACATGAAGCATCTTTCCATTAAACTGAAAATCACAATTTGGTATTTTATACTTATGACAATCATGGGTGTCTTGATTCTGGGATTTATGCTGTTAGTCAGCCATGCCGTAACAACACAGACGGCGATGAATACAGTATCGCAGGTCGTTCGGAGCAATTTATCTCAATTGGATACGATAGACGGAAAACTACAGTTAGGAGCGGATTTTCAGTTTTACCAAAATGGTGTATACTCTTTGATTTATAGCCAAAAAGAATCTTTGTTGGCGGGACAAATACCAGTATCTTTCACAGCTTCCGAACCATTTGAAAATGGATTCACCCGCTTGGTTTCAGATGGAGACAGTAATTTTTACATATTTGATCTTTGGTGCCCATTTGGTTGGGATAACGGCGTTTGGCTCCGCGGTTTGATGGAAGCCTCAGAGGATACCTTGATCGTACGAAATTTATTGATATGCGCCATTGCTGCATTGCCAGTCTTTATTTTATTGGCTACAGTAGGTGGCTATTGGATTGCAAAACGGGCATTCCGTCCACTAGAACAAATGATCAAAACGGCAGACGCCATTAACGAAGCTTCTGACCTTTCCGCGCGAGTGGAAATTCCCAAAGGGAACAATGAATTTACCAGACTGGCGGTTACATTTGATCGAATGTTTGCAAGGTTAGAGCAATCCTTTGAAGCAGAGAAACAATTTACCGCAGATGCCTCGCATGAGCTGCGTACACCAACCTCTGTGATCAAAAGCGCCTGTGAATATGCGCAAAAATATGAGGAAACACCAGAAGAACGAGCGGAAACCATCGATATGATATACCGACAGGCAGTAAAAATGTCAGATCTGATTTCGCAATTGCTGAATATAACCCGTTTGGATCAGGGAACGGAATCCGCGAAATTTGCACCGGTTTATTTTGCAAAGTTGGTGCGTACTGTATGCCAAGAGGCATCCTATGATTTGAGGCGGTTTCATTTTGCATTAGATGAAACCATAAAGATACCGTTGGATGAAACATTGATGACTCGTTTGTTACAAAACCTAATCGAAAACGCAATCAAATACGGAAAACCAGATGGACAAATTTGGATTACCTTAGAACAAAGAGACAACGAAGTGCTGCTCCATGTACGAGACGATGGAATTGGTATTGCCAAAGACCAGCAGGATAAAATATGGAAGCGATTTTATCAAGTGGATGCTGCGCGCACGGGGAAAAGCGGAGCAGGACTTGGATTGTCCATGGTACAGAAAATTGCCGAGATACACGGCGGTTACATGCGTGTGGAAAGCGTACCAAAGGAAGGCAGCACGTTTACACTACATTTGCCAAAGGAAAAACATGGACAATAACGTATTTTTCTTCATAGGATATCCCTTTCTTTTTCATATCCGATAGAAATAATATGAAAAAAGTTTTTAAATTTCATGTTTCTTTCATGTTTATGGGTTAAGATAAGTACAACAAACCAAGAAAGAAAAAACAGGAGGGATGAGAATGGGATATTGGAAAAAAGCAGTAATCCTTACAGCTTCGTTTTGGATGCTGACTGGCTGCGTACAGCAAAGCCGGCAGGCAGAATATGTTGGTATCGATGCAGCAAAAGCAATTGCTATGGCAGCGGCAGATGTATCTGAAAATACAGCAACATTTACGACAGCAGAGTTGGAAGAACGAAACGGCATAGCATATTATGACATTGATTTTTCCGTAGATGGTAAAGAATATGAATATGATATTGATGCCATAAGCGGAAAGATCATTGAGAACCAGTCAGAACACATTGATAGTGTTGCGGCTGATTCATCTGTTGCTTCTACAACCGATACAACTGCAAATACCGCCTCAAATGGTCAAGTAACAATAGAAAATGCCAAAGAGATTGCATTGCAGCATGCGGGTTTGAGCAGCGATACAGTCACCTTTGTGAAAGAGAAACTGGAACGAGATGATGGCAGACAAAAATACGAAATTGAGTTTTATACGTCTGACTTCAAAGAATATGATTATGAAATCGATGCAGCTACTGGTGATATCCTCTCCTTTGATTATGACGCAGAACAATATGCATCCACAGAAACTGGCAGTACCATTACAGAAGAAAAAGCAAAAGAAATTGCTTTAGCACAAGTGCCTGGAGCAACGATAGAAGATATTTACGAATGGGAAGTAGATTATGATGACGGTCGCCTGCAATATGAAGGGAAAATTTATGACGCGGACACTCAGTATGAATTTACTATTGACGGATACAGCGGCGCAATCAGAAGTTGGGAAGCAGAAGTACTTCGCCGTTGAAATAAAACAAAAAATTAGGAGGGATCTATAATGAAAAAAAGCGGAAGAAACATGGGAAAAACATTTGGAGTGATGTTGCTTAGCACGACACTTTTGGCAGGTTCTTTGGGGACAATGGCATATGGTGCAACGACGGTGCGTGCACAGCTTTCCCCGGATATCACCATCATGGTAGATGGTGCAGAAAAAACATTCTATACAGTGGAAGGGCAGGAAGCACATCCAATTATCTATGATGGAACGACCTATCTGCCGCTACGGGCAATCGGTGAACTGATGGGGAAAAATGTGAACTGGGATGCTTCTAGTTATACAGTCAGCCTATCTGGAACACGCGGCACGTCTGCAGTAACAGGGAAGCCTGATACTCGTGCAAAACAGCAGAATATTACTGTACAGCTCAGACCAGAATTTACCATTACTGTAGATGGAGTTACACAACACTTTACAGACAGCAGAGGCAACGAGATTTATCCAATGCTGTATGATGGTTCAACCTATCTGCCACTGCGGGCAATTGGAGAATTGATGGGAAAAGAAGTATCTTGGGACAATGATACGGATACAGTTATCCTGCGCAGTGACACATTGGTAACAGATGCAGACAGCTTTCATCAAAATACCAACTCGTCAACAAATACAACTCGCCAACCTAGCAATCATTTACTGACAGAAGAAGAGGCAAAGGCAGAAGCGCTGTCTCACGCTGGTTTGAATAAGAATCAGGTTTCCTTTATTCGTCAACACCTGGAATGGGACGATGGACGACAAGTATATGACATTGAGTTTTATACCGATGACGGCAAAGAATATGATTATGAAATTGATGCCCGTACCGGCAATATCATCAGCTATGATTTCGATGCAGAATATTACAACGGCAGAACCAACAACAATGGTACACGTACTGATATTGGGGAAGCAAAAGCAAGATCCATTGCGGTAAATCAGGTATCCGGTGCAACTGCATCCAACATTGTGAAACTGGAACGAGACTATGATGATGGTCGTTTGACTTATGAAGTAAAACTGATTGTCGGCACCACAGAATACGAATTGGAGATTGATGCCTATACCGGAAATGTTTTGTCCAGAGATTCTGAATCCATTTATGACTAAACCGGATTCGTATCTATAATATTATGTAACAGGATGGAGGTTATATTATGAGGACACACAAATTATTCGAATTGTATCCGGAGCACACAAAGGCAACTAATCTATCCATCCTTAGCGGCGGATTAAAACTAATTACCATATTACTAAGTATTGCAGCAATCTTAGGAACGATTGGTTTGATTGTAATTGGGACACAGATGACAATGCATATTGGCATAAGAAATGCATTGTTTTGGCTCATGGATGAATGGGACGATATTTTGCCTGCACTATTTCTGTTATGGGGAAGTGTACTGATTTGTGGATATTTCTCCTATGCTTTAAAAACAAAGGCTTCCATATTGGGAACCAAACATACACCGGATACAGAATAACATAATCAAAAATACAGAATATAAAGAGTGTTTGCATATACGCAAACACTCTTTATACTTTGCCAACCAAAGAACACATAGAACATTTTTTATTTTTATCTAATCAACAATGCTTCAATCTATGCGGTCAAAAATTGGAAAATCTACGCCGGAGATGACGCGGACATGGCAGAGATCCGCATAACAACTCCAGCGCACCGTTTGTGCAGAGCGAGTGGTAATAAAATAATCCATTTGAAGAAATAAGGCTCGTTCATCTGCTACTGGCGTATCTTGAATAACGACGGAACAGGATGATGGTTTCTGCGACAAGATTTGATAAAGTTCTGCGAGGCATTGTTCGGAAGAACCGGGCAGGATATAAAGATACAATGTGTTATCCGATTGCTGCAATGCACAAAATGCATTCCATATTGTTTTCCATACAGGATATGGATCATCCAAATCTGGTATCAGCAAAAAAGATGTTCCCGGGCGCTTTGAAAAACACGGCTGCAACGATTGCCAAGAAGATTGTGCAGCAGCTATGTGCTTCGCAATAAATACATCTGGAGTGACAGAAAAATCTCCCGCAAACTTCTTTTTTTGCTCCAAAGCCCAGTCCCACCAGCTAATTTGCTGCAATGCATCAATCTGAGCAGACGAAAACCGTTGTCCTCTTCCAATGATACCAGCTGGATTGCCTCCGACAATGCTGTAAGGAGGTACATCTTTCGTGACAACTGCATTTGCAGCAATTACGGCACCGTTATGAATAGTAACACCTCCTAAAATAGTAGCACCATGACCAATCCATACATCATTCTGAATTAGAATTTGCCCTTTTCGTTTTTGAGGAATCTCTGAAGTATTTGGTTGAAAGAAATCCAGTTCTCCCTGTGCAACACAATGATATGGATGATTGAGGTCAATTAAAAAGGTAATATCCTCTGCTATCGCGCAGTATTTTCCAACTTGAATGGAGTGTATACCCATATCGGGACGGAAATTGATTCCTGACTGGATTTGAGCACCGACAATATAACTGCCAGTGTCAATTTGCAGCAGAGGGAAAGGGGGCTTTTGTTGTTGTATTGGAACGAGGACAGTTTGTGGGGTGCTCACTGTATGTACTGGAATGGTAATTGGATAAATCATGAAAACAATCCTTTCTGTTTTGGCAACTCTAAATAATATACGCAATAAAAAAAGGAAGATGCTCCAAAACAATCTCTTACCATGTAGAATATCCATTTAGGTAGGTAGGATATATGTTTGGAAGAGTCATTTTTAATAATGATTCCAAACATATATCGAAGCAGTCATCATTCTAAAAAATACTAGGATTCTAACAATGTATCCCAGGAATCTTCCTGTCTTTATCCCCAAATAGGAGCTGCGGTATCGCGAAGCCTTATCAAAACATTTAGCCGAATATACCGCCGATCCGTCGATTATTTGGGTATTGAATAGAAGCTTTTCGGATTTATGAAAAGACAGAAGGAATATCTCGGATAGATATGATTGCTTTATTTTTGTTGTATGAATTATGCCAGAGAAGTTTTATCTTCTTGTTGTCGAATTACAGAGATAAATCCATTGCAGAAAGCAGCATCTTCCTTTTCGTTTTAGAATTGTATATACGAAAATCACGCTGCATTCGCTTTGCTCTGCACAAACGGCAACGGTTTGACTTTGCACCTTTTCCTATGATATACTAAATAAAGTATGAAAAAATGGATTTAGGAGGGACTCAGATGTCCAAAGATAGACAAAGTCATATTCGGAATTTCTGCATTGTGGCTCATATTGATCATGGGAAATCCACACTGGCAGATCGATTGATACAAAAAACAGGACTGCTTACAGACAGAGAAATGCAAGAGCAGGTTCTTGATAATATGGATTTAGAAAGAGAAAGAGGCATTACCATCAAATCACAGGCGGTACGGCTGATTTATCATGCAAATGATGGAGAAGAATATGAGTTTAATCTCATTGATACTCCTGGGCATGTAGATTTTAATTACGAAGTTTCCCGCTCTTTGGCTGCCTGTGAAGGCGCTATCTTAATTGTGGATGCTGCACAAGGGATCGAAGCACAGACACTTGCAAATGTCTATTTGGCATTAGACAATAATTTGGAGATTTTACCAGTCATCAATAAAATCGATTTACCCAGTGCCAATCCGGCGTGGGCAAAACAAGAGATCGAAGATATTATCGGTATTCCTGCAGAAGATGCGCCGGAAATTTCCGCGAAAAACGGTGTGAACATTGAAGAGGTATTGGAGCGCATCATCACAGATATTCCCGCGCCCACGGGAGATCCTGATGCTCCGCTGAAGGCTTTGATCTTTGACAGTGTTTATGATCCATATCGCGGCGTAATTGTTTTGATGCGTGTCTTTGACGGTACCATTCGCAAAGGAACGAAAGTAAAAATGATGGCCACAGAAAAAGAGTTTGATGTAGTAGAAGTAGGAATTTTCGGTCCTGGACGATTTTTGCCTACTGACGAGTTACGCGCTGGTATGGTTGGATATCTCACAGCCAGCATTAAAAATGTATCGGATACTCGGGTAGGCGATACAGTTACAGAAGCTGCACGACCAACTGAAGAAGCATTGCCGGGTTATAAGAAAGTAAATCCGATGGTATATTGTGGAGTATTCCCGGTGGATGGTGCAAAATATCCGGATTTGCGGGACGCACTGGAAAAGCTGCAGCTTAATGACGCTTCGCTTTTCTTTGAACCAGAAACATCTGTTGCATTGGGATTCGGATTTCGCTGCGGATTTTTAGGGTTGCTGCATCTAGAAATTGTGCAGGAGCGGTTGGAGCGAGAATATAATCTAGATTTGGTAACGACAGCACCTAGTGTTATTTATAAGGTATATTTGACGGATGGAACACAATTTGAGTTATCCAATCCAAGCAATATGCCAGATCCTGCCCGCATACTGCGAATGGAAGAACCGATTGTAAAAGCAGAAATTATGCTGCCGAAAGATTATATTGGTCCCATTATGGAATTATGCCAACAACGTAGGGGAGATTACATTAGTATGGAATATTTGGATGAGAGTAGAGCGATGCTGATTTATGAAATGCCGCTGAATGAAATTATTTATGATTTCTTTGATGTACTCAAATCCAGAAGCCGCGGATATGCATCCTTTGACTATAACTTGATTGGTTATAAAGAAAGCGAACTGGTCAAACTGGATATTCTGGTAAACAGAGAACCGGTGGACGCATTATCTTTTATAGTGCATAAAGCTTCCGCGGTAGAGCGTGGCAGAAAGATGTGCGAAAAACTGAAAAAAGAGATCCCCAGACATTTGTTTGAAATTCCCATACAAGCAGCGATTGGCAGCAAAATTGTAGCAAGGGAAACCATCAGTGCACTGCGTAAAGATGTATTGGCAAAATGCTATGGCGGTGACATTTCCCGAAAGAAAAAATTACTGGAAAAGCAGAAAGAAGGAAAGAAGCGGATGCGCCAGATCGGCAGTGTAGAAGTACCGCAACAGGCATTCATGTCTGTACTGAAGCTGGAGGAGGAATAAAGTATGACATGGGCTTAAAACCCAGTAAAATCAAGGTTTCCAGAGGTTTTCTATGCTGATTTTGAGGCACTTAAATTCATTGATTTCGACAGATGTGTAAGTAATAAAATTGCGATGACAGATGAAAAAACAGTATAAAAGGTAATTTTTATACTGTTTTTTGTTGGGTTAATCCAATAAAAACCCCCGGCTATGCCGGGGGAATCAGTAAGCTTCAGCTTCAAGCAAAAACCTCCTATGCTATAATCATCTTGAGTCCGCCAAGACACAAGGAAGCATAGGAGGTTTTTT
>DXEB01000031.1 GCA_019115165.1 Candidatus Anaerotignum merdipullorum | reverse complement strand
CAGATTTACACTATCTGTCTGTCTGTCTGTCTGTCTGTCTGTCTGTCTGTCTGTCTGTCTGTCTGTCTGTCTGTCTGTCTGTCTGTCTGTCTGTCTGTCTGTCAAAATGATACGGCTTCATCGCGTCACATGCAACCCCTTCAACATATTTATTTTGTGGTGGTTTATGGTTATGATACCATATTTTTTCGTATTTGGAAATAAAAACGCGTAATACGGAAAATTCCTCCGCGACTCCTTATCCATCGCGAAGGAATTTTCTATTGTCTCAACGCTTTTTCATTTAGTGCGCTAATTTCAGCGAGAACACAAAGGCACTGCCTTCTCCCACCTTGCTTTTGACCGCCACTGTCTCCCCATGCGCCTGCACAAATTCCCGCACAATGGATAAGCCCAATCCGGCTCCTGTCTTGTCTTGGTTTCGCGTGGCGTCCGCTTTATAAAACCGATCAAAAATATATTTCTGATCTTCCTCGCTGATGCCCGCTCCATGATCCCGAATAGACACCAGCACCTTATTCTTACCGGAAAACGTGGTTTCGATTTCAATCGTGCCGTTTTCTCGAGAAAACTTGATGGCATTGCTCATCAGGTTATGGAGCACCCGGGAGATTTTATCCTGATCCGCATAGACCATCGTTTCCTTCGCGGCAAAGGACACTTTTACCGATAAGCCTTTTTCCTGAAGCTGCGGTTCCAGTACTGCGCTATTTTCCCGAATGACTTCATTCAAATCAAAGCTTGTCATCTCCAGTACAATTTTGCTGTCCTGTGCCCTGCTCATATCCACAATACCTTCCGCCAACCGAGAAAGCCTCTGGCTTTCTTCCAGTACGATTTTCAAATATCGTTCTTGTTTTTCCGGCGGAATCGTTCCATCCAGCATTGCCGTTAAAAACCCTTGGATACTGGTCAGCGGCGAGCGTAAATCATGGGATACATTCGCAATAAATGCTCTTCTGGTTTTCTCGATATTTTCCAGACTTTCCGCCATATGATTGAAGCTCTCTCCCAGCTGTCCAATTTCATCATTTCCCGTTACTTCCACTCGCTTTTCCAAATTTCCGCCGGCAATTTCTTTTACCGCACGATTCATGTCCATCAACGGCTCCGCCATTCTGCGGGATGTCCAAAATCCCACCAGCGTTGTCAAAAAGAAAGAAACTGCTAAACTAAAAAAGATCACGCGATACATCTCATTGAGCGAAACCTGTATTTCCGGCAGGGAACGACACATAAAAATGCCAGTCAGCTGTCCTTCCGCAATGGGGTACCCCACAATAAGCATAGAAGTACCAAACACAGAAGAAGACCCCGTTTCCAGCGAAACCACATTCCCATCCAATACGCCCTGTACCAATTCCTCGTAGGTCAGTACTTTTCCCAGTAGTTGTTTGCTCATACCAGGAGATGCCAATACTACCACGCCATCCTCATTCATCAGCAGCACCCCGGCGCCCATATAGTCTTCCAACACCTGCATCTGATAGGCTAGGTCGGAAATATCTCCTGTATGATATGCCTGGTCAATGGCATTGGAAACTTTCGCTCCCTGTTCCACTAACTCCCGCTTGGTTTCTGACATATAATGTCTGGTGTAGATCACAGAAAACATCAAACCCATCAATAACACACACACTGAGATCGTCACAAGATACATCAGAAATTGTTTTCTTACAATTGAATTTCGGTACATGATTATTCCTCCTGAGCAAAAAGCCGAAAATTTCCGACAAATACACAAACTCAAGTTATAATAAAAGCATCGGAAATAGCTTTTCTGAAATTACAGATGATCACAAAAAAAGGAGAAGCGGATTTTTCCGCTATTGACACAACATGAACCCAAAACACACAAACACTCCCCAACGGAAATTCAAATTTACAGCCCTTGTCCTCTTTGCAGCAGCAATTTTTTTATTGCTGACAGCACCATGGGGTAATACCACCAGCTATCACCGTCTCCTGCTGTTTTTGCTGTTTATCTGTATTTTGCTGCATGCTCTGAACTTGCGGAAACTGCATATGCAGCAATGGGAACAAGCACAGAAAGCCGCAGATTCTGCCGTAAAACAGCAGGATTTTATAGCGATATGACCGTCCAAACCAAATCTCGTTCAACAGATATATCCAACCCCGGCAACGACGCCTAATTTCACATCATAAAAGTATCTAAGCCAATCATCCTGCTGCCAAAAACATCCGTGCATGCAGCGAGCTCCAGCAGCGCTGTCTCGCTGCATATCTGCATTTTTCCCACTCTGCCATTTCACAGAAAGCAGCTCCTTATCCCCTGCTAGCCTTTTACAAAAGCAAACTGAGCGGTTTATCTCTCAATACGCATGCCAACAAAATTCCAGCCACTGCTCTGTACGCCTGAATTTCGTTTGCAGACCAGGCTTCTCTTTGACTCAAGCAAAATCGCTACGATTTCTGTCCGAATTTATACCCAACGCTCCAAACCGTACGAATGCCCCATTCATCTTCCTGCCGCATCTTTTCCCGGATCCGTTTGACATGCACATCCACCGTGCGGGTATCCCCGACATACTCATATCCCCAGATGCGGTCCAACAGCTGCTCTCTGGTAAATACTCTGTTGGGATGCTGTGCCAAAAAGCTCAGCAATTCAAATTCCTTTGGCGGAAAATCCACTGTCTTTCCATGATATGTTACCGTATAATTCGATAAATTGATTTCCAGATCCGGAAATCGCAAAATCTGCGTATCTTCCTGCTGCTTTTCACTGCCCGATTCATATCTGCGCAGTACTGCCTTGACGCGCGCCACCAATTCTTTCGGGTCAAAGGGTTTCACAATGTAGTCATCCGCGCCCAATTCCAGTCCCAGTACTTTATCAAAGGTTTCTCCCTTAGCCGTCAGCATGATAATCGGCACCTTGCTTGTCTTACGCACTTTCGCACAAACCTGATAACCATCCATTCCCGGCAGCATCAAATCCAGCAAAATCAAATGCGGCAGATAGCTTTGGACTTCTGTCAACGCCTGCCTGCCATCATACACCTCTTTGGTGTCATATCCGTCTTTCATCAAATATAACGAAATCAGTTCTGCGATGTGCTGATCGTCGTCCACAATCAATATTCTTTGTTTTTCACTCATTCACACATCTCCTTTGCTTCCCGTCATTTCAATTCCACAACTGTCACACCGGCTTCCCCCTCACCAAACGTTCCCGGACGATAACTTTTGACATGAGGATTGGTTTTCAGATAAGACTGCACCCCTGCCCGCAAAGCGCCGGTTCCTTTTCCATGAATAATCACAATCTGCTTCAATCCGGATAAATAAGCATCATCAATATATTTATCAATATTTGCCAGTGCTTCATCTACCAATTGTCCGCGGCAGTCAATTTCCGCAGAAATAAATTGGCTTTTCTTCGCCTTTACCCGCGTACTGCTCTGCTTTGGCTTGGGCGCTTTTGGCTGCGGCGTATCATCCAACATCAATTCTGCCAGCGGTATTTTTGCTTTCATCATCCCCATCTGCACCATCACTTCTTTGTTTTTATCCGGCGCCGTCAATGCCACTCCTGTCTGGTCAAACGAAATGACATATACCCGATCGCCAGCTTTCAAATCTGTGGGTGGTTTATGCGTCGCTTTGACTTTTTTGGTTCTCAGAAAGTCTTCTTGTACCGTAGAGAGTTTTTCTTTCAACTTTGCCCGATTCTCCAGGGCTTTTTGCTGATTTTTCTGCTTCGCTTCGCGGTTCATTTCCTTGATGATCTGATCCGCTTCCTCCTTCGCCTGCGCATAAATCTGCTTGGCTTCTTCTCTGGCTTTTTGCAGTATTTTTTCTTTCTGTTCTCTGGTTTTGTCTTTTTGGCGTTCTACTTCTTGTTTGAGTCGTTCCGCCTCTTTTCGGTATTGCTCTGCCCGCTCCTGCTCAAAGGCAACGCTTTTTTTGCTGATCTCCAGATCTGTAATCACGTCCTCAAACCGCGCCTCGTCGTGGGAAATAAAGTCTTTTGCACTATCAATAATAAAGTCCGGTAATCCCAACCTTTTAGATATGGCAAATGCATTGCTCTTGCCCGGTATTCCAATCAGCAAACGATAGGTGGGACGCAGTGTCTCCACATCAAACTCACAGCACGCATTTTCCACTCCATCCGTAGACAAAGCATATACCTTCAATTCACTGTAGTGCGTCGTTACTGCCGTACGAATTCCTCTTTCATGTAAATACTGTATAATTGCCGTTGCCAATGCTGCACCTTCGGTCGGATCTGTGCCTGCCCCCAATTCATCAAACAACACTAGGGAACGATCCGTCACCTCTTCCAATATCCGCACAATATGGGTCATATGTGCAGAAAAGGTACTCAGACTCTGTTCAATGCTCTGCTCATCCCCAATATCCGCAAAAACCTCGTCAAAAATCGTCAGCTGCGAATGGTCTCCGGCAGGAATATGCAGTCCCGCCTGCCCCATCAGAGAAAACAAACCTAATGTCTTCAGCGCTACTGTTTTCCCGCCGGTATTTGGTCCCGTAATCAATAAGGTATGGAACGCTTTCCCCAGATAGATATCAATGGGCACCACTGTTTTTTTATCCAGCAGCGGATGTCTGCCTTTGCGGATATGCAAATATCCATCCGTGCCGAAGATCGGCTGTGTTCCTTCCATAGACAGAGAAAGATGCGCTTTCGCAAAGATAAAATCCAACTGCGTCAGCAACTCCAAATTGGCGCTTAACTGCGCTTCATTTTGTGTCACCAACAGAGAAAGCGCCATCAAAATCCGGTCAATTTCTTCCTTTTCTTTCGCTTGCAGCTCTTTTACTTTGTTATTGAGCTGTACTACACTCAGCGGTTCCATAAACACTGTCGATCCGGTATTGGACTGGTCATGCACCATTCCTGGGAACACACTGCGGTATTCACTTTTGACCGGCACACAGTAACGGTCATTCCGAATGGTAATCACAAAATCCTGCAACATATTTCGATATGCAGAAGAAGAAATCACGCCATTCAAATGCTCTTTGACCCGATCATTGGAAACCTTGATTTCCCGTCGCACACTTTTCAGCCCGGGACTGGCATCATCCGCAATCTCCGTTTCCGATACGATGCAGCGTGTAATTTCATTTTCCAGCTGTGTCAGGGGCGTCAGCAACGCAAAGATTTCATCCAGCCGCCCATACGTTTCGGTTTTATTCTCATGTTTCGCATAGTTCTTTGCTTTTCGACAAACATATAAAAACTCACCGATATGCATCAATTCCAAGATGGATAACATGCCGCCCATTTCCGCCCGTTTGAGCTGAGGTCGGATTTCTCGAAACCCACCAAAAGACGGGCTGCCTTTGCGCAGCATCATGCTGACTGCTTCCGTTGTTTCCTGTTGCCGCAGCGTAATTTCCGATAAAGAAACGGATGGTCGCAGCTGCTGTGCCCGTTCCTTCGCCATGGGCGATACGGCAAATCCAGATAACTTCTGCACAATTTTATCATATTCTAACACATGCAATACTTTTTCGTTCATGTACCTACCTCATTCTGTCGGGATCTTTCCGATCAAACCGCTTTGGGATTCCAAAGAAATTTGTCCGGAAATTCCCCTTCGATTCCTTGCTGTTTTTTTTCGTTATTATACCATAAACCTTTAGAAATCTGGGCATTTTTTTCATTTTTCATGTATTTGTAACATTTTGCCGCCGCTCGATTTCTCCACTCTTCCCAGCAAAACAGCCGAGAAACAGATGGGAAATCCAATGATGCTCTCGACTATTGTTTGCAAGCGGCGTTGTCACCTGCCGCCCGTTTGCCTGGATATGCAAAACAATCATTCTGCTCCAGATGATTCATTCAAACAGACCGTGCTCCCTATTTTTCATTTCTGTTCTTTCCCGCTTTTCAAATACATCATTTTTATAGGCAGCGGCATACGCAATGAATGCACGGCATGCATCTGGAAACAGACGATTCTGCATATAGACATAATTGAATTCCCGATAAATTTGAAAATCCGAAATATCCAATGCAAACAGCTTGCCCTCCTGCAGTTCTTTCCGCACCACCGGTTCATATAAAAACGTAATGCCAAGACTGGCTGCCACTAGTTCCTTAATGGCATTAAAATTACTGATCTCCTGTACTGCAGCGAAACTATGTACCGTAAAATTATGCTCTTTGAGCAGCTCTTCCAAAATATCTCGGGTACCAGATCCATTTTCACGCAAAATCAAAGATTCTTTTCGGGTATCCCAAAGAGTCGTCTGCTTTCCAAGCAAGGAACATTCTCCTCCGCATATGCCCAAAAACCGCTCCTTTTGATATAATGTAAAGTCATATCGTTCTTTATCAAAAAAACCTTCTGCCATCACAAAATCCAATTCTCCGTTTTCCATCCGCTTGAGCAATCGCTCCGTATTATCCACACTCATATGTAAGCGGTATTGTGGATGTTCTTTCAAAAATCCAACCATGATAGGCGGGATGATATAATCTCCGATGGTTTTGGTCGCTCCAATACGCAAGTGGATTTCTTCTGTCTCTGTCCTTGCCATTTCCTCTCGAATGCTTCTCTCATTTGCGGCCATTTGTTGTGCCAGACGATGCAGCACCTTCCCTTTTTCCGTCAAACGCAGTACTTTTCCTTGATAGAGAAATAGTCGGCAGCCATACTGTTCTTCCAGCCAGCGCATCTGCTGGGTTACCGCTGGCTGCGTAATATGTAACGCTTCCGCAGTTTTTGTATAATTCATTTTTTCACATAGCGTCAAAAATGTATTCATTCGATAATCCAGCATAGCTTCCTCCTGTCTGCTCCAGTTGTCATCGCTTTTCTTTTGTTTTCTGCATCACAGCCGAGGATTTGCATCCCTATCGATTCTGCATACACAGCAATGCTTTTTCATAGTATACCATAATTTCCCGAAAACCTCCATGCACTCTATCGGCAAGTTGCATACTCCCATACATTTTCCGGCAGTATCTGCGGTCCCTCGGATTACTTCCTTCATCCACGTCCCATTTTCGAGCATTTCTCCCAATCCGACGCTTATGCTGCTTCCGTGCCTCCCAGCCCTTCAAAAGAAAGCACCAGAATCATCCCTGTCTGGAATTCCTCTGATTTTCTGTCCAATTGCCATTTCCAATAGCATAACCCCATGATTGTCTGCCTCAGAGATTCCTTGCGTTCGTGATCTCTAACAAAATGTTTTTCTGACCGCTCATACTGCAAATTGTCTTACTGCACGTTCGCATATGATTTCAAACCATGGTTGCTTGCTGCTGTACAACCAAGTGCAGTCATTGTGCTTGATACTTTCTTGTCGATTTCCTATATAAAAACGGATATCCGATATTCGGATATCCGCTGCCAAATATTGCTTTGTTATGATTTTATGCCGCCAATGCTTCCGCAGGAATTTCAAAATCCTCTACTGCGTTATAGTTATCGCAAGTCATCTTTACGCTTACATTCGAAATATTCATGGAAACGCCTTCCGCCATTGCGCTCATCATACTTTGCATCATCGCTGTCATGTCCAGTTCATACTGCATCACATAGCCATCCTCGCTGATCCACAGTTTCACAGGCATATCGCTGATTCCTTCCAGCATGGTATCTAAGTCCTCTTCTGTCACACCCATGGTTGCGGTTGCCGTCTGCAGTCCGGAAGACAGCATTGCTTCCCTCATAGAATCACCGGTCAAAACCCCTTCAATTACCGTAGTTGCCGTTCCATTGATCTCTTCTGTTCCGGTTGCACTGAACGAGCTGAGATTCTGCAAATACAGTTCCATATTTTGCTGTGCATTATACTGAGACAAATCTCCAACTGTCATCGGTTGTGTATACCAAGTACCATCCAAATTCATATAAGAAGTTACCGTATCTCCCTCTGCTACTGCATACATGGTGTACTCCTGCATCACTTCATCTGCCATACGCAAAGACATATCCATCTTCATTTTCATCGGATCCATGATGGATTCAATATTGGATGTCGTTGTCATGGAAAAAGTTTCCCCTTCCACTTCCATATCCATTACCATATCCATCTGCGCACTCATACTGTCCACATTTGCCATGGTTTCATTGGCAGTATTCAGCAATGTCTCTACATCCGCAGTATCTGTTCCGCCGCCGCAGCCTGCCATCGCCGCTGCCATTGCAGCTGTCATTGCCAAAGCAATCAGTTTTTTTGTTAATTTCATACAAGACCCTCCTTATTTTTCCATACATAAAGCAATATTTTGTATATATAATCGTACCACAAAACTGCAAATATGTAAAATTATTTTTTTGTATTTAAGAAAATCTTAAACAATTCCTATCTTTTTTCTTTTGATTCTTTCCTGCGTGTCTGTCCTCCGGTACAATAGGGAAAGAGAAAGCATTCTGCACATTTTGGTCTGCGTGCAATGCAAATTTTTCTTCCATGTGCAATCATCTGCGTATTGATATCAATCCATTTGTCCTTCGGCACGATTTTCATCAAATCAAACTCAATTTTCACGGGATCCTGATTTGATGTCAAGCCCAGCAAATTAGAAACTCGCTTCACATGCGTATCTACAACAATGCTAGGAATTCCATACCAATTTCCTCGCACCACATTGGCTGTTTTTCTGCCGACACCCGCCAAAGAAGTCAGTGCATCCAAATCAGAAGGCACTTCTCCGCCATATTCGGACAATAGTTTCTGACAGCATGCAATAATATTTTTCGCTTTATTATGATAAAATCCAGTGGAATGGATATCTTTCTCCAGTTCTGCCAAATCCGCTTGGGCAAAGTCCTGTATGGATGTGTACTTTTGGAATAAATCTTTGGTTACCAGATTCACACGATCATCCGTGCACTGTGCCGATAATATCGTCGCAATCAGTAACTGCCATGGATTTTCATGGTGCAAATAGCATTTTGTCGGACCATAATGCTCCCGTAATAAATCCAATATGATGCGCACCTTTTCTTTTTTTGTCATTTGTTTCGACTCCTTCCCGAATTCCAAATATTTCCCATCTTTTTTGTGTATTTCCCGAGAAATATTTCCCAATTTCCAATGTTTTTGTTTATCGGCACGCTTGCCGTCGTTTTTTTGCCCACAGCAGTTTTCGTCTGTATTTGTCATCTGCCCACCGGAGTCATTATAACACGGAACCACAAAGAATCAAACCATATTTCAGAAACACCTTTCTTCCCCAGCTATGATTTTATATCGGACTTCCTCCTTCTCCTGTCTGTGGTACAACCTGTCCTGATCAGACTTACGAAAAATCACTTCTTCCAAAGACGTTCCTACCTTTCATCCAACCGCCATTGCCGAAAAATGCCCTTGCAAAACCGACCGCCGTGCGGTCTATATCGTCTCCTCTGTATCTTTCACAAAACGTATCTTCTCTCAGAGATATCGGCAAAGACAAAACCTTGATATCCATTCGAATTCAATGCAGCGCTCGCCTTTTTTCCTCCCCTTTTATGCACCATCTCTGTCCCGCTGGCATAATGTCTGTTTTCCAAAGTTCTCTTTTGTTTGTGCGTTGACAAAGCCTCTTTCCTATACTATCATGAACAGAGAAAGGAAAGGTGTCTTGGTATGTCACAAACCATCTTAAAAAATGCAGACTTAAAATCTACAAAAAAACGACGGCTTCTTCTATCCATCCTGCAATCAGAAAACCGCGCAATGACCGCCGAAGAACTGTTGGAAAAAGCAATGCCCATCCTCCCGATGAATGCCTCCACGGTATACCGTGCTTTGAATTCTTTAACAGAAAAAGGCATCCTGAGTAAGACTCTCAGAAAAGATGGAAAAGCATATTTCACTTTGGAAAAACATGATCATCATCATCGCCTGACTTGTACGGTATGCCAAAAAGTGATCTCCATTGATTCCTGCCCTCTGGAAGAGCTTACGGAGGATCTGGCGAAAAAAACCGGATTCCATATCACCGGTCATACCTTAGAATTCCATGGTGTCTGTCCAGACTGCAGGAAACAACAACCACACTAACCAAACATCATTTGTCCATAACAAACTCCTCTACCAAACTATGGTGCCCGTTGTATCATATGGCACCATCCGGTTTGCCATGAATTCCTTTTATGTTTGTTATCGTTAGAAAACAACGGAAAAACAGCATTTGTATCATCATTGACCTGATTTGATTCAAAATGAAATATTGCAAAAAAGAAACGCGGGCAAACCAAAAGGTTTGCCTGCGTCCTTCCAAGAATCATACCGGTTACAGCAACTTGCAGAAAAAAACTTCCTTCTTATCCCATCGCTGCTGCTTCTTTCCTCCTAATTTCATCTAAAGCGGCATCCTGCCTTGGCTTTGCATATTCCAAATCCGCAAAATCTCCCAAATGCTCCAGCACAATATCGGAAGCATCCAGCTTTTTGTTCGGCTGCTCCTGCTGTCCTCTAATGGTGGCTGGAATTGTTCCACTCAGCTGCCCGCGGATACTTTGCGCGCGCAGCAGGCAGACCTTTTCTAACGTATCGACTGCCAGCTGATGATCTGCAAAGGTACAAAACGCCGTGGGATCTTTTTGTACATAAGGAGAAATCATCTGTGCGGTTTGACGCAAGGTAACTGCAAACCGTCCATTTTCAAAATAGTTGGAGAGCAGCTCATCAAAATACCCATGGTAGAGCGCCAGACTGCCATTCTGTTTCATCAGATTATGGTACAGCGGTCTGCTCTGCATATATTTTCCTTCCGCCGGTGTGTTGATTGGGTAATTGATCAGCACATTGGGATCCCGTATGGGGTCTGTCATCCCCAGGGCATACGTCCCAAAAGCCAGGTTATAATCCCATGGCAGCATCTGCAAAACGCCGTTTTCTTCATACAAGATATAATTGTGCCCCGTGTGCCCCAGATAGCTGTCCCAGTTCATGACAAAGACCTGTACCGCGAAATAGCGCAGTACCTCCTCCACGGCAACGACCGTTTCCAGCTCATTTTCTTCCGAGAGCTGTTTCAGCGATGCAATCAGCCGTTTCTGATCCGCCTGCGTGGTGGGCAGCTTTGCATTTTCAAAAATACCGGGATAGCTCTCCGGATTGTCATCGATATACTGCAGCGCCACATCGGCATTTTCCGCCTGGAGGGAACGGTAATCCGGTTTGTACAGCCTGCCATGATCGCTTCCAAAGTTCCGTCTGGCAAAGGCGTCCTCCGGTTCCTCAACCGCCAGGAACAGCCCCCAGTCCTCCCCGTTGACAGTCACCCATACATAACTGCATAGAGGTGCCGGGACGCCCATAAACGCCATCATGTCATAAGCAAGATAGGTTTTCAGATAGCTGTTGTCCTGAAAGGATGCGTCCAGAGAAAATTTATCCAAGCCATAATAATTTCCGCCGTCCAGATATTGGTCAAACTCCAGCTTCAGACTGTAACGAGACAATCCATATTCTCCTGTCAATCGTAAAGAATTATTTCCCTTTGTCCGTAGCCCCACCTGAGGGAATGCCTCTCCGTCGATTTCCACCGTACAGGGCACATAGGTTTCCGTTTGCGCCTCTCGGAGAAAGGCATCCCAATCTTCCAGCTGGATATCCACCGTATGTACGCGACTGTCATCAAACAATCGGGTTTCATAAGCAAATGACTCGCGGTCTACGATCGTTCCAAAGGGTGCTGCAAACCAGAGCAACAGGGTAAGCAGCGCAGCCAAACCTGCCGCACCGATACAAATTTTGTCGATATGCTTGTGTTCTACCATCTCTCTACCCCATATAGTCCCCATTATAGGAAACCAGCACTACCCGGGAAACACCGGGCATCGCCTCCAGCTCATTGACAAAGTCGCTGCTGTCATCCTGCAAACGCACTTCATAGTTGAGTTCCACGCAGCCATTGTCCACGCTTTTGCTCTTCAAGTTCAGCCGCCTGACCTGCGACTTCACAAACGCCCGTGTCTGCGCCTCCACCTCACTGCTCTCGCAGTGTACCACCAGGATATAGGGCGAGTCCACGGTCTTTTTTTGGGAAAAGACAAAGAGCACTACCCCGATGAAGATACTGCCCAGCACTGCTGGTACCATCAAGCCGGCCGCCAGTACAATCCCCACCGCAATACTCCAGAACAGGAAGGCAATATCCATCGGCTCCTTGATTGCCGTACGGAAACGGACGATCGACAGAGCGCCCACCATGCCAAGAGACAGCACAACATTGCTCATGACCGTCATGATTAACAGCGTGGTGATCAAAACCAATGCCAGCAGCGTTACACCAAAACTTGGGGAATACATCACACCGCTATAACTTTTTTTATAGATGAAAAAGATAAACAGCCCCAGCAAAAAAGCAAATCCCAAAGCAATTCCCATATCCAGCAAAGAGACACTGGTGATCCGCTCCAGAAAGCTGGAGTTGAAAATATCCTGAAAGGTCATTGCACTCCCTCCTCCATGTTCCTTTTCTTCTCAATCAAATCGCCTGCAAAGCGCGTACTTCGAACAGGCGGCTGCTTGTCTTCCCGGTACTTGCACTGCCATCCGGACAATTTCAGGCAAAAACGCATCATATTTGACCTCCAGCACCGTCATCTGCTCCATCACCTGGAGGGGAAAGCCCTCCGCCTGCAAAAACACCGTGCAGTCCAGACCGGTACGGATATGGCGATCTAATGTGATCCGTACATTCCCGGGCGCATATGCAAAGGCTTCCCGGTCATAGCAGACGATGGTCTTTGGCTGCAGTCTCTTGCCCTTCAGTTTGCTGTAAAACTCTATGAACAGCGGTATACCGGAATCCAGCAGAAATCCAAACTCCCCCGAAAGCAGCCGCTGCACCTGCTCCGGTGTCATCCGTGCACTGCGCTTGCCGCATAATCCGTTTACCTTATACTTCTTCTCCAATCGAATAAAAGAAGTATCCGCTCCGTAATAGCGCAGGCGGAACTTTTCCCGACGATTCACCCCGTCGCGCTTCTCCCGCAGGGCGCTGTCATAAGGTGTGTCAAAATACAGGCTGGTCACCCGGTAAGTACCATCCGCGCCTGCATGCTTATCATGGGCAAAGAGTTTGCGCAGTCTTTGGGAAAGCACCAGATCTTCCTGCAGATGGATCTGGTGCTTCAGTTCATGGCGGAAGGGTGCTGCATTTGCCGATTTAGTCGTCATAACCGGAATCCCCATCCCCGTAGCTGCTGTCGCCATAGCCGCTGTTGCCATAATTGGAGTTGCCGTAATTACTGTTGTTGTAATCCGTTACCCCGTCATTGTTCGGACCGTAGTCCGTGTCGTTGTAATCTGTGACCCCGTCGTTGTTCGGACCATAATCCGTGTCGTTGTAATCTGTGACGCCGTCGTTGTTCGGACCATAGTCCGTGTCGTTATAATCCGTCACGCCATCGTTGTTCGGACCGTAGTCTGTGTCGCTGACATCACCAGCAATCTGGTGCTCCGCTTTGACGATCTTGCCCGTCATCGCATGGACGTCATATTCATATTCATTGCCATTGGCGCGAAATTCCAGCTCAAAAATGGGCGTCCCGTCGTCATGGTCGAATTCTTTGTCCTCAAATACCGCATCCCCCGCATTCACATTGGCCTGTGCCAGTGCGATCTCCTGAGCCTTTTCCAGGGTAATATAAGGGGACGGGTTTCCGTTTTTGGCATATGCCTGGTCATAATCCGTTTCCTCAATGGTGACAATTCCGGAAGCCAGACTCAATCCCTGCACTGCCTCCTGGGTGCTGGCGCTCATCTCTTTCAAAAACCCTTCGTTGGGCAGAACCGAGCCCGGTTCCAGCTGCAGGACAATCATTCTCTGGTTGCCGTCAATATCCTCTACAAAGTAGCCCGCTTCATTGATTTCTACAACCAGATCCCGCAGTACCGTTTCGCAATCTTTCCCGATATAATCCGGATATGCCTCCACAATCTTCTTGCCGTCGTCATTTCGTCCATTCAGCGCAGTAACCCTGCCTTCTGCATCATACGTAATCTGCACCTCCGGGTTCACACACAAGACCAGCGTGCCTGTTTCTGCCAGGGATGCGCCATCTGTCGCAGGGGTCTGACAACCGGTCAGAAGGGCCGCCGACAGAACAGCCAGGGAAGATACCGTCGCCAAAAATGTTCTTCTTTTCATATTGATTGCTCCTCTCGATAATCCATTTCTTCTTGTTTTCCCTTACATTCATAGATTACGGAAGAAATTGGGAAAAACCGGGGTAACCGGAAATATTTTTCTGAAAAAATTTAATCATCATCACTGCCATCGTTATCATCGTCG
>DXEB01000030.1 GCA_019115165.1 Candidatus Anaerotignum merdipullorum | reverse complement strand
AGACATTTCGTGTCCCACATGCTATAATAAAACTGTGAAAACTCCCCAATATTTTCACATTGCGGTGAAACGCAATCCCAATAAGAAATACCTTCTCTTTGTGAAAATGAGCAGCCATCGGCAGGTTGCTCATTTTCATTTGTATGAAAAACCAGCATGGAAAGAGCGCTTTGGTAGATACTTGGTATGAAAAAAGCAAGTATTTTCCCGGAAATCATAATATGGATTAGGAAGTTTTTTGTTTTGCAGTAAAGTAAGAAATGATTTTAGTGTTGTTGCAGATGATTAAAATGTGAACAATAGTGGTACTGAAATTGCTATGAAAGGGCAGCAGCGCGGCTGATGAGAACTAGAAACATTTCTTCCGGAGGATATTGCAGAAGCTGTATCTCCGCAATGAGTTAGAAGTGTGAAAATCCCGGATTTGACAGCTTTTTTCACGCATATTATAATGTGGGCAGGGACGGTGAATATATGGATCATTATTTGGATTTTGTGGAGAGCAGAAGAAAAAGCAGAGCCTGTAAAGGAGATTTTTTACCACAGGCGGTATTTAGCGATGAAACAGCACAGTTTCGTCAGCCAGCGGAACCGTCCGCACAGGATTTTGTGGAAATATTCTTATGGACAGGCAGACAGAATGTATCTGCGGCATATCTTTGTACCGCAGAGAAACGCTTGCTAATGGAGAAAATAGATCCTCAAGGTTTATTTGACAGATACCGTGTTTTGTTGCCGCCGAGTGTGGAAGAACAGAGGTATTTTTTTCAGCTGCAGCATAACGAAGAAACTTACTATTATAATCGATATGGAATATCTACGGAATTGCCGACGGACGGGCAATTTCGACTGATACGTGATTTTCAGACTCCGGACTGGGCAAAAGGCGCCGTGTGCTATCAAATTTATGTGGATCGTTTTTGTAATGGGAATCCTCATAATGATGTACGTAGTGGAGAGTATTCCTATTTAGGGGCGCCAGTAGTTGGTGAGACGAATTGGGCATCTGCTGTAGCTGATGATGATTTTCGCCACTTTTACGGCGGAGATTTGCAGGGAATCATCCATAAATTGGATTATTTGGCAGGCTTGGGGGTGGAAGCGCTTTATTTGAACCCCATTTTTGTATCACCTAGCAGTCATAAATATGACATCCAGGATTATAATCATATTGATCCGCATTATGGAATAATTGCGGAAGATGACAGCACAATAGTAACCGAAGCAGGAGGACGCCCAACTGCATATATCACCAGAACAACATCCAAGTGTAATTTAGAAGCAAGTGACGCATGTTTTGCGGCATTGGTGGAGCAAGCGCATCAGCGCCACATACGTGTGATTGTGGACGGTGTATTCAATCATTGTGGAGCATTCCACAGATGGTTGGATCGAGAAAGGATTTATGAAAAGGACGGAACGGGCGCAGCGTGGCATCCGGACAGTCCATACCGCTCTTACTTTTATTGGAATGCAGACGGCACTTATGAAGGATGGTGGGGATACGCCAATCATCCCAAACTGAATTTGGAAGGATGTCCGGCATTATATCAGGAAATTCTGCGTATTGGGAAAAAATGGATCGGCGCCGGAGCAGATGGTTGGCGGCTGGATGTGGCAGCGGATGTAGGAAAATCAGAAGCGTTTAACCATCGGTTTTGGAAAGATTTCCGAAGAGCAGTCAAACAAGTCAATCCAAAGGCGTTGATTTTAGCAGAGCATTATGGAGATTCCAATGCGTGGCTGCATGGTGATCAATGGGACAGCGTCATGAATTATGATGGATTTATGGAGCCGGTAGGATGGTTTTTTACTGGTATTTCAAAGCATAGTACAGAATATCGGGCAGACTTATATAATAATGCAAACGCATTTTGGCAAACAGTACAGGATCAAATGGGAAAGATGCCCATACAGGCAGTGATGACGGCAATGAATGAATTATCCAATCATGATCATTCCCGTTTTCTAACCAGAACCAATGGAAAAACAGGCAGGCTCCATACCGATGGCGCACAGGCAGCAGATCAAGGAATCCAAAAAGCGGTGATGCGGGAAGCGGTGTTGCTGCAAATGACATGGATCGGTATGCCTACGATTTATTATGGAGACGAAGCAGGAATGTCCGGTTGGACAGATCCAGATAATCGTCGCCCATATCCTTGGGGACGGGAAGATGTGCAGATGATCGAATATCATCGTATTTTGGCTCATTTGCGTAAGAAATATTCTGCATTGCGATATGGCTCTTTGCGGGCACTTCTGGTGCAGGATGGTATTTTGGCATATGGGCGCTTTCATGATTTGCAAAGACTGGCAATTGTATGCAACAATACACAGGAGGAGATTACGCTGGAGGTTCCGGTGTGGCTGATTGGGACTGCTGTTTTTGGAAATATGCAGATTCTGCTGCAAACAACTCGAAATGGGTTTTCTGTGGATCATAAACGGCTTCCTATTGTCAAAGGGATGGTTACGATTGTATTACCGCCGCAAAGCGGTGTTTTTATGAAAGAAGTGTAGATAGTATATGGCAATACGAATTTTATATGAAGACGATGATATGATGGCAGTAGAAAAGCCGCAAGGGATGCCATCACAGCCGGATAAAACCGGAGATTTAGATGTTTTGTCTGCAATATCTGCGCAGTGCAAAATGTCAGTAGGCTTGGTACATCGTTTGGATCGACCGGTGGGCGGCTTGATGCTGTTGGCAAAAACAAAATCTGCAGAAGCGGCGTTGGCAAAAGCGATGCAGAATAAGGAATGGGAGAAATCCTATCTGGCAGTGCTTTGTGGACGGCTTACGGAACCAAGCGGAACGTGGACAGATTATTTATGGAAAAATGCCAGAACCAATCTTTCTCAGGTTGTTTCGCAAACACAGAAAGGCGCGAAACGAGCAGTGCTGTATTATACGGTATTGGAAGAAAGAGAAGTGGATGGTCAATGGATTTCGTTGGTTCGGATTCGGTTGGAAACCGGCAGACATCATCAGATTCGTGTGCAATCTGCTGCACACGGAGTTCCTGTCTGGGGAGACAGGAAATATCATTGGGCTGCATCCTCTTATGCGCAAAGGACAAAGATTGCTCTTTGGTCCTATCAATGGAAGGGTGTCCATCCAAGAACAAAGCAGCAGATGACGATTACGTGCCTGCCAAAAGAGAACCCATACACATTTTTTTCGGAAAAATTGGGAGAAATGTAAAAAAGTTATTTTGCATTTTTGCCAAATCTATATTATAATAAAATGGTAATTTGGCACATGATAAAGGAACAGAAATGTTCTTTTATTTTCAAAATAAAATTAGCAATCACAAAGAAAGATGGCTAACAAGGAAAGGTTGGTGTATCATATGCAAGGCAAATTTACAAAAAAAGCACAGGAAGTATTACAGCGGGCGCAGGAAGCTGCCTTGAAACTGGGTAATAAATATGTAGGTACCGAGCATATTTTGCTGGGATTGACACTGGTCAATGACAGTGTGGCAGCAAAAGCGCTGGAAGCACAGGAAGTTACGTATCATCAGGTGATGGAAAAAATACAGGCAATGACAGGCGGCGCTTCTGCGTATTATATTCCGGCGGATTTTACACCTCGGGCAAAACGAGTTGTGGAATTCAGCGTGCAGGAAGCATTCCGTATGGGAACAGGATATGTAGGAACCGAGCATATTTTGATTGCACTGATTCGGGAAACAGATAATATTGCTGTAAGGATCATGGTGTCTCTTGGCATCAATATGCAGCGTTTATTTGACGATATCATGCATATGTTGGGAGAAAAGGAAGGGCAGAACAATGGTGCTCTTGGTATGAACCCTCAGGCGGATGCTGCGGAAAAAAGTGCAACAGAAACACTGGATAAATTCAGCCGTAATCTCACGGATATGGCAAAGAAGAATAAATTCGATCCGATTGTGGGCAGAGATAATGAAATCGAACGGATTATTCAGATTTTGAGTCGACGTACCAAAAATAATCCTTGTCTGGTCGGATATCCTGGCGTTGGGAAAACTGCAATTGTAGAAGGTCTGGCGCAGCGCATTGCAGAAGGCAATGTGCCGGATACGCTGAAACAAAAGAAGATTGTTAGTTTGGATTTGTCTGCCATGGTAGCAGGCTCCAAATATCGCGGGGAATTTGAAGAACGTATGAAAAAAGCATTAGATGAGGTCAAAGCGGATGGGAACATCATCTTATTTGTGGATGAAATTCATACCATCATCGGTGCAGGTGCAGCAGAGGGGGCAATTGATGCATCGAATATTTTGAAACCTTCATTGGCGCGAGGAGAAATTCAATTGATTGGTGCAACAACATTGGAGGAATATCGCAAGCACATTGAAAAAGATGCGGCATTTGAGCGTCGTTTCCAACCAGTGAAAGTAGAAGAACCGGATGAAAGTGCAGCGATTGCCATGCTGCAGGCATTGCGGGATAAATATGAAGTGCATCATAAGGTAACGATTGCTGATGATGCGATTGAGGCAGCAGTAAAGTTATCTGCAAGATATATTTCTGATCGTTTTTTGCCAGATAAAGCTATTGACTTAATTGATGAAGCGGCATCCCGTCTGCGTTTGAAAACATATACGGCGCCGGCAGATGTGGCGGCATTGGAAGAAAAGCTGGCGGAAATGGAAAAAGAAAAAGAAGCTGCTATCAAAACAGAAGAGTTTGAAAAAGCAGCGGAGATTAAGCGTGCCCAAGATTCTTTGCGCGAGCAATGGAAAGAAGCGAAGAAGGCGTGGGAGAACAAAAAAGAAGAACAAAATCAAATTGTAACCAGAGAAGAAGTGGCGGAAGTGGTGTCCAAATGGACGGGTGTACCACTGCAAAGTTTACAGACGGAAGAAAGTCAGCGGTTGCTGCATTTGGAAGAGACACTGCATCAACGGGTAATTGGGCAAGATGAGGCAGTTCGCGCGCTGGCAAAAGCCATTCGTCGCGGACGTATTGGGCTGAAAGATCCGAATCGCCCCATTGGCTCTTTCCTATTTTTAGGGCCAACCGGTGTTGGAAAAACAGAATTGTCAAAAGCGTTGGCGGAAGCGTTGTTTGGCGACGAAAACGCTATGATCCGCATTGATATGTCTGAATATATGGAAAAACACAGTGTATCCCGTATGGTAGGGTCTCCTCCGGGATATGTAGGGTATGAGGAAGGCGGTCAGCTCAGTGAAAAAGTGCGGCGGAATCCTTATTCTGTGGTACTGTTTGATGAAATTGAAAAAGCGTCTCCAGATGTGTTTAATATCTTGTTGCAGGTATTGGATGACGGTCATATTACCGATGGACAGGGCAGGAAGGTAGATTTCAAGAATACGGTCATCATTA
>DXEB01000029.1 GCA_019115165.1 Candidatus Anaerotignum merdipullorum | reverse complement strand
CATTGCGTTGACATAAAATACTTTGATTCATACGCTTTCTCCTGTCATCGAATCCTTCCCATACTTCTGGATGAACGCCGCAATATCGTTAAACTCCATCAGGCGTTCCTTCAACACCTCATGCTCCCAGTCCCACCAACGGGTAGATTCTATTGCGAAAATCACCTCGTCGGAAAATCTCATCCGGATTTTTCGTGCTGGAACTCCTGCTACAACAGCATATGGCTCCACATCATGGGTAACAACAGAACCGCTTCCTACCACTGCTCCATTGCCAATCGTAACCCCCGGCATTATCGTCGCATGATGCCCCAGCCACACATCATGCCCAATGATGACGCTCCGACGCTTTCGTTCTTGAAAAAATTCAGCATCGTCCTCGCCAAACCCAAATAAACTCCGTCGATACGTAAAATGATGCTGCGCCACCCGGCTGTAAGAAGGATGGTTGCCGGGGTTGATCCGCACAAAACTGGCAATGGAACAAAATTTCCCAATATGCGCGGCGTAGATTTGATTGTATCCGGCACAATACGAGTAGTCTCCCAGTTGGGTTTCCTCCAGTATACTGTGCGCTTTGATTTCTGTATACCTTCCAAGCTGTACCTGATTCAGCACGACATCTTCTTCTATGGTCGGTTCTATTCGCAGCATATCGCTTTCACCCCGCTCTCTTCGGAAAGGCAACAGCCAAGTTCATGCACCTCTTTTTCATATCTGCCGTGGTAATCACTGCCGCCAGTCAGGAACAGATGATATCTGTTGGCATATTCCCGAATAATCGTCTTATCTGCCTCCTGATGAGCTGGATGATTGCATTCCAAACCGGTCAATCCTGCCTGCACTAGCTGTGGAATTAACCCAAAGTTTTGTTGCTGACCGCTATGCGCCAATACTGCCAAACCGCCGGCTTGCCGAATGATGCGCACTGCTTCGTATGGGTTCAGATAGGTAATGTCAAAAGCGCAAATACCACCATTACGAAAGGTACGTTGATAGAAATCTCCGAACATCTCTTGCACCTGCCCTGTTTTCACAAGGTGTTCCATAATATGCTGCTTATAAATATATTTGCCATCCGCACGATGAAGCTGCGTCAAGTCAATCGAAAACCCTGCCTTTTGTAAAATTTCAATTTGTTTGCAGGCATTTTCGTGACGGGCAATCAGCAAAGGATGCACAAATTCCTCAACCAGCGTGATATTTTGAATCTGGTATCCCAATATATGCACCCTCTGATTCGCTGCATCATCAAAGCAAGAAATCTCAATGCCGGGAATCACCCGAACGGGCAAAGCATCGGAAATCAGACGCACCTGAGAAAGCGTGTCATGGTCCGTAACCGCAATAACATCCAGCCCTTTTTCTGCTGCTTGCACCGCTAATTCCTCTATGGTATCACTGCCGTCCGAAATTCTGGAGTGAATATGTAAATCCGCCTTTATCATACCAACGTCCCCTCCGAAATATTAAACACCTTGTCGCACAGACCGTCCATAAATTCCAAATCATGAAAGATACCAATCATACTTGTGCGCTTCTCTTTCAGACGGATCAGCATATCTTTCACCAGTACCTTTGTCTTGTTGTCCAGGGAGGCCGTTGGTTCATCCAGCAACATAAACCGCGGCTGCTTCACCATGGTGTGCGCCAAATTCAGACGTAACCGTTCTCCACCGGAAAAGGTATTTGGATAGATATCCCACAGATTTTCCGGCAAGCGGAAATAGCGAAGCATCTCTTCCGCCTTTTCTTTTGCTTCCTGAAAACAGACCCCCGATTCCAACAGCGCATTCATCACATGCTCCTTTGCCGTCGTACGTGGCATCACATGAAGAAACTGCGATACATAGCCGATTTCGTTTTTCCTCAAATAAAGAATTTCTCTTTCAGAGGCTGTCATCAAATCCACACGTCCAAAGGCGGCGCTATGATAATAAATGTGCCCCTGCGTTGCCAGATAGGTACGGTGGATACACTTGAGAATGGTCGATTTTCCTGCGCCGGACAGACCAACGATTCCCACAAACTCTCCCTCTTGCAGATCCAAAGAAATATTTTGACACGAACGGATATGCTGGTCTGCATGATGCAAATAAAATTCTTTTGATAGATTTTGAATAGACAATATTTCCATAGTTTACCTCCTGTATTCCACCCGGGAGGTGGTACGCCCGTCCACCAACACATGGGTGATCACCGGGTAGCCATCCAGCAATTCAATAATCAGCAAATCCGCCTTTTTCCCCGGCTCAATGGAACCATATTCCTTCCCCAATCCAACGGCTTTCGCCGGATTCAGACTTGCTTTGTTTACCATCTCAGGCAGTGGTATGCCATATTTTTGATGCATCATAAAAATACCGTGCAAAATGGCGGGCGGATAATAATCCGAACAAAGGATGTCCCCGCACCCTTCCCGGATTGCCTCAGCCGCAGACATATTCCCGGAATGAGAACCGCCGCGCAGGATATTCGGCGCTCCAACTACCGTGAAAAATCCCATGGCATTGGCTTGTTTCGCTACCTCGACCGTGATTGGAAATTCGCTGATGTCTACGCCAATTTCGCGGTTCAGCTGAAGTTTTTCCTGTGTATCATCGTCATGAGAAGCCACTGCGATCCCATGCTCATGCGCCATACGGCATAGTGCCTGAAGCTGCTCAAACGAAAGGGTTTCCTTCCCTTTTTCTCTCTCCAGAAAGCCGTCAAAATCAAATTCTTCTATCTCACATCCCTGATATTTTGCCAATGTTTTCCGGTATATGGATAAGTCACGATATTGTCCCTGCCCCGGGGAATGGTCCATAAAGGAAATTTCATGTACCATCCCTTTCGTAATCATATCTCTGGCAATATCGTAAGCATCCAGGTTATCAATCTCTATCCGCAGATGAAAGCGATGATGCAGCAGATGGAAACGCTCGTGAATATCGCGGATCAGTTCTGCCATTTCCTGAACGCTTTTCAGCGTACGCAGCGGACTTTTTCCAAACCTCTCATCCTTATACAGTGACAGAGAATGATACATAGTGGTAATCCCTTGATGCAGCAATTCCCGTTCACATTCTTTCAGCGCCAATTCAAAATCGAACTGAGCCGTAGGTCTTGGCAGAATAAACTGTTCAATTCGGTCAGAATGAATATCTATAAATCCTGGTGTGACAAAACGACCGTGGGCGTCAATGACTTTATCTGCTTTTGCTGGGATGGTTTCTGCAATAGACTGAATGCGATCCTCTTCCACCACCAGATATTTCCCATCTACAATGCTATCGGGCAGGACCAGCCGCCCATTTTTAATGACAATCACACAAATATCCTCCTTACAGCAACGAATGAACCAGCTGCTGTGTATAAGCATGCTGGGGATCTTCCAAAATTTGATCCGTTAGTCCACTTTCAATAATCTTACCGTCCAGCATCACAATCGTTCGATCTGCCAACATCCGAATTACCGCCAGATCATGAGATACTAGCAAAATGGAAATGCCGTACTTTGCTTTGATGTTCCGGATCAGATCCAATACTTTTGCCTGTACGGACAAGTCCAAACCAGTAGTGACTTCATCCAGCAGAAGCAACGCCGGATGATTCGCCAACGCTTTTGAAATTTGTACCCGTTGCTGCATACCGCCGGAAAAATTCTTTGGCGCCTCGCTCATACGAGAGGTAAGAATTTCGACTGCTTCCAACAGCTCTTTGGCTCGTTCCGTCATCTGCCCGGCATTACGGCTGCCGGCGGCAATGATTTTCTCCGCAATGTTGGATGCAGCAGAGAAATCCATTCGCAAACCACGGACAGGGTTTTGATATACCATTCCCATCATGGTATTTTTTATATGCCGTTTTTCCGCAGCGCTTGCTTCCCAAATATTCTTATTTCCATCTGCGTAGTTTTGCAGATATGCCTTACCGCTGGTAGGCTCTAAATCAAAATACAGGCTCTGCATCAAGGTGGATTTGCCGGATCCGCTCTCTCCTACAATCCCCAGCACCTCACCGGGATAAACCTCCAACGACAAATGATTTGCCGCCCAGACGGTGCCGCATACCGTACACCGGTTTTTCTCTAGATGTTCCGCACAGTATGGACAGCCGCTGCCGTAACGGACAGTCAACCCCTGCACTTTTAGTATGGGCGTTTCCTGCAACGTCATCTCGAACGCACCTCCTTACAGTAAGAAGTATCAGAACATTGATAATATCGCTCTCCCGTAGCCGAATCAAACAGTTCATCCAAGTAAGTATCCGTGCTGCCGCACAAGCGGCATTGTTTTCCTTTGAAACTTTCTTTTTCAAAAGGAATATCCTCAAATGCCAACGAAACCACTTTCGTGTGAGGCGGAATCGCATAAATCTTTTTTTCCCGCCCTGCGCCAAACAAATACAGACATTCCGCCTCATGCAGCTTCGGATTATCAAATTTAGGAATCGGGCTGGGATTCATCATATATCGATCCTCTACCAGACATGGATATTCTGCGCCAATCGTTATTTTTCCATATTTGATCAGGCTTTCGTACAGCTGCACCCAAATCGGCGCATAATCTGATTCCGCGTGCATCTTCTTGGTAATGGACTCTTGCGGCTCCACAATACGCAGCGGCTCTGGCAGCGGTACCTGCAGCACCAGAATTTGTTTGTTCGTCAGCGGAATTTCTGGTATTCGATGGCGCGTCTGAATAATCGTCGCATCCTGCGTTCGGGTCGTACAGGGTACATCCGTACACATTTTTACAAATTTTTTGATATTCACCGCATTTACGCTTTCATCACTGCCCTGATCAATCACCTTGAGCGTATCTTCCGGTCCAATCAAAGACAACGTCAGCTGAATGCCGCCAGTTCCCCATCCGCGACCAATGGGAAGTTCTCGAGAACCAAAGGGAACTTGATACCCTGGAATCGCCACTGCTTTCAGCACACTGCGGCGTATTTCCCGCTTGGAGCCTTCATCTAAAAAGGCGTAATTATATTTATCCATCATGGTTTTCCCTCCTTGTTTTCCGCACCGCGTCTAATTTCGATTGGAACGTGACGTAATGCGGAAGCTTCAGATGGGAAATGAACCCATTCATCTCCAAACTATCACCGTGCAGCAACACAAACTCGTCATTTTGCGCAGGAAAGTCCCCTACGGTATCCAGTTCGTGGTCCAGTACTGCCATCGCAATGGCTTTATTTTCGTTACGCCCCATAACCGCGCCATATCCGCAGGCCAGTTTGAGTTGATTGTGATCATCCGCCTCGTTAAAAACCTCTACTTCTGTGAGCAGAATTTCCCCAATCCATATGCTTTCGTCTGCATTATCCAAATAAGGCACTTCAATTTCCACATATCCGCTGCGCAATTCGCCCACTGTGGGATGCACCTGCCCAAACCCGCGCAGAACGGAATAGGCAAGCCCGGAAAGAAACCCTGTGTCAGCACGAGATAACGTCTGCAATCGAGCGCTGCGGGGAGCGGGGAATTCCAGCAGATTCTGCGTGACATCAAACGGTTCTTGATTGTCCGGCGCATACTGATCCAAAAGCCCCTCTTCCTTCAGCTCATCAGACACTCGTTTACAGAGAGAGATTTCCGCTGGTTCCTGATGTTCCACTTCCTGCTGTATTTTCCGGCAAAGTGCAGGAGCATCTTCCTGCTGTAAAGCAAAGTTCATGAGCCGGTGAGTATAATCATAGGTTGCACCCAACATTTGACCTCCCGGAATATCCTTAAAAGCTGCTGAAATGCGGCGGGTCAAGCGCATATTTCGCGTATCTGCTACGCGTGAGTCGTAGCTTCGCTTGATTGTAGAGCGATACGCTCTTAATAAAAATACCGCTTCATCCGGCGATCCTTCGCATTGCTTAAGCGCCAATGCTGCATATCTCTTATCATACAGCCCGGCTTCACTCATCACTCGGTCTACCAACAGGCTCATCTTCTCTTCGATAACCTCTAAATCCAAATCTTTTTCGGTCCCACTCCGATAATATTCCAGCAGGCGGATACTGGCTTCAATCGCCTCTTCACCGCCCGATACTGCTACATAAGCCATATCCTGATTCCTCCATTCTGACCAGTCTCGGAATGCATAACAACTCGCTTTCCGGCAAAAGAAAAATAAAATCTATTCCCTGGGGATACTCATACTCCTGCGCATCCCGCTGCTGCATTGCATCTGCAACCTCTTGAGGTACCGTCACTGCTGTTTTTCCTTTCACTCCCGGTCCGCTAAGCAGAACCTCTCTCTCCAACTGTCCGCCCGGAATCTTCCACACAATCGTAGCCGAAGAATGCGGATTTTCCAGCGTGCCCTCTTTTGCCTTTTGCATGACCGTTGGAAGTTGGTTTGCAGAAGACACAAATACATAGTCCGCTTCTTCCGGCGCTACCGGTTTCGCATGCGTCAGCAACAGAATTTGTTCCGTAAGCGCTTGGTTTTCCAACGCAGAAAAGGGAACCTTCGCATCCAGCAATGTCATCGCCACTGCCAGAATATCCGCATTCTCTCCGAACAGTTTTTCCTGCTGTTGTCGAATGCTGCACCGGCGTCCTGGATTTGCCATCGCCTCCAATAAACAACGAAATACTTTTTGCGCATCCAATACCTCGTCAAATGTATGTAACTGTTTCATAATGTCCCCTCCGAATCCATGGAATGAAACTGAACCATCGTCTGCAGAAACAGGGCATTTTCCTTTTCCAGCTGCAGCTTTTGTTCTTTCTCCATCTGCTCCAAACGCTCATACTGTTGAAATACGCCTTTGTTGCAGGCTGCGTCAATCACCGCCATGTCCAGTACTTTCTCAAAGTCATCTCCCATCATAACCGCAATGCCTTTCGTACCGTCCAAATCCACAATCGCTTCGCTTATGATTACTTCTCCCAGATAAAACAGACTTTCCTTTACCGGTTCGCGCATGCGGATCATGGTTAAGGATTTCTCCGGGGCTTTCACAATCACGGGAGAATAGGTTTCTTTGATTTCATCCGCCAGTTTTTTGACTTGTTCTTTCCCAGCTCTCGCCAATATTTTCGATAACCGTCTTTTTTCCATGTCAATATCTCATCTCACTTTCGCCTTAATTTTGGTGGAAATCATCTCCAGAATCACTACCGCGATGACAACAATGTAAGTTAACAGCCCCATCTCATGCAGGTCAAAATAGAAGCTGCCTGCCATAAATAAATGGAACCCAATGCCTCCTGCGCCAGCCGCAGCGCCCATTGCTACTGCATTGGCAAAATTGATTTCAAAGCGCATAAACGTCCAAGCCACCATGGATGTGATGGTGGATGGGATAATTGCCTGACAAACAATCTGCCAATAGCTGCTGCCATTCGCCTTGAGCGCCTCAATGATCCCGGGATCCATTTCTTCAATAGATTCTGCATATGCCTTTGTGAGATACGCAAAACTATGGAACGTCAGACCAGCCACAGCCGCCACGCTGCCCAGTCCGGCAGAAACGGCAAAGATCAGTACCCATAATACGGTTGGTACCGCACGAGCCACGGCGACAATACTTTTCATGACATTGACACATACGGAATTTGCAAGATTGCGGGCACACAGCAAAGAACAGAAGAAGGCCAGCACCGCGCCAATGATCGTAGAAAGCGTGCCCAAGCAAAAAGTAACGAGCAGCTGATATAATACACCGCTGAGCGTATCTCGCGTCAATTCCGGCTCCAAAAATACCGTTTGGATATTACGCAATGTATCGGCGACTGCACTGCCGAAGGCAATGCCTTGATAATCAAAAGTAGCAAATGCAAACACCGTAATGCCCAACAGCGTCAAAACCAACAGATGCATCGCCAGCTGGCTTTTGCTTTTCGCTCTGATTTTGATTTTTCCATTTCGCGCATAGCGGATCGCCGGTTTGCCATCCCGGTCCGAACGATTGGTTTCATGCGATCCGATTTGTTTCATGATTAACGCCGTCTCGTTTGTCACAAGATCACCTTCCTAATTCTATTGGAAATGGTTTCTATCACCAGTACCAAAATAACAATAGACACTACCACCAAACTAGCAGAAGCAAAATCCAAGCGCTTATAGTACAGATCAAACAGATAACCGATACCCGTAGCTGTCAGGATTCCAATCAGCGTCGACGATCGGATGTTGGTTTCAATCATATACAGTACCCAAGTTGTGATCCCCGGCAGAGAGGACGGAATAATGCCTTGAAATACTTTTTGAATAAAACCGGCGCCGGTTGCGTCTAACGCTTCCACACAGTTTGTGCTCACTTCATCAATCATTTCGATAAAAGCGCGCGTCAACAGACCAAAGGTCGTAAAAAACAGGGCAAAAAAGCCAGTCAGAATATTCTGTCCAAAAGAAAACATCAGAAGCATCGCCCAAACCACATCCGGTACATTACGGAAAAAGGCGGCTACGATCCGCACGATTTTCTTGAGGATACCGCTCCCTTTGGTGATATTAGAACCCAACAAGCTGAAAAAGAAGGACAGTGCTGCAGCCACTACCGTAACTGCTACGGATAACAAAGCCGTTTCTGATAGCTCGCTCAGAATTTTCGGCAGACGCTCTATCGCCGCTTCATCCGGAATCAAATTAGAACCAATCCACTGGAGCGCTGCCGGAAAGGAAACGATCCCATCTATTGGATGAAATTCTGCAATGACAGAAGCCCCGGCAAAAATAACAATAAAAGCAACAAATACCAGTGTATAGGTCAGTTTACGTTTTTGAAAGATATCCATCGTTTTCTGCACCGTTCTCACCCCTGCACATCCATAATCAAGTCATGGTCATTGGACTGATAAATTTGATGAATGATGTCCTTTGTCAGTCCGCCGGCAGGTCCGTCATACACGATTTCCCCTGCCGTTACACCAATAATACGCTCCGAATATTTCATTGCTACGTCTACCTGATGCAGGTTGACCAAGCAAGTAATGTTTTTTGTCAGATTGATCGCCTTCAGATGATCCATGATTACCTTAGAAGATTTCGGATCGAGTGACGCGATCGGTTCGTCGCACAAAATCAATTTTGGATGCTGCATAATAGCTCGGGCAATTCCGACTCTTTGTTTCTGCCCGCCGGACAATTCGTCGCAGCGCTTATAAGCCTGTTCCTCCAGTCCCATTTCCTGAATAATTCGAAACGCTTCCTTTTTTTCTTCCTCTGTATAGTGACCGGCTGCGCCGCTGATAGCGGACTTTTGCCCCAGCCGCCCATGCAATACATTTTCCACCACACTCAAGCGGTCCACCAAATTATAATGCTGAAAAATCATAGCGGTTTTCATGCGAATCTCCCGCAATTCTTTCTTTTTGCTTGCAGTGACATTATGCCCATCGAAAAAAATCGCTCCCTGCGAAACATCAACCAAACGGTTGATGCAACGCAGAAGAGTCGATTTTCCGGCTCCAGAGGGCCCAATGATGGACACAAACTCGCCTTCTTCCATGGAAAATGTTACATCTTTCAGCGCGGTAGTGACGTTGTCATACGTCTTACTGACATTTTGAAAGCTGAGAAGTGCCATATTCTTATCTCCTTTTATGATTTGTCGTACTTATTCGCTCAGTTCACGAATGGGGTCAAACCAGGAATCTTCCACCAACACAAAGCGTTCGTTTGCAGACTTTTCAAACATCCCCACATTCTCGGAATCTTCCGGAACAAAAATTAACTCATTATTTGCGACTTCATCCGAAGTAAACAGGTCTTGGATCGCTTTGACATCGTCCGGGTCCAGCGTTTCCGCGTTATAAACAAAAGGACCATTGAGCACCGGTGTGGACTGGATCACCACAAATTCTTCCCCGGTCACAGAATCAAACGGCGCGCTGGCATCATCTTTAATCGCATATACGGCGCCAGTCGTATTCGGCTCGCCTTCCACACAATCCGCATAAGGAGCAATTTCCGTATCACAAAAAGCGGCTACATCCGCTTTGCCGGACATCAGGTTAAATGCAGAACCCTGATGCGAACCGCCGAACAGCACCTGCGAGAAGAGCATCCCTTCGCCGCCTTCAATCAAATCATCTTCCGTAAGCCCCCGATCGCTGAAGTGACCGATGATAGAGCTGGTCGGCACCTTAAAGCCGGAGGTGGAGCTGTTTGACACAAAGGACATCTTTTTCCCCTCAATATTATCTATCGAATAAGAATCTCCGTCTGCATACTGATCTTCATTTCCCTTTTCTACCGCTAAAAAGCTGTAATACTTCGCATCCTCTAACGTACCGGATTCGCCGGAATTTACGAACAAAGGCAGCACTGCATCATTCGCTTCTTTTGCCTCAATATAGCCCTGCGCACCCATAAAACAAATCTGAGCGGTGCCGTTAGACAAGGACTCAATGGCAATGGCATAGTCTGTGGTCAGCTTCTGCTCTACCTCCTTGCCAGTCGCCTGTTTGATGAGTTTGGCGTATTCCTCGCGGGCTACGTCATAGTCCTCTGCGGATTCATTGGGATACCATACCAGTGTAATCGTGTCAGCGTAATTACCGCCATCTGCGCTTTCATCGCCGGAAGCAGCTTCGGAACCGGACGTACATCCAGCCAGCGCCGAAACAGTAAGCATACCGCAAAGTGCCATTGCTAATAATTTTTTGAATTTCATCTTCATAATCTCCTTTTCATATTTTGCTGTTTTTTGCTGTTTCCAGAACAATTTTAGCTATTGTTAATTGCAAAAACAAGCAAGCGGAGGTAAACTCTAAGTAAAATTACGATGAACCGCAAAAAAACCAGCAGGTGAACCCTGCTGGTTTTTCTACAACATCACTATTCAATCAAAATGCCTTTTTCCCTGTACTTTGCACGAATGCCGTCCGGCACCTGGTTGTCCATCAGCAATCGCTCCACTGCCCTAAGGTCCAGCACCTTGCATTTGGAATGTTTTCCAAGCTTGCTGGAATCCATTACCGCAATCACCTGACGGGAATGCTCCGCTAAAAACCGAATAATGCCGATCTCGGATAAACGGAAATCCGTAAAACCGTCTCGATCATTGACCGCGTTGATGGAGAGAAACGTCACATCTGGATAATACAGACCAAATTCCCGTTCACACGTTATACCGAACGTCGACTGCTCTCTTGCATCTACTTCTCCGCCAATTGCAATGACCCGAATCCCGGACGCCTGCATGAGAATGTTTACGGCTGCAATATTATTGGTTACCACCGTAATGTCCTTGCAATGCAGGCACATTTCTTGCGCAAGAACCGCATTTGTCGTGCCAGAATTCAACGCAACCACATCGCCTGGATGAATATATTCCAACGCCTTTCGGCTTGCCTCTCGTTTCAGGTCGCTGTGAATGACTTCCCTGCCTTTGAAATTGGAAAAGACGCCGTCGGCTTCCGGCATACATGCCCCGCCGCGGACCCGTTTGATCAATCCTGCTCTCTCCATCGCCTTGAGGTCACGGCGGACGGTATCCAGGGAAACATGGAGCAATTCACGCAATTCAGATATTGTAACCGTAGACTGCAGCTGAATTTGCTGCAAGATGATTTCCTCTCGTTCATGGTACAGCATCATGCTTGACCGCCTTTCCAATCTATTTTTTACATAAGCATACCATAAACGCTTCCCCTTCACAAGCAAATCTCCGCCCAAAATCTTTCTGTATGCAGCCAACGTCCTTGTTTTTTCTTTGACGGCGCCTTCGTGATTTTTCCATCTGCCGTACGCCCTATGACACCAAAGCTCTCCAACTCCCATTGTCCGCCTTCCCAACAACCGTCGCATTGCTTTCTTTTTGTTCTTTTGCGCTCATCCGCTTCCGCTCAGATGATTTCTGAACAATAGCCTGGCGAAACGACGCTGCCATTCTTTCGTATGTATCCAAAAAAACGCCATTGCAGAAAAACTGACAATGACGCGAATTGGAAAATATCCTGACATGGCTGCCCATCGCTCCCATTCTCCCCCCTGCAGCGCCAATGACGCGGCTGGAGGTTCCTGCCATCCTTTGGGAAGGCTCCGTCTCCTGCCTGTCCGGACTTTCCTGCAAGGATTCTCCACGCCCAGAAACAGCCAAGCCGAACATTCGGCAGAATGCTGTCCGAAAATAAAAAAATCGTTTTGTTTGATTCCCCATCGGACGCCGCCTCTGTCTTACCCGCCGTTCTCCGGATTTCTCTTTCCCGCAAACGCCTTCAGCATTTTCATCAGAAACGGCTTTGTCAGTGCATAGATGGAACACTGAGTATCCGGGATTTCAGCCAGTTTCATTGCCTCCAACTGTTTTTTTGTATGGGACGTATAAGGATAGACGCCAAACAGAAAGGGAAAAAAGGCATACAGAAACTCCTGTATCTCGCTGTCTGTCATAGCAGGAAAGAACGTTTCCAGACAGCAGCGGATTGCCTGCAGGGTCTTTGCGTATGCCTTTTTGAAGGCAACCAGATTTTCCAGACGGCTGTTTCCTTCCATGTCATAAAGATTCATAGACATCAGTTTCAGCAGACAGCCTCGCTTCTCCAATGTGCGCGCCAGCCCGTCGGAAAATGCCTCTGCGGAAAGCCGGCAGTTTTGTCGCATCATCTCTTCAATATCCGCAATCCATGCTTCATGCTCCCGTTGGAGCAGTGCCAGAAAGATTTCCTCTTTTGTCTGAAAGTAATTATAAATCGACGTACGCGTAAAAGAGGTCTTTTCCCCAATATCCCGAATGGTAATCTCTTTGAAGCCCATCGTTTCATACAGAGAAGCACAGGCGTTGATAATTTCTTCTTTTCTTGCATTGGTTAATGCTTCTGATCCTTTTGGCATAACGATTCCTCCCTATGGATGCAACCGGCTGAAACGCAGACAAGCCAAATTTCCATGATTCACCCGTATATCATACCCGTCTTTCGGCACGATGTCAAACCCCGGCAGAAAGCGCCCTGCACAAACAAACGGAATCCGGAACCGACCATGCTCGTTGGCGCGGATAGGAAAGCATTCTTCGCTTTCCCGACCACGCCGTTTCTTGCCTGTATCTCAGCTGTTTTTCATACGCTCCGCCCAGTTTGCCGCATCAGAACCGTGTAACACCGCTCCTTTTTTCCATACGGCATTGGGGCAGTGCGCCAGAAGACTCTTTTCCGCCTTACTAATCCCACTGCCGCCGGAAGTAGCAAAGGGAATCAGCGTCTTGCCCGAAAAATCATAACGTTCCAAGAAAGTATCTATTATCCGAGGCTCTACATACCACCAGATGGGGAAACCGATGAAAACCGTATCGTACTGCTCCATATTTTCAACGGTTCCTGCAATCTCCGGACGGCAGGCAGGGTCGTTCATCTCTGCTGTGCTGCGGCTCTTTTTATCTGTCCAATCCAGATCCGCATCCGTATAAGGCTGTACCGGACGGATTTCATACAAATCTGCGTCCATGGCATCCGCCATCTTTTTTGCAACGCACGCGGTCACGCCGCTGGCGGAAAAATATGCGACTAACGTTTTTTTCATTTCAAACTCTCCTTTAATATTGCAACAATCTCGTCATGTTCCAGCGCTTTGTAGCCGCCGGGCAAGAGGATGGTGCCATCGGCAATGCCTTCCAGCATATCCTCCGTCACGCCCAGTTCAGACAGATGCATGACCAGTCCCAGCTCTTTCATCCAATCTTCCATCGCCGATAACCCTTCCTGCGCAATCTGTTCCTCCGATTTGCCTGACGGGTCTACCTCCCATACATGAATGGCAAAGCGTTTGAACTTCTGCAGACCATAGGGCAGGATATGGCGGTAATACGGCAGGGAAACCGCTGCCAGGGTCATGCCGTGTGTGGCATCGGTGTACGCGCCTACGGACTGTCCTATCATATGAACCATCCAATCCGTGGATTTTCCGCAGGAAACCAAGGTATTCAGCGCCCATGTCGCCGCCCACATCAGATTGCTTCTTGCCTCGTAATCCTGCGGATTCTGATTCGCGATCCGGCTTGCATGGATCACTGAGCGCATCAGCCCTTCGCTGATATAATCGCTGGTATTATCATCCTCACCCGAGAAATACTGCTCACAGATATGGTTAAAAATATCATAGATGCCGGCTACCATCTGGTAATGGGGCAGCGTCAGCGTATAGATCGGATTAAGAATCGCGAATTTCGGCATAATCTTCTCATCTGCAAATACATGACCGATTTTCTGATGGGTATGGGGATTGGTGATCACCGCGCCGGCATTCATTTCTGAGCCTGTGCCGACCATCGTTAAGACACAGCCCACCGGCAGCGTTTCACAGGATGGCTCTTCCATCCGCACATAATATTTTTCCCATGGGTCCTCCTCACAGTGGACAGACACAGAAACCGCCTTTGCATAATCACATACGGAGCCTCCGCCCACTGCCAGCAGCAAATCCGCCTGATGTTTGCGGGCAATCTCCACGCCCTCATACAGCTTATCTATCGTCGGATTGGGCATCACGCCTGCAATCTCCACCACTAGTTTTCCATTGTGTTGCAGCATCTGCATCACTTCGTCATAGATTCCATTTTTCTTGATGGAGCCTCAGCCGTAGATTAGCACCACCTGCTTGCCGTACTTCGGCAACTCTGTGTTCAGGGCATTCAGGGATTCTTCCCCAAAATACAGTTTCGTCGGATTACAAAATGAAAAATTGCCTAACATCACAATATCCTCCTTTTCCAGTTGCGACACATTCTATTCTGACACTGTGTCATCACCTGTAGGATATCACTATTCTGACACTGTGTCAATATGATTTCAAAAAAATCGCTCTGTGCGGCATGCTTTCTGTCTGCCAAACCGCCCGTTTGCCGCTGCATACCGACCCTGCCATGGCTGTTTTCAAAAATTCCGCTCTCACCCATCGTTGACCGCCGCCATCGGACGGCACACCCGCCAAACCGCCTGCATACTCCATGGAAGCATGGGCGCAAAAGAACCTCTCCCGGCTGCTTCCGTCCCCTCCCCGTCCGTCTTGTCTTCCCATCGGATATATGATATAATCAATCTGCTAAAAAAAAAGATACCTGAGGTATCGTTTATCTGAAAGGGAAGTATTATGAATCCGTCTACCGTCATCCTGTTATTTGAGATGCTCTTCATCAATTTGGTATCCATCAATTTCTGCTGCCAGCGGAAGTATTCTTTGCCGATTACCATTCTCACCCTCTTTGGGTTCAGTTGTTTGATGTTTGTTTTCTCCAGCCGGCTGTTCCCCAACTTTGGAAGCGGACAGTCGATTGTTTACGGCTTTCTTTATCTGCTGCCTTTTTTTATTTTATATGAAGAAAAAAAGGTCTGGCTGTTTCTGGTCACCTGCATGTGCTGGATTTATACCATCCTTGCCTTTGTACTCTCCATCCAAATCAGCAGGCTGCTGCCGGCGTTTCCTCCAGAGTTCTGCCATCTTTTGATGCAGACCGCCTTTTATCTGCTCACGTTATATCCTTTTTTCAAATGGATCATTCCGAAGTATCTATTTCTTGTGCAAAACCTGGATCATTTTGACCGCAGCTATACCTGGTGTCTGGGTTGCAGCTGCTTTTTGCATTATTTTATCCTGTGGTTCCTGCATCTAATCCTGTTGGAACAGCCGGGAACGCTGCTGCATGTGCTGCTCGTCCTACTGTATACCGCACTTGCGCTGATCACTTATTTGATCCTCTATCGCATGATGCGGGATTCGCTGCGGATTCATCAGTTGGAACAGCTCTCTCTGCAGGATTCTCTTACCGGACTGGGAAACCGTACCCGCCTGATCAGCGACCTGCAGCAGCTTTTGGCAAAAAACCAGAAGTTCTCGATTCTATTTATGGATTTGGATCACTTTAAGGAGATCAATGACCATTACGGTCATATCGTGGGAGATCGGTATTTACAGCATTTTGCAGAAATCATCTCCCGTATCCTCAGCGGCTGCGGAGAAGTATACCGCTTCGGCGGAGATGAATTTGTAGCGCTCTGCCCAAATACGCTCCCACCAGGTATCATGGAGCAGCTGCGCGCCTGTCAGGACTGGGCGGACGACGCTCCCTGCCCGTTTAATCAGGTCAGCATCGGCAGCGTCGCATGTCATCCACCGTTTCCCGATATTTCGCAAATCCTGCAGGCAGTGGACCATCGCATGTACGAGATGAAACATGCACGCGAACAGCAGGGACGCACACAGGCGTAACACCGCCTGTTTGTCCCGCCTGTCTGTATGGGGCATCTTCCTAAGAAAACAAGGAAACGAAAAAACAATATTTTCTAAGGGAAGCTGCTGATGGGAACGCTTCTTTCTGTCTGCATCCCGCCGTCTGGACGCGTTGATTTTTTTGCAGACAGAGTCTGGGGCGTTTTCTGATGTCGCCTCCCCCAAATGCCCGTGGGTATGGTTTTTTCCTTGCAAACCGCCGCCCCTTCCCTGGACAATGCCGCCAAAAAAACCGATTCTTCCCAGTCCTTTCCTTCCTCCGGCGTATCCCCATCCTCCGAACGCCCGGCTGATCGAACGGGCTTCCAAAAGCAGCGTCTCTGCGATCATACAGGCGCCGCTTTTTTTTGGCTCCGTCTGCGTCGGCGGAAGGAAGGCATTCCATCAGAATGTCATAAATCTCCTCCCGGCTAAGGGCGCGGGGATTGCTCTGGATGAGATTGCAGGTATCTGCAACCTGCCGCAGCAGCTTTGGCGTAATTTCCACTTTGGATTTCAGCTCATCCAGTCTGGTCGGCAGCCCGCATTCTTTGAGAAAATCGGTCAGCGCACGGATACCGTCCTCTGCGGTGTCCACGCCGAACACTTCTCTGGCAAACCGTGTGAATTTTTCTGCTGCATCCTGCAAAATATGGCGATAATACGCCGGCTGGATGACCGCCAATCCCTGTCCATGATTACAGTCCGTATAGGCGCCAAGCTGATGCTCTATCTGATGCGCCTGAAAATCCGTCAGCCGCCCGACTTTCAAAATACCGTTTTCTGCCATCGCTGAATCCCACATCAGATTCCCGCGCGCCTGCACGTCATCGAAACGAACCAGCAAACGGCGCATATTGACCACCGTATTGCGCAGGATTGCCAACGCCACATCGTCTGATACATGATCCGCATCGGATTGCCCTAAGTAAGTCTCCATCACATGACTGAATGTATCAAATGCGCCGGAAAACACTTGCATCGGCGGAACCGATAAGGTGTAAGTCGGGTCCAGCACCGCAAAGCGGGGAGCTGCCGCCAGCAAACCGGTCTTGATTTGCAGCACCTCATGGGTAATCACCGCGCCGCCGTTCATTTCCGCCCCCGTACCGGAAGCCGTCACAATCGCCCCAAGGGGAATGGTTTCCACGGGCAGTTTGTGCTGCACCAATTCCATCTCCCAAATATCTTCCTCTGTTTTTGCCTGCGCCGCCAGAATCTTACAGCAATCTATGACGGAACCGCCGCCTACCGCAAGAATATAATCCACATGCTCCCTTTTTGCCAGCGCTGCGCCTTCCTGAACCTTGGCATAGGTCGGATTGGGCAGAATACCGGAAAAATCAACCACCCTTTTTCCCATGTCCCGCAACCACTTTTCCACGCTGTCATAAATACCATTTTGCTTCACAGAACCGCCGCCGTAAGCCAGCATAACGGTATGCCCCTGCCTGCTAAGCTCTTCTTCCAGTGCTTTTTTGAGCACCTTTTCGCCAAAATACACCTTCGTCGGATAAGAAAATACAAATTCTTTCATACAAAACATCTCCCTCTCTTTTACCATCGTCCACCTTCGTTTGGCTGCTCTGTTTGCAGGACACTGCGTTTTCCTTGTATTTTGGATGATTTGATACTGCGATCCCACGGAAAAAGCTGCTTTCTGCTATCTATGATAAACACCGATTGTAACAACCGGTCAAGCTCTTTTGAAAAAATTTTTTGAACAGATGGAAGAAACCAGGCTCCATTTCCTCGAAAGCCCGTGGAGGCAACAATGATAGCTCCCATGATGGAGTATGCAAAGAGACGGCTCTAACCGATCCGCCACAGAAGGGTTCCTGCGACGAAAGGCGGATTCCCAACGTCAAAAGAGAGAAAAACAGCCGCCATATTTTTGACGAGCGCACGCCAAACTGGATCAAAGCCCCTGTCTGTCTGAAAAAATGCGGCATGCGCATTCCAAAAAGGAAAGCATCTCTGGATTTCTGCCTGCCGGGGCAAGATCCCATCCCGCAACGCAAAAAAATGCCGGCAAAAAAAAACAGAAGGCGCTGCGCTTCCGCATGCAAGCTGGAAAACGGCGTTGCTTATCTTGACTGGGAATCGCACTTTTCCGATGAAGCCCTGTCGGGAAACCATCCCTATGTCCGCAGTCCGGCGCCGATGGACGGGATGGAAACAGCGTGACGGCGGGCATCAGACAGAATCGGGTCTATGTCCCCAAAATGCCCGCACAGCGTTTCTGCCATTGCGGAGGGGCGTTTCCGGCACACAGAAACAGGATATCCCCAAGAAAGGGGATCCTTTTTCCAAAGGCGGAACCCCTGCAAATCCGCCACCTGCCGTCTCCTGCGCCGTCGCACCAAACAAGAGCCGCCTATGCGCGCCTGCATGTTGTCTCTCCAACCCGAACGGACACCAAGTTCCGCTCTTTCTCAGAAGCTTGCCGCCTCCTTATCGCTTGGTCAATACCGCAATACTACCTTTGCTGGTCACCTCATACCCAAGCACATCCGCAATATCTCGAATCTTCACATAGTTTGTCCCATCTTTCAAAATCCGCTCCACAATAAATTCTCTGCCGTCAATGATCAATTTCGCCTGTTCCACCACTTCGTCATCCCCCTCCTCTTTCACCGTATAGTCAATATCCTTCAGCCGCAGCCAATGGGTAAATCTTGCTTTGCTCAGCTTATTTTTCCGGCAGCCGTAGGCGCTGCCATCCTCGGCGATGTATTCCCCATTGCCGATGTAAATGCCGATATGTCCCTTCTGCCATACCGCCGCGCCGATGGGCGCTTTGCTGATGGTGGAAATGGGCTGCACCTCCAGCGCCGTATCATGGTATCCCTGCGAATTGCGGATGATACCCGTTGCCCAACTGATCAGCCCCGAGCAGTCACAGCAGACCTTTCCGACCTTATTTCTGTCGCTGTCCCAGACCAGATCGCCATACATAGATTTCAGCTGGTTGTACTTGGCGAGGGTCATCACTTCCCCCTTCATGCCGTACACATACGGCACACCCAATTTACTTTTGGCAAACGCCACCAATTCTTGTCCTGTCATACCTTCTACCCCCTTGATCCCATCCTATGAACAAGCAGAGGTTTTTGCCCCTGCCTCATTGTTTCAGAAAATTATGTTCCCTGCGTCCCAACATATTTCTGGACACGCTGATTCTGTTCCAGCAGCTCCCGCATCTGCTCCAGCGCTTCGTCCACCCACAAAGAAAACGTATCAAACGAAACCACTGCCGCCACAGCCGGGAACCGCTGCACAAACAGGTCATACACCTGCCGCAGCTTCAGCTGCCCGGTGCCGCCGCCCAGTTCTTTTTCCGCTTCGGTCACCGCATACAGCAGCCATTCCTTGATTTTGGCAATCTGCTCTTTGGTGGGCAGCTTGACAAACGACCCCACCAAAACGACCGCCATCACCACCATGACCACCGCCGTCAACGCCAAATACCAGTTTTCCGCCAACCACATGCCTATTTCTTTCATGCTTCTTCCTCCTTGTTCGTCCAAACTACTTCCTGCTCTATCCCATTCTTTTCCCGCAGATACGCCACTTTTTCTTCCTCCTTCGTTTCCTTGAAGGACTTGATGCAGTACGTCACCACCGTGCCGATGATGGCGGTCACCACCGTCAT
>DXEB01000003.1 GCA_019115165.1 Candidatus Anaerotignum merdipullorum | reverse complement strand
TTTTGATAGTAATTATCCCCCTTTGCTGTTTTTATATTGCGCATTGTGGTATCTAAAACAGAGGAAGCCAAAACAGTGTTCACAAAAACCAGGCAAAGGTGAAACAAATTAGGGCATGATTTGTTGCGGGGAAAGATGTTTTTGTACGTTTTGTATAGCGCGTAGGAAGGCTTGCACTTCTGCCGAAGGTGTTTTGGAATAAAGCAATCCGTAAGGCATGACAAAATCCCACGCGACTGGAATCGTGACAAGAGAAGGATGTACCTCTGACCAAGCGTCTAATGTTAACAGAAAACAGCCGGATTGTTCGCAGATATTGAATACGTTTGCATCATAAAAGTACGGAACATCTAAAATATGAATCTGCGGATGCTGTGTTTCTAGTAATTGACGAATACTGTCCAGTATGGGAGAATCTCCGGCTTGCTCCATAATCAAGGTTTCCCCAGATAAGTCGTTCAACTGCAGTAGCGGGTAAGTTGCCAAAGGATGGCTGCGTGGGATGGCGCAACAAATTTGGTAGTTCCCAAGCGGATAAACTTGGCAACGACTCCGCCACTGCGCCGAATCGCAGGCACCGACAATGATATCCAATTCTTTTCCCAGAGAAGAGATAATGGTCAGAATATTAGTATGTTCATCTTCAAAAGGGACAATTTTGATTTGGAAGTGTGGATCGATATCATTCACCTGTGCCCAGAGATCCATGATGACTTTACAGGGATTCAGTAAGGATGTACCAATGCGGATCAAAGATTGGCTTATCCCAGCAGCTTCTTTTGCTCGCTGAATGGCATCGTGAGATGCTTGTATGATTTTTCTGGCGTCTTTGTACAGAGATTTCCCGGCTGCTGTCAGAAAAACACCGCGGTTGGTGCGTTCCAATAATTGGACACCGATGCGTTCTTCTAATGCGTTCATTTGTTTCATCACGGAAGCAGTTGTGATATAAAGTTTTTCAGCAGCTTTGTTGAAGCTTCCGCAGTCTGCCACATATAGGAATGTTTGTATTTGATGATTGTACATAAGAACCTCCGGTATTTCCTTTTGGTATATACTATTATAGCCAATTTGGGAATTCCGCGTCAAGACAAAAGCGTGTATGATAGGGAGCAGAAATAACTTGGCATTGTTACAACGATGAGTAAGGAAATCATTTGTTTTGGAAAAAGAGGAGGTTGGAGATGGATAGACCATATATTTTTTGTCATATGATGACGTCTTTGGATGGAAAGATTATGGGGACCTATATGGATACGCCGGAAGGCGAACAGGCAAGCGATATATTTTATCAGATTGCGTTTGGAAAACAGCCTCAGTACCACCATCAGGGATGGTTATCCGGTCGGGTGACGACCGATGATAATTTTACTTTTTATGAAAAACCAGCATTAGATCGGGATGCACCTGTGGTACCAAAAGGAGATTTTGTTGCGGCACCGAATTTTGGGATGTATTATGTGTCGATAGATCCGTCAGGACGTTTGGGATGGAAGAACAATATATTGACTTATGGGGATACGACAGCACATGTCATAGAGGTTTTAACAGAGCGTGCAGACAATGCATATCGGGCTTTTTTGCGTAAGTTGGGAATATCCTATCTTATTGTGGGTGAAGAAAAATTGGATTACGCACTGCTGCTGCACAAATTAAAAACGATCTTCGGGATCGAAACATTGATGTTGGGCGGAGGAGGTGTATTGAACTGGTCTTTTCTGCAAGCAGGAATGTGTGATGAGGTCAGTATGGTCATTGCATCAGCAGCAGATGGTTCGATGCATACGCCGGCATTGTTTGCTGCAAAAGAAGGACTATCTTCTGATCAGGCGATTCGATTTCGTTTGAAACGTGCAGAGGTGAAAGAAGGAAACTGCGTATGGCTGCAGTATCAAGTGCTGCATGACAAAAAAGAAAAATGGAATGGAATTTGAGGTGAAACAATATGAAAGCTTTGATTGCCTATTTTTCCCGTGCGGGAGAAAACTACGTGAATGGAAAGATTTGCCATTTGGAAACGGGCAATACAGAAATTGCCGCCAACATCATACAACAGCAGACAGGGGCGGATTTATTTCATTTGGAACCGCTGGTGCCGTATGCGGAAACTTATTCCAGATGTATTGCAGAAGCCAAGGATGATCAAAAACGAGATGCAAGACCGGAGTTGCGGCAATATCCGGAGCATTTGGAAGAATACGACACGATTTATTTGGGATATCCCAATTATTGGGGAACCATGCCGATGGTGGTATTTACATTTTTAGAAAGCTATGACTTTTCTGGAAAAACAATTTATCCGTTTTGTACACATGAAGGCAGCGGGATGGGCAAGAGTGAGGCGGATATCCAACGGTTGTGTCCCGGTGCAAAGATCGCCAAAGGATTGCCTATTCACGGTGCAAATGTCAAGGAAGAAAAACAGAAAATCATAGAATGGATCAACAGAAGGTAAGGAGGCAGAAACATGACAGAATATGTAATATTACAAAATGGTGTAAGGATGCCGAAACTGGGTTATGGCGTGTATCAAGTGGATCCAGCGGAGTGTGAACGCTGTGTCAGCGATGCCATTGCAGCGGGATATCGCTCTATTGATACGGCGCAGGCATATGGGAATGAAGAAGGAGTTGGTGAAGCTGCGGCGAAAAGCGGTATCCCACGGGAAGAGTTGTTTTTGACTACAAAGATTTGGATTACCAACGCGGGATATGAAAAGGCAAAACGTTCCATTGATGTATCTTTGCAAAAATTAAAGACGGATTATATTGATTTATTGCTGATCCACCAACCATTCAATGATTATTACGGCAGTTATCGTGCAATGGAGGAAGCATATCGTGCAGGCAAGGTTCGGGCAATTGGCGTATCCAACTTCTATCCGGATCGTTTGATTGATTTGTATCATTTTGTAGAAATTCCGCCAATGGTGAATCAAATTGAAACACATCCGTTTCACCAGCAAGCAAAGGCACATGAAATTTTGAAAAAGTATCGTATTCAGCATGAATCTTGGGGTCCGTTTGCAGAAGGCAAAAAAGGATTATTCACACATCCGGTATTACAGAAGATTGGTGAAAAGTATGGAAAGAGTGTAGCACAGGTCGTTTTGCGATTTTTACTGCAAAGCGATGTTGTGGTTATTCCCAAATCAACTCATCTGGAACGGATGATAGAAAACAGAAATGTGTTTGATTTTACGTTGGCGCAAGAGGATATGGACTTGATTCGCACATTAGATGAACAGGAAAGTGCCTTTTTTTCCCACTATGATCCAGAAACGGTGGAATGGTTTATGCAGTTAGTGAGATAAAGGAGGATTGGAAAAACAGTGCCGAACTAGTGCCAAACGGAAATGCGGCGGCAGTTAGCCGGAAGGTCAAAAAGGATTTCTCGAGAAAATCGGGAAATCCTTTTTTTGAGCCCTTTTTCATGTTCAGTTTTACTGGGATAAGCGTCTAATAAATGTTCATGTGCCATAAAGTAACACACAAGAGGTTGATAGACAGCAACCCACTATTCCGAATTTATACAGGAAGTTGACTTCCTAAGAAGTTTACTTCCTATTTTCGAGGTGAGGAGTGTGAAAACTATTATTAAAGAGTTGCGAACAGCCGCCGGATTGACACAGCAACAACTTGCAAACCGGGTTCAAGTAACTGTAAGGACAATCAATTCGATAGAAAGAGGCGAATATAATCCTTCTCTCGTACTTGCGTACAAAATTGCGCGTGTGTTTCATACAACGGTGGAGGAACTATGTTGCTTGCAAGAAAATGTAGAGATGGAGGAAATTCAACATGAAAATCAAAAATAAAAATCTGTTTCTCAGAGGTATTTTATTCATCCTTTTGGGGATAGCGATTGCCGTGGTGAGGTTTACAATTTTTTCTCACAATGTTCACGGGCTATTGAAACCAATTTTAGTAATCGGTGCGTGTCTGTTCGTTGGTATTGTCCATGTAGTATTGGCTTTTCAAAATGACAACGAGGAAGATGATACGAAGGAGGAAAACTAAACTATGAAATGGCTGAACATAAAAAATATATTGGTCTTGTTACTGATAGCTTGTGCAGTTTTAAGTTTCTATTTTGGTAGAACCGTGACATTCACACTCATGCAGGCGGTAGGAATAGTTGCAGTTCTGTTTTTCGTCATTTTTGTGCTTGTCTTTGTTCCGAAAAGAACAAGCGAACAGGAATTGATTGAGGAACAAGACGAAAGGAAGCAATACCTTGCATTAAAGAGGGCCGCCAAAAATTTTGAAGTTGTAAAATATACCCTTTTTCTTACGATGCTCTGTTGTGTAATCGGATTCGGTTTAACGAGCGAGTATGCGTTCATATTTGCACTGATCGGAGCCGCAATTCCTTATGGAATTTTAAGAATTGCCTACATTGTTAATCTTTTGAGATATGATTAACGATGTTTGGTGCAAAATTCCACTTTGCATAAAATCAGACAAATAGCAAAGCCAGCCGCGCCAATCAACGGTCAAGATGAACAGCGCATATGTGCCGCTGTTAACAGCCGTCCGTTTTTGCTGGTAGGCAACCAGGGGGTGACAGCAAGGAGCGCTGTCGCCTTTACGCCATTGGTATCAAGAATAAAAGTAAAATTCAACTTTACCTTGTGAAAAAACACGGCAAAATTGGTCGTAGAATATGACCGATGCGGTTAAAATAAAGTTAGAAGCAAAATAAATAAAGAGACAGCAACTATGATTTACCCCATATATAGCCCGAAAGGATATTTTTGCATGGGATTTCCATGCTTTAGCAGTATCAACACGGAACCGAAAAGGAAGTTTTTGATGAAGAAGGTGCATGCATTCAAAAAAAGGATATCCAAAAGGGAGACAACCTTGGCGAGATGGAGGGGATAGAAGGTCGGAAAGATATGCCGCGAAGGGCGATGAGGAACAGCTTTTGGCAGTGTGGAAAAGTAAGCGAAAGGAAAGAGCGTGGCGGCGGGAGAAATCGAAAAAACGTCTGCGAAAGAAAGACAACTTTCTTCTTGGACATGGATAAAACAGGTTACAGAAAGGGAAAACTGTGGTACAATAAAACAATCAGGAGTTTTTTCAAAAAGGAAGGGTTTCGTTGCGGTATGGGTGGAATCCATGCATGACTTGCGATAAGCCTGTATCGGACCAGAAGTTTTGAACGAAGTCCGGCAAAAACGAGAAAAAGGCAGACAGGAATCTTACAAACTTCCGCAAAGCCCGGAAGATCTGCAGCAGGCGGCTTTGTGCGTTTTGGAAATATACTTCCCTGCCGGTAGGAAAGGAGAAAATGCGATATGGCGAAAGAAGAAACCAACGGATTGTTTCACAATATGCCTCATCATGCAAAGCGCAGATTGACTATCCGTGGTATTTTGTCTGTTTTGATTGTTTTGGTATTGATTCGTTCCGCAATGATGGGCAGGTATGAAAATGTTTTTGTATGTATTTTGTCATTGCTATTGTTTTGTGTACCTATTTTTTTGGAACGAAAATTAGCAATTGACATTCCGCCGTTGATGGAAGGAATTATCTATTGTTTTATTTTCTCTGCGGAAATATTAGGAGAAATTTCGTCGTTTTATACGCTGATTCCCGGTTGGGACACGATGCTGCATACCGTCAATGGGTTTTTAGTGGCGGCGGTGGGATTTTCCCTCGTAGACTTGTTTAATCGAAGTGAGCGGATGACCTTTAAGCTCTCTCCACTATTTCTGGCGGTTGTGGCATTTTGTTTTTCTATGACAGTCGGTGTATTATGGGAATTTTGTGAATTTTGGTTTGATCAAATTTTTCATACCGATGCGCAAAAAGATTTTATTGTGCGGACCATTCATTCTGTCACATTGAATCCATCCGGATTGAATCAGGTGGTACACGAACCGATTACCAGCTTGGTAGTCAATGGAGAAGACTGGATGGAATTTCCGGGCGGATACATTGATATTGGATTGATTGATACCATGAAAGATTTGATGGTGAATTTTATTGGTGCCATCGTGTTCTCTGTGATTGGCTATTTTTATGTAAAAACAAGAGGAAAAGGAAAATTGGCATCGGCATTGATTCCGGTGGTGATGGAAACGGAACACAAAGAGGAAGAAAAGCAGTAAGGGGGAAGAGGGATGGATTTTACAAAGGTAAAGACGCAGTTGTTGGCACGGGGTTATGCGGTAACTGAGTTTGATACGGCAGAGGAGGCGGCGGCATATCTGGACGGAAAGATCGATAACGTGACGGTGGGATTTGGCGGATCTGCAACGCTGGAGCGGCTGGATTTATTCTGGAAATTATCTGTGCATAATACCGTCTATTGGCATTGGAAGCAAGACAAAGACGAGGCGAGAAAAGCGGCGATGCAGACGGATGTTTATCTGCTTTCTGCCAATGCCTTAGCAGAAAGCGGCGAGATTGTCAATATTGACGGGGTGGGCAACCGGCTGTCTGCAGCGTTATTCGGGCACCAAAAGGTTTATTTTGTCATTGGGGAAAACAAGCTGACAGAAGACTTGAGCGCTGCTATTTGGAGGGCAAGAAATGTTGCGGCTCCAAAACGAGCACGGCAATTTGGCGTGAACACGCCTTGTGTAAAAGGAGAACGCTGCTATGATTGCAAGAGTCCGGAACGGATTTGTCGCGGCATGAGTATTCATTGGGGTCCTATGATGGGAATGGGTGCAGAGATCGTTTTGATCCATGAGGAATTGGGGCTGTAATATGTTAATGTAATACATGCGGATGGTAACTGTGAAAAAACAATATATCCGAAAGGAGGTACTTCTTTGAATAGTGAAGACAGACGCCATCAGATATTGAAATATCTGCAGGCAGCAGACGAGCCAGTCAGCGGCAGTGAACTGGCGGAACATTTTTCGGTAACAAGACAAGTCATCGTAAAAGATATGGGGATACTGAAAGCCAGTGGACAGCCCATACTTTCCACAGCAAGGGGGTATCTGCTGCAAAAGGATACGGATACACGATGCAGGCGTGAGATTACGGTATGTCACCAAAAAGACCAGATTGCGGATGAACTTCAGAGAATTGTGGATTTGGGTGGACATATTTTGTATACCCATGTCAATCACCCCATATATGGCAGTGTTGGTGAGGCTTTGCGTATCAAAAGTAAGAAAGATATTTTACAGTTTTTACACACGACGGAAGAAACAGGCTGTATGCCATTGCTGGAGCTGACCAATGGTGTGCATACGCACACGATTGCAGCGGAGGATGAACAGACATTGGATGAAATCTGTGCAGAATTGCGGCGAGTGGGATATTTGTTGGAAGAAACGGATGCAGAGAAATGAAAAAAATGAAAGATTTTTCCTGATGATTGGCAAATTCTGTGATTAGGAATGTTTTTGTAAAGATTGGATAAGACAGATAAAACGTAAAAACCATGAGCTATGCTCATGGTTTTTTGGTGCAAAGATTGGATGCTATTGCTAAGAATATATATACATGTTAGATTCTGCGAGAATCTGCAATATGAACATGAAAGCCGGATAAAAATACAACGGATATGCAGACGAGTCATTTGGAATGGATTTTTGAAAGAAGCCTACAAGGAATTTTCCATCTGTTCTTGTAATTTTCTGCAAAATATGATACGATAGGACGAAATGTAAATATATGTGTATATACAGAAAAGAGGGTTTGTATTGAAAGGGAAAGAAATTCGTAAGAAGCTTGTGCAGCGCTATTTGCTGGATGGATTTAACGGGATGACAGTGGGATTGTTTTGCACATTGATCGTAGGTCTGATGCTGAAACAAATCGGCAGTTTTTTTGATGGAAGTGTAGAAACGTTTTTGGTTGGCGTAGGAACATTGGCATCTGTCGCCACTGGCGGTGGAATTGGCGCAGCAACAGCATATGTTATCAAGATGCCGAGAATGGTTATCTTTTCCTCTTTTATCACTGGAATGATTGGAGCAAATGCATCGGCGTTTGTAAATGGCACGCTCATTGTAGACGGAACGGTATTGTTGACAGGACCAGGAGATCCCTTGGGGGCGTTTTTGGCAGCGTTAGTTGGGATGGAATTAGGAAATTTGGTTTCTGGAAAAACTAGAGTGGATATTATCGTCACCCCGATGGTAACGATGGTCACCGGCGGTTGTATTGGCGTATGGATTGGTCCCACTTTGGCAGAAGGGATGAATCAGCTTGGTGAATGGATTCAGGTTGCGACGACATTGCAGCCATTTTGGATGGGAATAATTCTTTCCGTTGTGATGGGGCTGGTCTTGACGGGACCGCTTAGTTCGGCAGCTTTATCGATTATTTTAGGATTATCTGGTTTGCCTGCAGGTGCAGCAACGGTTGGTTGTGCATCGCAAATGATTGGATTTGCAGTAGCAAGTTTTCGAGAAAACAAATGGGATGGTTTTTTTGCACAGGGATTTGGCACATCCATGCTACAAATGTCTAATATTGTCAAAAATCCGTTGATTTGGATACCGCCGACATTAACTGCGGCCATATTGGGACCGTTATCCACTATGGTTTTCAAAATGGAAAATAACCCAGCAGGCGGCGGGATGGGTACCAGCGGACTGATTGGTCAGTTTATGACATGGCAGACAATGGCGGGCACAAGAAGCAGCGGCGTGTTGTTGGCAGAAATCATATTGCTGCATTTTGTGCTTCCAGCAGTATTGACGCTCATTTTTTCTGAATTTATGCGAAAAAAAGGCTGGATTGCTCAGGGGGATATGAAATTGGATATTTGAGAATGTAACCAGAAAATAGACAAAGTATGGTGTTTATCGTACACAGATAGAGCAGTATGTATCAGATAAAAATGCAGTGAGATAGGTTCCCTAGGCAGATTAGCTGTTTGTGGGATTCCCGTCAATATGATGTTGATAGAAGTCATAAATTTTATGAGAATGGATTCCATATTTAGAAAGGCAAAATACATCCGAAAAATCGGATGTATTTTTTTGTTGGATGCTTTAGCTTAACAAAACCCCTAGTTCTACTAGGGGTAAATAAAATACTTTAGTATATAAAACCTCCTAATTATAATTTTAGAATGAAGGTTTGGCGACCGCATTACTAAAAGAAAATCAGGAGGTTTTTAATATGAGAAAAGAAATAAAAAGTACTGCACATTCCAAATATAGATGCCAATATCACATAGTATTTGCACCAAAATACAGAAGAAAAGTGATATACAAAGAATTAAGAGCAGATATAGGGCAAATCATTAGAAAATTATGTGA
>DXEB01000028.1 GCA_019115165.1 Candidatus Anaerotignum merdipullorum | reverse complement strand
AGAGTACACAGACCCGTTTACGGGTAGCAGAGGAGAATAAGGCAAAATAGACAGCCACTTTTAGTGGCTGCCTGTAATTGTAATGCGATGCCAAATCTTCGATATTCCCTTTTGGGGAATAAGCACGCAATGCCCCTTCTAGGGATTGTTCAAACCACTAGTTTACTAGTGGTTTTGATTATTACTTTAGTGCCGAAGGCTGCAGAGTAGCCTTTAACAACCGCCCGCTCTGCGGGTGAGATTAAAGTTTAAGCAAAAAGCATCGTCCTTGTTGTAAAATAAGGGTGTTCAAGCCTAAATATTTTACAGATGAAAGGACGATGCTTTTATTTACACCAAAGTATAGAAAAAAATTTTATTATGAGTTGAGAACGGATATTCAAAAAATAATTAAGGATTTATATAAATGGAAAGATGTAGAAATTATTGAAGGTCATATGATGCCAGATCATATCCATTATCTGGTAGAGATTCCATCGAAAATGAGTGCATCGCAGGGATACTTAAAAGAGAAAAGTGCGATATAGATGATGTTCAATCGTCATGTAAATCTGAAGTATAAATTCGAAAATAGGAATTTCTGGGCGACAGGATATTATGTGAGTACGGTCGGATGAAATACAGCAACGATTCAAAAATATATCAGAGAACAGGAAAAACAAGATCAAATTGAGGACAAGCTGAATACAAAAGAATATGAAACCCTTTTAAGGGCAGTAGATAATCATACCACTAAGGCTGGAACGAAGTAAAAGCCAGCGTCATTTAGGAGCGGGTTCTGAATAAACCCTGATAGGGCTGGTGCAAACCACGTCAGCTAGGCGTGGTTTTGACTAAATTTAGCAAAATCCCTCCGAGTTCTACTAGTGACAAATAATTAGTGCATAAAACTTCCTATGTTATAATTTTAGAATGAGGATTTGGCTACACCGCATTACTAAAACGAATTAGGAAGTTTTCATAGAAATTGAAATATATGTGGTGTAGATTATATGTAGCAACTCAATTAAAAGAGAGAGGGATAAGATATGCCCGCAAAGCAGAAAATTTCTACTGTTTTATAGATGCAGCAATTGAGTGGAGTTAACGATTTTACCACTAAAAAACTGCCCAGTATTACGGCGGGCAGAATTTGTTTTGCGATTATATCGCAGTTACGATTGTGGTGGATCCTTTTTTTTTAGAGATATCTTGTTGATCGTTACGCTGTCCAAAGAAAAAGGAACGTGTGAAGATATACGGACATAGAAAATAAATGAGGGCAAATGCAACAACAGCAGAATATATATCCGGATTGTTTTTGAAGATCCATTGATACAGAAATACCAAAATACCGCAGATGGCACTGAGGACCAAACGAGTCTCCACTTTCATATCAAACACCTCACATTTTAGTACATTTTATTGTATACAGTAACAGTATACCATGCTTTGTTTGCTCTGGAAAGAAGAAAAGGAGAATTCTTTTGTTTTCCTTATAAATGAACTTTCACTACATAATATTTTAAGAAGAAATCTATTTGTCCCTTTTTCCAATCCCTTCTCCAAACAGAATGTGAGAGATGGAAAAGAACGGAAGATCACGTTGCGTAAAAGAAATCATTCGAGCCGTGAGAGAGGAGTGTAAAAAAATCTCCGATATAGGAAAAGGGCAGCATTTCCGTAAAATCACGGTATTTCAGCAGAATAGGAAGAGACTAAATTTTTTAGGAAACGTTTATTTGTTTTAATCAATAACGAGTTTAACAGGGGAGCATTTCCCGCTGTTACATTTGCTTTCAGAAACACTGCAAGCGGCAACTCCCAATGTAATATCCAACAATGCTTTTATGATGATTTTATCTCCAGCTTTGGAAACAGGTTTTTCCACCGAAATAGTGCCATTGGTATTAATTTTTGTGTGCATAAATAGATTAACAGGTGTAATTATGGTGTGTCGTTCTTCAAGGACATGATTGATATTATCAAAACAGTTTGGGTGTTTTTCGCCATTATGGTAGAAAAAATCATACATTTCTGGTCGGCAGCATGGGTGGAGCAAATCATGCTCACCTACATCATCAGAAAGAATTTTCAGCATGGGTCGATATAGATTTGTATAAATAATATCTCCAATTTTTAATTTCAAAGACTCGTTGCAGTCAATCGTTACTCCGGTTGAAAGAAATTCATTTGGGTTGCTTGTTACTTCTGCAAAAAAATCAATCACTTGACCGCCTTCGATATCAATTACAGTGATCGTTTGACCTTGCTTTACATCAATTTTCATTCCCGAACATGCTGGTATGATATGTTCTTTACTCAAGATATTCGCCTCCTTAAAATGATAATTTATCAAAGCTGATACAATTAGAATGATATCACTTAAGGATACCATTTCCTATCTTTTTTATATTTTTTTCTTTTCGATACAGCAGAACAGTTACGTTTGTCAACGATAAAAGGAATGGTTGTGCCTCTTTTCAAAGAAGGTAGTGATTTCATGGGAAGTTGAAATACTTCGCCAAATTATATCAGGGAAAAGCAGCCGATTTTCTCAGCTGCCCTTAGGGAATGACTATTTTTGTTGTATGCTGTGCAATAAATAGAGACACAGTTGTGCCATAAACGAATACGTTTTATCTCTTTAACTAAGGCAACATCAAGGGGATATGATCTGGTTATTTTCCAAAATGGCACATCTTTTACTTCCGAATCGTCTAAGTGTAATAGTTCATTTTTTCTGTATCTTCTGGCGATTTTGCCGTTATCATCTTATATTCCTTCACGGTCAATTCCTCCAAATTTCGATAGATTGTTCTATTTCATTGTTTTTTGAAGGATAGCAAAACGTTTCAAAGAAGTTATCTATACCTTAATACATTGAAAGTTTTTACAAGGTCGATGAGTGAAACCGACAGAGGTTATCCTTCTTAAACAGGATATGCCGTGATACAGAGGGGATAGAATAGTTTCCAAAATCATCTATCGGATAAGAGCAAAAAGATGCAAATGCGATCAATATGTCTATCACTATATACAGGAATGTTCGGTTGATATAAAAGATGAGGATGTCCTTGAGACATCGAAACAACAAGCGGATTGTTTGTTTCAATCTGCTTGTTGTTTTTTGAGTAGATGTCGTTTGATTATGTAGTTTCTAAAAAGGAGATGTTCTGAGGATGGTTATAGCATTGCCAGTGTCGCAATAAACAGAGCTGTTTTTTCTTTCAAAGATGGCAGATAGATACATTCTTCAGTTGTATGAATATCTTTCCAGACAGCAGAGAGTGCGTCTGCAGTGGGGATACCCAAGGAACTGAGATATGCCGCGTCGGTTGCAACGGCTTCCGCTACTTCTGCAACGGGGATCTCCAGCAAATGCGCCGCTTTCTCTACCGCCAAATAAGCCAGATGATTTTGTGCGCTTTTTTCCATGGCTGGAAACAATGTGCGATATCCAACGGTTACCCTACAATCCGGTACAGTGGTTTTTTCTTCTAGAGAGCAGATATTTTGTTCTGCTTGTGAAAAAGAAGCGTTGGTGGGCAATCCTGCACAACAAAATTCTGCGTGCGCGCTACCGGCAACAATCCCGTTAGGTCTCCCGCCTTCCACTGGAGCGACGTTGTAATAAATGCCCTGCTGCATGTCATTGAAGCTGTATAATTCGATGATTTTATGTGCCATTTCTAAAATGGCGCTTCTGCCTTCTAGATAAGCGGCGCCAGCATGCGCTTCTTTCCCTGTAACGTCGATGGTGCCCAAAATGACGCCGCGGCGAGAGGTAACAACACCATATACGCCATCGCGCAGATCACATCCTTCAAACACAAACGCGTATTCGACCCCCTTGGCTTCCTGTGCATATACTTGACTGCCAGATTGCGTACCGATTTCTTCGTCGCAGTTATAGATAAATTTGATTTCTTTCTTGGGCAGCAAACCGGCTTCCATAGCAGCTTTTACGGCATAGAGTGAAATGGCGATACCAGCTTTGCAGTCGCCAATACCAAGACCATATGCATAATCTCCTTCGATATGAAATGGATGTTGTGCAGTAAAGCCTTCGCCAAAGACGGTGTCGGTATGAGCGTTCAGGACGATGCTGCCTTTCCAGCCTTCTGGACGCAGGGTAGCGACGATGTGGTTTCCTAAGCCTTCGGCAAAAATCAATTTCACTTCGGCACCCATTTCCTGCAAAATTTCCGAAATCAAAGCAGTGACTTTGGCATTGCCGACAACATTGCCTGTACCACAGTCAATGGCGGAGCATTTTTTTAAGAATTCCAGTTCTGCGTCAAAATATTGTTCTGCGCCTGCTCGAGCGGCAGCCGCAATATCTGTATGCTGCATGGTGGATTCCTCCTGTCTTTCATTTGTTTTTATACTAATCCTATACCAAATTTTAGGAAAACACAAGTAAAATCCGTATCAGAAAACGAAGATGCGCTCCGATGTTTTGGAGTTGGCGATAGAGAAAGGTTGTAAGAGGGAAGGAAGGATGCAGATATATCGCGGTGTATTCTGATACATGTGGTACGATTGATGTTTGTATGCGCCCCATAAAGGGAAGAGGCGGCTGTTTCACCACCTCTGTCAAAATAGTTGTCTGCGATACAGGCAAAATGGATGTGAACATAATGTTGGCGATATATGAAAAGAGAAAATGGGAGGTAAAACCATCTAGGAATTCTCTATGGCTGTCATGGAGGCATCGAAGGGCAGATATTGTGGCGATTGTACTACTTCTGTGTAAAAACAGCCTAATATGCCATGGTAATTCTTTTTCCAAGGTTTATTTTTCCCGCAATAATGAATGATAACAGTATTTTCCCGCACCCATCGCAGATCAATGTTCTCTTGCTGTAAAGAAGCATTGCGGATGAGAAGCATACGGTCGCTGAGGTTATAACGGTAGGTATCCAGTAATTTGGTTTCTTTGCCATAGAGGGCGGATAAAATATCTTGATCCGGCAAGGTAAAATAAGCCTGTCGTCTTTCGATATATTCCAAAATATCGGAACGCCGAATACTATGGCGCATCCGCGGCAAATTCATCAGCAAAACACCGGAATTCAAATATGGTGCGTCTTCTGGGGCTTGTAGGCGCACACCGTTGAGGCGGGTAAGTACTTTTTGCACATGAGTGGCGCCGCAAAACATCTGTCCGTCAAATGGCATGTGGTATAAGGCTTCCAAGGAACGGATCACGATGATATCTGGATCCAAATAGAGGACTCGTTCCAGGTGCTGCGGTAGAAATTCTGCCGCAAGCAAGCGATAATACATGGTTTTGGGATAGCGGGCGTTTTGTGGAAATTCGTCAAAGGAATGAGCATCGATGGAGATCAGATGCAGGCGTGCATGGGATTGGGTTACTTTCTTAAGGTACTGGATGGAAACAGCAGAAAGCCCCGCATGCAGAATATATAAATCATATCCTTGTGCGCAGGGAAAGCGTAATATGGATTGCATGCAAGTACCCAAAACCGGTACATATTGGTCGTCAACGGTAAACAAAAGATGCAAAAGAATTCCTCCTATCAATTTTTATATATCAGGATTTATTTATATGGAATGGACTCGATCGCTAGGTCACTACATCTCTCATTGCGGAAGCGGTGATGATAAAGGCAGTGATACGTTGTCCCATTCCTGTTTTTGCTGTATTACAAAATATCATAGCAGATAATTGTGAATAACTGATGAACAACAGACAAAGAATTGCCGCAAAATAAGACGGCAGACATCAAAATAAAGATGCTGCCGAAGCCAAAAGTCCTATCGAAAAAAATACCGGATGAAAAGCTGCGTTAGGCGACTGTAAGGCGGATAGCGCAGTGAGATTTGTGGGTGTGTGCGTTGGACGAGGATGCTTTTTTGATGAGAAAAGGTATCAAAGCCGGCTTTCCCATGATAGGCACCCATGCCGCTGGTGCCGACACCGCCGAATCCCATGTGGCTGGAAGCCAAATGCAGGAGAGTATCGTTGATACATCCGCCGCCGAAACGGCAGTATCTGAAAACACGGTGGGTGGTGCGTGGATTTTGAGAAAACAGATACAGTGCCAAAGGGTGTGGATGCTGTTCGATGATATGGAGCACTTCCTCTAAATGGGTATAGGACAAGATCGGGAGTAAGGGACCAAAGATTTCCTCCTGCATGATGGTATCTTCCCAAGAGACAGGATACAGAAGCGTAGGCGCGATGCGCAGAGAAGCTTTGTCCGTTTGTCCACCCCAGATAATCTGTTCCGGCTGTAAGAAGCGGCACAGACGTTCAAAATGTTTGGCATGAATGATTTTGCCATAATGAGGATTTTGTAATGGATCCTTGCCAAACTGCCGTTGTATTTCCTGTTTTAGCGCTTGAATCAGGTGTTCTGTTTGGCTTTTGTGACAGTAGATATAGTCTGGCGCTACACAGGTTTGACCGCAGTTGAGGAACTTCCCAAAGACAATTTTTTTTGCTGCGGTCCGGCAATCCGCAGTTTCATCTACGATACAGGGACTTTTTCCGCCTAATTCTAAGGTTACTGGCGTTAGATGTTCTGCGGCGTGGCGCATAACTTCTTTACCGACAGAAGGGCTTCCAGTAAAGAAGATATGATCAAACGGCTGATGAAGCAGTGCCTGGCTTACTTCCCAGCCGCCGGGTATGACGGCAACATAAGAGGAGGGAAAACAAGTATGCAGCAGTTTTGCCAAGAGAGCAGAAGTATGCGGCGCATACGGACTGGGCTTGAGGACAGCAGTATTGCCTGCAGCCAGAGTATCAATCAGCGGTTCTACAGTGAGTAGAAATGGATAGTTCCATGGACTGAGAATCAATGTGACGCCATAAGGAACGGGAAGGACAAACGCCTTTGCTGGAAATTGCGGCAGAGAAGCGGGCACACGTCTGGGGCGGGAGAATTGCCGCAGATGGCGCAGCATATAGGAAAGTTCCGATAGACATAAACCGATTTCTGAGAGATGACTTTCGGTAGGGCTTTTTCCAAGATCGGCAAACAGTGCGTCATAGATTTCTTCGGTATGCTGCAGGATGGTTTGACGTAGTCTGCGCAGTGCAGTACGGCGGAAGGCAAGGGAATGGGTTTTCCCTGTGGAAAAAAAGGCTTGTTGTTTACGGACGATTTGTTCGATAGATTTGTTTTGCATAAACTCACCTCACCAGATTGTTTCAGGTATTCATTGAATTAGGAAAATCATAGCATGGTACAGGCGTTGCGTCAAAGGGAAAATTGTCGAAGGAAATATTTCGGGAAAAGAACGATAAAGTTTTTTGAAAGAAGAAGTTTCTACTCATCATGTCTGATAAATGAAAACGATTTTCTACAGAATCATAAAATAATAATAAAATAATGAGAAAGAGAAGAATAACTTTATGCAAAATTTCAAAAAAAGGTGGGCAGAGCAGAAAATCTATGGTATACTATACCAAAAGATATCGATGTCTGCAAGAAAAGCAAGGTGCATTTAGCAGAAAATAGAAAAAAAGGTTGTTCAGGTGTTTCAGACCAAATAGAGGATCCGCAGGGCTGAAGCGCCTTTTTTCAACAAGGAGAGAATTGGAAAAAGAAATGCAGGAGGTGCAGAAATGAGCAGATTAAGTATCATTACGCCCAATAAAGCCCAGACAGTTGTGGAGGGGCTCTATCGGGATATTGAGCGCAGAATTACGGCAAGTCCGCCTGGACTCTGTCCCGTAGACATGGCGGCAGCCTTTTTGAAATTATGTCATGCGCAGACATGCGGGAAGTGTGTGCCATGCCGTGTCGGATTAGGACAGCTGCAGAGTTTGCTGGAAAAGGTATTGGACGGCAAAGGATCTGAGGAGGATTTGGACTTAATCGAAAAAACAGCCCGTGTGATTAAAAATTCTGCAGACTGTGCGATCGGTACGGAAGCAGCAGATATGGTGCTCAAAGGCGTTTTGGGATTTCGAGATGATTACTTGGAACATATCCATAATAAGCGTTGTCTGTTTAACATCCATCAACCGGTACCCTGTGTGGCATTGTGTCCTGCCGGCGTGGATATTCCAGGGTATATTTCGTTGATTTCTCACGAACGGTATGCGGATGCAGTACGTTTGATCCGCAAGGATAATCCATTTGTGGCAGCATGTGCGATGGTATGTGAACATCCTTGTGAAGCACGCTGCCGCAGAAATATGGTGGATGATGCAATCAATATCCGGGCGCTGAAACGATATGCTGTTGACCATGCGGGTACGGTGCCGGCGCCTGCTTGTGCGGAACCAACGGGCAAGAATATTGCTGTTTTGGGTGGTGGTCCCGGCGGTTTGAGTGCGGCGTATTATCTGGCTCTGATGGGACATCATGTGGAAGTGTTTGAAAAGCACAAAAAACTGGGTGGTATGCTGCGCTATGGAATTCCCAGCTACCGACTGCCCAGAGAGATGCTGGAAGAAGATGTGGAAATGATTGTATCCACGGGGATTACGGTACATACCGGTGTCGAGGTAGGAAAAGATATTACGTTACCTCAGTTAAATGAAAGCTTTGACTGTATTTATATCTCTATTGGCGCACAGAGCGATAAAAAAATGGGAATCGAAGGAGAGGACAAGCGCGGCGTGATTTCCGCAGTACAGATGCTGCGCAATATCGGGGATGGAACGTTGCCGGACTTTAACAAAAAACGGGTTGTTGTGGTAGGCGGCGGAAATGTGGCAATGGACTGTACCAGAAGTGCAAAACGTCTGGGGGCTGCTAGTGTCATTTGTGTATATCGCAGAAGAAAAGTGGATATGACGGCGTTGCCGGATGAAATTGAAGGTGCAATCGGAGAGGGCTGTGAAATCATGTGCATGCACGCGCCGTTGAAAATTGCAGGTGATGAAGATGAGAATGTAACAGCATTATGGGTACAGCCTCAGATTGTTGGACCAATGGACAGCGGTGGCAGACCGCGTCCCATTGCGGCAGATGCACCGCCAGTGCGAATTCCCTGTGATATTATCATTGTTGCAGTAGGGCAAGGAATCGAAACAGCGCCTTTTGAGGAATACGGTGTTCCGATCAAACGCGGTGTCATCGACGCAATGGCAAGCAGCGACTTTGAAAATATGGAAGGCGTATTTGCTGGCGGAGACTGCGTAACCGGACCGGCAACGGTGATCCGTGCGATTGCAGCAGGTAAGGTTGCGGCGGCGAATATTGACGAATATTTAGGATTTAATCACCATATTACAGTGGATGTAGATATTCCGGCGGCTCGGCTGACGATGTTCCCGGCAAGCGGACGAGTTAATACTACGGAGAGAGATGCAGGCGAAAGAAATCGGGACTTTAATTTGATCGAGTGCGGACTAACCCATGAAGAAGCCATGCAGGAAAGCAGCCGTTGTCTGCGCTGTGATCATTATGGCTATGGTAACTTCAAAGGAGGGAGGGTGGACAAATGGTAAATCTGACCATCGACGGAAAACAAATACAGGCAAAAGAAACCATGACCATATTGCAGGCAGCAAGGGAATCCGGTATTCAAATACCCAGCCTGTGTTATCTCAAAGATATCAACGAAATCGGCGCTTGCCGCGTCTGCGTGGTAGAGATCGAAGGGGTGGAACATATGGTATCTTCCTGCAATACACAGGTGGCAGAAGGTATGGTAATCTATACCAACAGCCCAAGGGTGCGGGAAGTACGCAAAACCAATGTAGAATTGATCCTATCCCAGCATGACAGCAAATGCGCCATGTGCCTGCGCAGCGGAAATTGTACGTTACAGACGATTGCCAATGATTTGGGTATCCGCAGAATTCCTTATGAGATGAAGGTGCCGCCGTTTCTTTGGAGTTCCCGTTCTCCTTTGATTCGAGATGCCTCCAAATGTATCAAATGCATGCGTTGTATTCAGATTTGTGACAAGGTGCAGGATTTGCATATTTGGGATGTAGAAGGTACCGGTGCTAGGACGACGGTAGACGTGGCGCATAATAAGAGAATTATGGACTCTGACTGTTCGTTTTGTGGTCAATGTGTGACGCACTGTCCTGTAGGGGCACTGAGTGAACGGGATGATACCGATAAATTCTTTGATGCGTTAGCGGATCCAGAGCAAACGGTGATTGTACAGATCGCGCCTGCTGTGCGTGCAGCATGGGGAGAAGAAACGGGACTTTCGGAGCAGGAAGCGGACGTTGGAAAGATTGTGACGGCACTGAAGATGATGGGCGTCGATTATGTGTTTGATACAGATTTTGCTGCGGATTTAACGATTATGGAAGAAGGCAGTGAATTATTGGAGCGCCTGAAAAATGGTGCGCAGAAATATCCGATGTTCACCTCTTGCTGTCCAGCTTGGGTACGTTTTTTGAAAGGACAGTATCCGGATATGGTGGACTGTCTGTCAACCGCAAAATCTCCGCAGCAGATGTTTGGTGCTGTGGTAAAAGCATATTATGCAAAAAAACTGAAAGTGCCAAAAGACAAGGTATTTAGCGTCTCTATTATGCCTTGTATTGCAAAAAAGAGTGAGCAACTTTTACCGACCATGAGAGATGCCGGTGCAGGTCAGGATGTGGATTTGTCTTTGACAACCAGAGAATTGATTCGGATGCTGCGGGCAGAGCACATCCGGACAGACTTGCTGGAAAGTACGCCGTTTGACTCACCTATCGGAGAGGCAAGCGGGGCCGGCGTGATTTTCGGGGTTACCGGCGGCGTGATGGAAGCAGCGCTGCGCAGTGCCTATTATCTGGTAACAGGTGAAAATGCTGCACCGGATGCATTTCGGGATGTACGCGGTCAGGAAGGCTGGAGAGAAGCAACGTTTATGCTGGCAGGTAAAGAATTGAAGGTAGCGGTTGCCAGTGGTTTGGGTAATGCCAGAAAGCTGATCACAGAATTGCGTAAGGGGCATGTCACTTATGATTTTGTGGAAATTATGGCTTGTCCTGGCGGCTGTTCCGGCGGCGGCGGTCAGCCTATCAAAGATGGCGTGGAACAGGCGGAACGGCGCGGGAACCACTTATATTTCCTGGACGATATTTCTGAGATGCGCTTTAGCCATGAAAATCCGGCAGTACAGGCGCTGTATGCGGATTTCCTGGGAGAGCCGTTGGGAGAAAAGGCGCATCATTTGCTGCATACCGATCATCACGGATGGAAAATGCCCAATGAGACGATCTAACATCGTTTGGAATGTGAGATAAAAACGGAGATAGCTTTGATCCAAACAGCAGGGAACAGAACCGGAGCTTTCCGGGGAAGTTCCCTGCTGTTGCGTTTACACAGAGGAAGAGGAATGGTAGAAAAAATATTAAAAGATAGGAATCATACAAAACGAAGAGATTGGCTTGATATGCACGTTTCATACGATTGTGTTCCCGCAAGGCGTTTTTGGAACATGCTTGACAAAACAGGAAAAAACGCATACGATGGGGTTGCAAAGATAAAAACACGATTCGGTTGGTAGTCCGAATGCGGCAGTATTCTGCCGTCAGTAACCTGCCTCCTTGGTTGTCCGTTCTTTGTGTGGAACCCAAAGAAAAGGAGGAATGACCATGGAACAGACACGGGTCACTCTGACAGTTTGTTTTGCAGAGCCGTTTTGGATTGGTTTGTATGAGCGGGAGAACGCAGAAGGATATCAGGTGGTAAAGGTGATATTTGGAGCAGAACCGAATATACAACAGATTCAGCAATCTGTGTTAAGACAATTTCCAAGCCTGATATTTAGCCGACCGATGGTATCTGATGAATGGCGGTGTAGACAGCAGAAGAATCCAAAACGTCTACAACGGGCAATACATTGTCAAACGAGAAACACTGGCATTGGGACAAAAGCGCAGCAAGCGCTGCAGGCAGAACGAGAAGCTCACAAGATGGAATACAGGAAAATGAGTAAGGAAGCAAAAGCGGCAAAACAACGGCAGAGATTTTTGCAAAAGCAACAAAAAAACGGGAAAAGCGCCGCGGACATTGAGTGGAATGGAAGGAAGGAAGATTTGTCATGATGAGAATCGGTTCCGGCTACGATGTACATAAGCTGGTGAAAAATCGAGCGCTGATATTAGGCGGTGTGCAGATTCCGTATGAAAAAGGGCTATTGGGGCATTCGGATGCGGATGTATTGCTGCACGCGATTATGGATGCGTTACTGGGAGCAGCGGCATTGGGCGACATTGGTACGCATTTTCCAGATACTGACCCAGCGTATCAAGGGGCAGATAGTAAAAAACTATTGTACTGCGTTTTAGACTTGATTTCTAAAAAAGAATACTGTATAATAAATATCGACGCAACGGTAATTGCACAAAAACCGAAGTTGAGGTCATATATTGCTCAAATGAGACAGAATATTGCAGAGGTGCTATGCATAGACATAGATCAAGTCAATATCAAGGCGACAACGGAGGAAGGATTGGGATTTACCGGTGCAGGAGAAGGGATTGCCGCTTCGGCTGTCTGCCTTCTGAAAAAAACGAAATAAGCCAAAAGTGATGATGGAAAAGAGTAATCCTTTTATCACCTGCCAGAGAATAGCAGTCGTGGTGAAAGGCGATGAGAGTTGAGTGGACAGCGCATAAGTGGGCTGTGGATTTGATTGTCACCGTCTTAACAGACATGGGTGGGAACTGCTTACAGGGCGAGGAGGATGAAGTGCGTTCCTGAACTGAACGGGCGAACGAATGTGATTTTATTAGCCCGGTTCCGGTGACAACGTTACAGTCATTCAAGTGAGACGGTATCGTTTTTACAGCAAGAAAACAGACCGTCTAAGTAAAGTGGAACCACGGAGAATCAACAGCTTCGTCTTTACAGGATTGTAGAGACGAAGCTTTTTCTTTTTTGGGGAAACGGAAGGAAGAAAAGAAAAGCGCAGGAACACCTTATTTCGTGCTGTAATATCATAACAAAAAAATCAGTATCGAGAGGAGAACATGAACATGAAAGTAAGACTGTGGAAAGAAAGACTGAATGAAATGATTGAAGTGGTAAAGGAAAAAGATCCTGCGATTCGGAGTACTCTGGAAGTGATTCTGTATCCCAGTTTTTGGGCGGTGATCAATCATAGAATTGCCCATCGACTGTATCAGAAGAAGCATTTCTTTTTTGCCAGACTGATTTCTCAGATATCCAGAGGATTGACTGGGATTGAAATTCATCCAGGTGCACAGATTGGCAAACGGTTCTTTATTGACCACGGTATGGGTGTTGTGATTGGGGAAACGGCTGAGATCGGTGATAATGTGATGCTGTATCACGGCGTGACACTGGGAGGGACCGGAAAAGATAAAATCAAACGGCATCCGACGGTTGGCGATAATGTGATGATTGGGGCGGAAACGATTGTGCTGGGTCCGGTTAATATCGGTTCCAATACCAAAATCGGTGCGGGTTCCGTGGTATTGGAAGACATCCCTGCAAACGTAACGGCAGTTGGGTCTCCTACCAGAATTGTTAGAAAAGATGGAATGCGCATCCAGCCGACAGCACCGTCGGAATTCACCAAGAAGAAAAAACATGCGGTATAAACCGATGAAAAAAGAATAACGGCATGGTTTTTTGGAAAATATTCCTATACATGCAGTTTTATGATATAATAGCAAGCAGAAAAATACGGTTTCAAAAGGAAGGATGAACAGCCATGAAAGTATACAACACATTAACCAGACAAAAAGAAGAATTCATCCCCCGTGAGGCGGGCAAGGTCAAAATGTACGTGTGCGGACCTACGGTATATGACTATATTCATATTGGGAATGCCCGTCCGTATGTTGTGTTTGACACAGTAAGAAGATATTTGGAATACAAAGGGTATGACGTAACCTATGTACAAAATTTCACGGATGTAGACGATAAAATTATTAACCGCGCCAATCAGGAAGGCAGTACGATGGAAGAGATTTCCAATCGATTTATCGAAGAAGCGTTTCATGATGCAGATGGATTGAATGTGAAACGCGCAACGGTGCATCCTCGTGTGACACAAGAAATGGACGGTATCATTGAAATGGTGCAGACATTGATTGACAAGGGATATGCGTACGAGGTAGATGGTACCGTATACTATGATACCAAAAAATTTCCGGAATATGGGAAACTCTCCAAAAAGAATCTGAACGAATTGATTGCAGGGGCAAGTGAACGTGTTCAGATTGACGATGCAAAGAGAAATTCTACGGACTTTGTGCTGTGGAAACCGAAGAAAGAGGGAGAACCCAGTTGGCCGTCTCCTTGGGGAGATGGCAGACCTGGCTGGCATATTGAATGCTCTGTTATGGCAAAGCATCATTTGGGGGATACCATTGACATTCATGCCGGTGGCGAGGACTTGATTTTCCCGCATCATGAAAATGAAATTGCGCAGAGTGAGGCGGCAAACGGCTGCCAGTTTGCAAAGTACTGGCTGCATAACGGGTTTATTACCGTAGACAATGAAAAAATGTCCAAATCTTTGGGGAACTTTTTTACAGTACGAGATATTGCAGCACAGTTCCCGTATGAAGTAATTCGATTCTTTATTCTAAACGGGCACTATAGAAGCCCCATCAACTTCAGCAGAGAGTTGATGCAGGCATGCCAAAATGGTCTGGAACGAATCAAAAATGCAAGAAAAGAACTGGATTTCTATATCAAAAACAGTGCGGACACAAAAATGACGGAATCAGAGAAAGAAGAAGCAAAAGAGTTGGAAACCTATCAGGCACAGTTTGAGGCGGCGATGGATGATGATTTTAATACTGCAGATGCGGTTTCTGTGATCTACGAATTGGTGCGTTTCAGTAATATTGCGGTCAAAGCAGGCGTATCCAAAGAATACGCACAGCAGATTCAGGATATGCTGGATCATTTGTGTGGCGTATTGGGTGTAGCGGAATTAAAAGAAGAAGTGGTTTCCGATGAGGATACTGCGAAGATTGAGGAGCTGATCGCAAAAAGAGCAGAAGCGAAACAAGCAAAAGATTTTGCGGCAGCTGATGCGATTCGTGATGAATTGGCAGCTATGGGTATTACCATCAAAGATACCCGTCAGGGCGTGCAGTGGTTCCGGAGTTAAGGATGCAGCTGGAAGCACTGGGGCTGATACTGGGAGAAGCAGGGGCAGAAATGGAGCCAAATCGACTATCCCCCCTGGCTCTTGCTTATATCGGCGATGCAGTATATGAAATGTTGGTGCGAACGGTGGTGGTGGCAGACGGAAACGCACCGGTAAACCGACTGCATCAGAAAGCGCGGGATATGGTAAACGCCAAAGCGCAGGCTGCATTTTATAGTCGTGTAGCTAAGGCGCTGAGAGAAGACGAGGCAGCGGTATTTCGCCGCGGACGCAATGCAAAGTCTCATACCGTACCGAAAAACGCAGATTTGATGGACTACCGTTATGCAACGGGAGTAGAGGCGATGTTCGGATATTGGTATCTCTCCGGACAGATGGCGCGGGCAGTGGAGATATTCCGGTTTGGAATGGAATCAAAATCATAATAATGGTAGGAATAAAGCCGATGCAGTTCTTTGCACATCGGCTTTTTGCCGTGTGAGGAAGAAGAAAACAGGAGGGTTTTCAGTGGAAAAAAGAAGAAATGAGCGAGCGTGGAATGTATCAAAATCAGAGCGCAGAGAACATAAGCCGTTTCATGTCGAAAGAGAAGAAGAAAAACGAGAGATCAATGAGAATCAGATGGAGGGAAGAAACGCCATATTAGAAGTTTTGCGCAGTGGGCGGGACATTGAAAAAATTATGGTGGCAAAAGGAAATGTGGAAGGTACCATCAAGCGGATTGTTGCAATTGCAGCGGAAAAAGGTGTGGTGATTCAAGAAGTCAGCAGACAGAAATTAGATGAAATTTCTCAGACAAAGAATCATCAAGGCGTGATTGCGTTGGTTTCTGCGCACAATTATGTGGAAGTGGAGGACATTTTGGCTGCAGCGAGAGAAAAAGGAGAAGATCCTTTTGTGTTGCTGCTGGATGGGATTACCGATCCCCATAATTTGGGAGCGATTTTGCGGACAGCAGAATGTGCAGGTGTGCACGGTGTCGTCATTCCCAAACGTCGCTCTGTGGGATTGAATGCGACTGTGGGGAAAACTTCTGCGGGTGCAGTGGAATATATGCCGGTTGCAAGGGTGACAAATCTAGTGCAGACCATGGAATATTTGAAGAAGCAGGGAATCTGGATTGCCTGTGCCGATATGCAGGGGTTGGATTATTTTGATACCAATCTGAAAGGACCATTGGCATTGGTGATTGGCAGTGAAGGTGACGGTGTGAGTCGATTGGTACGAGAAAACTGCGACTTTACAGCAGCAATCCCTATGTATGGGAAGATTTCGTCTTTGAACGCATCTGTGGCTGCGGCGCTATTGATGTATGAAGTGGTACGCCAACGCCAATTCTGAGGAGATATCTACAGTTCCATGTCAGAAGGAATTGCAGGCAGTTGGGAGCGGTTGAGGCAAATTGGTACAAAATTTTGCAATTTTGACGGTTTTATGATATGATGAATGTTACAAAAGAAAGGAGGAGGAACCGTTGCAGGAGGATTTTCTGTTGGTGGATGGCTATAACATCATTCATGCATGGGATGAATTGCGGGAATTGATGGAAGAAGTCAGCCTGGAAAGTGCCAGATGGAAATTGATGGATATGCTCTCCAATTATAAAGGCGTCAAGAAAACGACTATTATATTGGTGTTTGACGCGTATTTGGTCAAAGGAAATCCGGGATCGGTGACTCCTTACCATAATATCTATGTGGTCTATACCAAGGAAGCGGAAACTGCGGATCATTATATTGAGCGGGTAGTGACATCCTTGCCGAAATACTATCGGGTGCGGGTTGCCACAACGGATGGGCTGGAGCAGGTGATTATATCCGGACAAGGCGCCGTACGAATGAGCGCGCGGGAGTTATACCACGAAATAAAACAGGTGGAGCAGGAACTGCGGACGCAATACATAGAAAACAGACCGCCAAAGAATAATATATTAGCTGATCATTTGGATGAAGAATCACTGGCTTGGCTAGAAGCGCTGCGGCGGCAAAAATAACAAAGAAACAGAGGTTTTGTATGGAAAATCAGAAAATAGAACAAATTTCCAATACACAACAGGATGAACAACTGGTATGGCAATCACAAAATGGCGATCATTTAGCGGAAGCACAGTTGCTGGATAAATATAAACCGCTGGTAAAAGCGAAGTCCAGAGCATATTTTTTGATTGGCGCGGACAGTGAGGATATCATACAAGAGGGTATGATTGGGCTGTATAAGGCAATTCGCGACTATGACAAAGAGAAGAATGCGTCTTTTCGCAGTTTTGCAGAATTGTGTATTAACCGGCAGATGATTACAGCAATCAAGGCGGCGACACGCCAGAAACATCAACCCTTAAATTCGTATGTGTCATTGAATAAACCGGTGTTTGAAAATGATTCAGAAGAAACATATTTGGATTTACTGCGGGAAGGCGAGTTGTTGAATCCAGAAGCGCTGTTAATTGGGCAGGAAAATAAGAATTTTCTGGAAAATCAAATGATAAAGAACCTTAGCAGTTTTGAGAGCCGGGTATTGACATTGTATTTGCAGGGCAGAAGTTATTTTGAGATTGCCAATATGCTCAATAAGCCGGAAAAATCCATTGATAATGCTTTGCAACGAGTAAAGAAGAAATTAGAGAAGTTTGTTTTGAAAAAAAATCTTGACGGAATAGAAACTATGTGATAGTATATAGTGGCTGACGGAAGAAACGGATTTCTTCCTTCTGCTACCGTGGCTCAGCAGGTAGAGCGTCGCCTTGGTAAGGCGGAGGTCACGGGTTCAAGTCCCGTCGGTAGCTTTGAAAAAACCCTGATGATTTCAGGGTTTTTCTTTTTTTGCGTGCATATTTGAGTGCACATCTAATTTTTAGCCACGGAAAGAAGCGAATCAATGCATGGATTCCTCACTGCATTGACTTCGTTTCTTTTTTTTATTTTCCGTATGAAGATGAACGAATTTCAGTATAGCAGCAGTAAAATGGTCTATGCTTATTCGGATAGTATTCAGATATTATTGGAGAAGTATTATAGAATAGACCAGAAGTGAAACTGCTTCAGAACTGTTGTTTGCTGATGATTTCAAACACACTGACATTCTATCAGGGGTGGGAGAACAATGTTGTTTATGAATGAGAAAAAGAGGAGAGAGGAGTGAATGATGATAGGCGAAAAGTATGATAGCCAAATGCAGGATGTGGTAAACGTGCTGTAAGATAGGGAACAAAATGAGTCCTACAGTGTGGCAAGAAAATAAGGGGGAGGAGCGATTATTTTACTTTTTGACTTCTATCATAATTCATTTTGATTTGTGACATATAATGGATTAAATGTGACGATTTTGGTCGAAATTTGTAAAATTCACTTTCATATTTTCATGTATCATGATATAATAGGTATGCAGATTCGTTTGGGACATGCGAGGTGGTTTTGTGAAATTTCTGAGTTGTTGGATTCCAATAGAAGTGGAATTTAGGAAATGGGAGGGAGGCATGTCCCAAATGGGGGAACAAAGTTTAATATTTCACTGGCAATGATTTAGCGTTGGGTATGGCTTATAAAACAAGTGATGGAAGGGTTGTGTGTATATATAAATAGGATAACCGTGTAATTGTCAGGCAAGGCGCTCATTTGTGGATGAATAAAGTTGGTAGAACAGCCAACACACGAACCAAAGTAGAAATAGCTGTTCGCAGGAAAGCGTTCTCTTCCGTATCTATTTTATCATGCGGAAGAGATTTCTTGCCATATAGAGGTTTTGAGAGGAGTTTTTATTATGGGCAGTCATATTTGTGTAAGCAGTCTTATCTTAGTACCAAAAGAATACAATGGTTTTAGAGTAGTAACATTTCAAGACATTGATCAAGTACATGGCAGAGCGGCAGGAACTGCGTCAAGGATTTTTAGAGAAAATAGAAATAAATTCATAGAAGGCGAGGATTTCATACTGCTCAAAGGGGAGTCGCTGAGAAATTTTAAGCAGATGACAAATTTTGTTGCCTGTACGGTGAGAGAGCTGCATTTGATTACAGAATCGGGTTATTTGATGTTAGTGAAATCTTTTACGGATGACTTGGCTTGGGCGGTGCAGAGAGAGTTGGTAAATCACTATTTTCGTGGGAAACAAATAAAAAGAGTACAGGGAAAAGCAAAAAGAAGAACGGTAGTAGATATTCCTCAAAATCAGAAATTTCAGGAAAAATTCGATTACTTACGTAAAAAGATGATTGCGTTGGAGGTCATGATTGATATTTTAAATCGATATGGAGAACCAAAAGAAATGGATGCTTACCTAAAAGCCATTGGAGATATTGGTTGTCAGATTGAAATTGCAGCAATGAATATTTCCAGAGCAGAATATGATTTGATCCCAGAACCATATTAAAGGAGAAAGCCCCTGTATCAACAGGGGCGATGTTTATTGTGTCGGTCGTATTCTATTAAGTTTGATGATTGATTAACTGCTGGAAGCAAAATCTTTCTGTGCTGCATGGAGCGTTTCTGTGTCGGGATGGCATAGGGCGATGCTGTATTTTTAAAGCCGATGCAGTAGGGTGCTTTATTGTTAAAGTGATTGCGGAACATGATTTTGCGCTTTTTGATCTGTGAATACAAACAAAAGGTTCCTGAAAATTTTTAAAAATAAAATCATTTTCTCATGAATGGTATGCATCGAAAATAACTTAAAAACAGTTAAAAAATTCAGTGGATTTGATATTTTTCGGATTTTACAGAAGAAAGATTTGTTGTCAATTTTGTTAAGATAAAGTTTTTCACAATTTGTATACCGAGGAAGGGAGAGCGACAGTTTTGATATGCAGAAAGATACATGTTCGAAGGATGGCTAGGTATCTTTTGGTATTTTTCGGCAGATTTTGTCTAGATGTTACATAGCCACAATTTATGTTTTATAAATGAGAAGCAGATGGATGTGAACAGTTTTAGAGTCTACGAATATAATGAGATATCTTTCTGCAAAATTCTAATGGTTCGGAAGTGAAAAGACTTGCTGCCAGTGAGTTTAGCACAGCAGCTTAATCAGATGCAGTTGTTTTGGAAAAAAATAAAAAATGGTTGACAAGTATAGAGAGACATAGTAGAATAGAGAAGCCGTCGAGGCGTGGCTCAGCTTGGTAGAGCGCTACATTAGGGATGTAGAGGTCGCAAGTTCAAATCTTGTCGCCTCGATGAAATGATTTTTACATGAAAAATCAGGATTTGTGTGACAGTTGCAGCTGTCACACTTTTTTTTATGTAAATTTGTATGCTTTTTGATATGGTTTCATATATTCTCATAGAGATAGGGAAAGAAGAGAACGGTTTGAAGGAAAGGGTATGGTAAAGAGGGATGAAAAACAACAAATGTGTCTGACAAGTAAGTGAGCTGTTACAATGTTTCAAAACAGGGGAGGAAGTTCGAATCCAATAGGGCAAGATGAGTAGAATACTGTATACCGAATATCAAAAAATGTTTGAGTTGCACAGTTAAAATGAATTGTATTTGTGCAAAAAGACATATTTTTTAGCATAAAAGTGCAAAATGACAGAATTTTGATGCGGGTTTTCGATGTTTTTGACAGGTTGCATAGAACTGTATTTTTTTGCAAAGAAGGGTTTACATCCCTGTTTCTTTGTGATAGTATGGAAAAAAATAACCAAACGAGAGAGGTTGCTAGATTATGATAGGAAATAATTTTTCTGCAACTGCATACTTTTACTTTTACCGTGTTTTCAGAGATTCAGAGTGAATTTTACTGTTAAGGAAAAGACGGTTCGTTTTGGTGTTTTTTCTTTTAGGAAGGATATAAGACTTCGCAGTGAAATTCGCTGCGGGGTCTTTCTTTTTTGTTGAAAAAAGAAGCCGGGCAGCGGAGAGAAAAGAAAATGTACAGAGGAGGAACAAATATGATAGTGGTACTGAAACAAAATACAAAACCGGAACAATTGGAAAATTTGAAAGAATGGATTCATAGTATGGGGATTGAAACGCATGTTTCTACCGGTCAAAACCATACGATTGTAGGATTGGTAGGCGATACTTCACAGGTAGATATGGATTTGGTGGGATCGTTGGATATTGTGGAAAGTGTAAGAAGAATTCAAGAACCGTTCAAAAATGCAAACCGGAAATTTCATAATGAAGATTTGGTAGTTGATGTGGCAGGTGTGAAAATCGGCGGCGGTAATTTCCAGATTATTGCAGGACCATGCTCTGTAGAATCCAGAGAACAGGTATGCTATATTGCAGAATGTGTGAAAAAATCAGGCGCTGGATTGCTGCGCGGCGGTGCGTTCAAACCCCGTACCTCTCCATATGCCTTCCAAGGATTGAAAGGGGAAGGGGTGGAATTGCTGCAAGAAGCAAAAGAGAAAACTGGTTTGCCCATTGTTTCTGAGATTATGAATATTTCGCATCTTCCGCTGTTTGAGCCGGTGGATTTAATTCAGGTAGGGGCAAGAAATATGCAGAACTTTGATTTGTTGCGGGAACTGGGCAAAATTAACAAGCCGATTTTGCTCAAACGTGGTTTGGCAAATACCATTGATGAATGGTTGATGAGTGCGGAATATATTATGGCAGGCGGTAACGAAAATATTATTTTATGTGAAAGAGGGATTCGGACTTTTGAAACCAGAACCAGAAATACGTTGGACTTGTCTGCCATTCCGGTACTCAAACGCTTGACGCATTTACCGGTCGTTATTGACCCTAGCCACGCACTTGGATATTCCCATATGGTAAAACCGATGGCGATGGCAGCAACGGCGGCAGGAGCAGATGGTTTAATGATTGAAGTACACAATGATCCTCCGCGTGCGCTTTGCGACGGCGCACAGTCTTTGACGCCGGAAGCATTTGATGATGTAGCGAAAGCCGTATTCCAGATTAGACCATTTGCATGCAAATACACGCAGGATTGATAGAAAGAGGTGACACATAATGAAAGTCGGCGTAGTTGGATTGGGGCTGATCGGCGGCTCCATGGCAAAAGCAATTCAGAAGAAAACGGAACATACCGTAGTTGGCTGGGACGCATCGAAAACAGTGCGTCTGAGTGCAAAACTGCTGGAGACCGCAGATGAATTTATGGCAGATGGAAATCCAAAAGATTGTGATTTGGTGTTGATTGCCCTTTATCCGCAGGCGACGGTGGATTATGTGACACAACACGCAAAAGAATTCAAAAAGGGTGCAATGGTAGTAGACTGTTCTGGGATCAAACGGCTGGTTTGTCAATCCGTGCAGGATGTGGCAAAAGAAAATGGATTCTTATTTATTGGCGGACATCCTATGGCAGGAATTGAGCGTTCTGGATTCAATTATTCCAGCGAAAAAATATTTGAAGGCGCAACGATGATTTTGACGCCATACACCGGAACCAACATTGCAGATGTGAATCGGCTGAGTTTATTTTTCAAGAGTATTGGTTTTGCGAGAATGCAGATTGCCACTGATGCAGAGCATGATCAGATGATTGCGTATACGTCTCAGTTGGCGCATGTGGTTTCCAGTGCATATATCAAAAGTGAACTTTCTCCGAAATATAAAGGGTTTTCCGCAGGCAGCTTCCATGATATGACTCGTGTGGCAAAATTGAACGAAACCATGTGGACGGAATTGTTTTTGGAAAACAGAGATTATCTTGCGGATGAAATTGATGGATTGATTGCACGATTGCAGGATTACAGTAAAGTGATTCGTGCAGGAGATGTGGAAAAGTTAAAAGCGATGTTGAAAGATGGTAAAGAAAAACGGCTTGCCGTGGATGTGGTCAAAGAATTCGATTGAGGAGGATACCATGAAAGAAGTGATGGTAAACGCGTCAACATCTTATCCCATATGTATTGGGAGAAGATTGCTGCCGCAAGTGGGGGAAGAGATTCGAAAGCGTGTGGAGCCATGTAAAGCGGCAGTGATTACAGACAGCAATGTTTTTGGATTATATGAAAAGGAAGTGCGGGAATCTCTCAAAAAAGCAGGTTTTTCTGTCTGCAGCTATACCTTTACAGCCGGAGAGGCATCTAAGCAGATACGGACGTTAAGTGATATTTTAGAATACTTGGCGCGGGAAGAAATGACTCGAAAGGATTTGATTGTTGCGTTAGGCGGCGGCGTGGTGGGAGACATTGCAGGATTTGCGGCGGCGATCTATCAAAGAGGGATTCGGTTTGTACAAATTCCAACAACATTTTTGGCGGCAATTGATTCCTCAGTCGGCGGAAAAACTGCCATTGATTTAGAAGCGGGAAAAAATTTGGCAGGTGCATTTTATCAACCGCAGTTGGTATTATGTGATACGGAAGTGATGCGAACGCTGCCGCAGGAAGTATTTGCAGATGGAATTGCGGAAGCGCTGAAATATGGTGTTTTGGGAGATCCATCTTTGTTTGCTGCCATTGCTGCCGGACAGATATGGGAAGATTTGGAACAGATTGTGGAACGCTGTGTGTCAATGAAGCGAGATATTGTGGAACAAGATGAATTTGATACCGGAACCAGACAATTACTGAATCTGGGGCATACTTTTGGACATGCCATCGAACAGAAAAGTCAGTTTACACTGACGCATGGGCATGCAGTGGCAATCGGGATGCATTTGATCGCGCGAGCGGCAGAACGAAAGGGAATTGCAATGTCGGGAACGGCAAAAACCATACAGCAGGCGTTGGAGGCAAACGGACTGCCGACGGAATCTCCGTTTGATGCGAAAGTGCTGGCGGAAGGCACCCTGCGGGATAAAAAGCGTCGAGGCAACACCATTCAATTTGTCTTTCCGCAAAAAATCGGAGCGTGCCAGATCGTTCCTGTGGCAGTAGAAGATGTGCAGGCACTGGCGGAAATGGCGTGTGCAAAGGAGGGGGAATGTCTGTGAATATGAGAATCGGCAGAGGGCATCTGCGGGGTACCGTGCAGATGATATCCTCAAAATCTGATGTGCATCGCTTGATGATTGCGGCGGCACTGGCAAATGGACCGACAGAGATTTTTCTCAACGGAAGGTCAGAGGATATTGATGCGACAATAACATGTTTACAGGCATTAGGAGCACAATTTACATGTGAGGAACATCGTATTGTGGTGCACCCGATTACGGAGGAACATGCGGATTTTGCGGTGCTTGACTGCGGAGAAAGCGGTTCTACACTGCGGTTTTTGCTTCCGGTCGCGGGAGCCTTGGGACGCAATGCGTTATGGGAAGGCAGAGGCAGACTGCCACAGCGTCCGATTGGTATTTTAACGGATCTATTGCAAGGACATGGATGCAAAATGACAGGTGCGCATCTCCCGATGGAAATGAGTGGGCAGTTGACCGGTGGCACTTATTCTCTGCCGGGGAATGTCAGTTCTCAGTTTATTACGGGACTGTTGTTTGCGCTGCCGTTGCTGGAGGAAGACAGCGATATTATACTGACCACAGAACTGGAATCTATGGGATATATTGCAATGACACTGCATACACTGGAGCGGTTCGGTATTGTAGTGGAGCGAACGGCAAACGGATTTCATGTGCCCGGCAGGCAGAGATATCATTCACCGGGAACACTACAGGCAGATGGAGATTGGTCGAATGCAGCGTTTTGGTTGGCAGCAGGAGCGATGGGCGGCAGTGTGACCTGCAGTGGACTGCAGATGCAAACGGCGCAAGGCGATCAAGCCATTTTGGAATTGCTGCGGCGGTTTGGTGCGCAGATTGAAATAGAAGGAGATGCAGTGACTGTGTGCCATGCGTCTCTGAAAGCATGTGAGATAGATGCGGCGCAAATTCCTGATCTGGTTCCGGTTTTATGTATGGTTGCTGCAGTCGCAGAAGGGACAACCGAGATCCATCACGCCGGTCGTTTGCGGATCAAAGAAAGTGATCGCTTGGCAGCAATGGCGGATTGCCTGCATCGCTTTGGAATACGGGTGGAAGAACTGTCGGAAGGCTTGCGCATTCATGGTGGTAAGTGGAAGTCAGAAAGTAGTGAAGTACAGATTGATGCTTATGGCGATCATCGAATTGTGATGGCAGCGGCAATCGGTGCTGTTGCTTTAGAGCGAGAAGTGATGATCACAGGTGCGGAGGCTGTGGCAAAATCATATCCGACGTTTTTTGCGGAATTCACTAGATTAGGAGGTGACGCGGATGTCCTCTAATTTTGGAGAGCGTATCAAGATTTCTATCTTTGGACAGTCGCATTCAGAAGCGATTGGGGTTGTGATAGATGGATTGCCTGCAGGCGAGGAAATTGATTTGGAGGCAGTATCTCGCTTTATGAAACGGCGGGCGCCTGGTCAGCATAAATATTCCACAACTCGGAAAGAAGCCGATATACCGGAAGTGGTATCGGGATTGTTTGAAGGCAAAACCTGCGGTGCACCTTTGTGCGCGGTGATTCCGAATACCAATATGCGATCTAAGGATTACACAAATTTGATGAAAACACCCAGACCGGGGCATGCAGATTATACAGCGGCAGTAAAATATGGCGGATTTCAGGACTATCGCGGCGGCGGTCATTTTTCTGGCAGGCTAACGGCACCGCTTTGTTTTGCCGGAGCAGTCTGTATGCAGATTCTGGCGCGAAAAGGGATTCAAATCGGCGCACATATTCTTTCTATCAAGGAAGTGAGAGATGACGCTTTTGATCCGGTGCAGATTTCTGCGGAAATATTGCAGGAGATAACCGAAAAGGTATTTCCGGTATGCAATGATGCCGCAGGAGAACGGATGCGGGAAGTGATAGAAGATGCAAGACTGGCACAGGATTCTGTGGGCGGTGTGATAGAAGCGGCGGCGATCGGACTGCCGGTTGGATTGGGAGAACCGATGTTTGACGGACTGGAAAGTAAGCTGGCAGCCATCTTGTACGCTATTCCGGCGGTCAAAGGCGTGGAATTTGGAAAAGGCTTTGCGGCAGCAGCGTTGATGGGATCAGAAAATAACGATCCGTTTTATTATGATGCAGATGGCAGGGTGAAGACATCTACCAATCATCATGGCGGAAGTTTGGGTGGAATTTCCAGCGGAATGCCTTTGGTATTGCGGACTGCGTTCAAACCGACGCCTTCTATTTCCCAGGAACAGCAGACGATTGGTCTGGATACCCGACAAAATGAAACGATTCGTATCATGGGACGGCATGATCCCTGTATTGTGCCAAGAGCCGTACCCTGTGTAGAGGCGGCGATGGCAGTGGCATTATTGGATTTATATTATATGCAGAACAAATGAAAATGAAACAGGACAATAAAGGAGGATTTTTCAAATGCAGTTGGAAGAATTGAGAAACAAGATCAATGAAATTGACGATCAAATGGTGGATTTATTTGTAGAACGCATGAAAGTTGCGGCACAAATTGGCGGCACAAAGGCAGAAAACAACCTTCCGGTACTGGATAAGAGACGGGAGCGCACTGTGCTGCAAAAGGTAATGGAACGTGCAGGGGAAGAATTCGAACTGTATACGAATACACTGTACCAAACGATGTTCGATGTCAGCAGAAGCTATCAGGCAGGGTTACTGATTCAGGAAACACCGTTGTCGGAAGAAATTCTGAAGAACACAGAGCAGCCGTTGATGGAATTCCCCAAAAAAGCAGTGGTTGCCGTGCAGGGAACCGAAGGCTCCTATGCAGAAAGTGCTTGCGAACGCTTATTTGGTATGCCGAATACGATGTTTTTCAACCGCTTTGAAAATGTCTTCCATGCAGTGGAAACTGGACTGTGCCGTTATGGTGTTCTTCCAGTGGAAAACAGTTCCGCAGGCTCTGTGACGGAAGTGTATGATTTGATGGTAAGTCACAAATTCTATATTGTCAGAAGCCTGAAATTGCGCATCAATCATGCGCTTTTGGCAAGACCCGGCGTGGAGATAGGACAGATCAAAGAAATCATTTCCCACGAGCAGGCATTGAGTCAGTGTAGCGAATTTTTGAAATCTATGCCGAATGTAAAGGTGACCGTATTCGAAAATACCGCTACAGCAGCACAGTATGTAGCAGAAAGCAATCGGGATGATATTGCGGCCATTTCTTCTCCGGAATGTGCAAAGTTATATGGATTGCATGTTTTGAAAGATGTGATTCAAAACAACCCCAATAATTATACACGGTTTATTTGCATTGCGAAGAATATGGAAATTTATGCAGGTTCTAATAAAATTAGTCTGCTGCTTTCCGTTTCCCATCGCCCTGGCTCTTTGTATCAAATGCTTGGAAAAGTTGCCTGCCGTGGGATCAATTTAAGTAAGTTGGAAAGTCGCCCCATACCGGGAAAAGATTTTGAATTCCGTTTCTATTTTGACTTAGATGCTTCCGTATTCTCTAAGGAAGTGATCACACTGCTTAAGGATATGGAAATTGCTGCCGACCAGTTCTCTTTCTTGGGTTGCTATTCGGAAATCGCGTAAGGCGGTGGGATAATGAAAGTTTTGGTGTTGAATGGTCCTAATCTGAATATGCTGGGGATTCGGGAAAAACAAATCTATGGTACGCAGACATATGAGGATTTGAAAGAAATGATTGACACATATTGTCAAAGAGAACAGATAGAGGTAGAAATCTTTCAGTCAAATCACGAAGGCGCGCTGGTGGATCGCATCCAGCAGACGTATTTTGATGGAACGCATGCGATTGTCATCAATCCGGCGGCGTATACCCATACAAGCGTTGCGATTTTGGATGCGCTAAAAGCAGTTCAGCTTCCAGCAGTGGAGGTGCATTTGTCGGATGTCAGCAGTCGTGAGGCGTTCCGACAGATTTCGTATGCAGGAATGGCATGTGAAAAAACCATTATGGGCAAAGGTTTTGCGGGATACTTGGAAGCGCTGAAGTATTTGAAAGAAGCTCACGACAAATAAACGGTTGAGAAAAACGGAAAAACCGGAAAGATACAAAAGAAAGGAGCAAACGTATGATTTCAACGAAGATGAAAGAGATGGTAGAACAAAGCGCCGCTTTGAGTGCGATGTTTACAGAAGGCAAACGTTTGGCAGAAATTTATGGGGCGGAGAATGTCTATGACTTTGGTATCGGAAACCCCAATGTGCCGGCGCCGGAAACCGTGCGTAGTGCTGCAATGGATTTGTTGCAGCATACGGATGTGCTGCAGCTGCACAGTTATACAGACAGCAGCGGAATTCCGGCAGTACGCAAAGCGATTGCCGACAACCTGAATCGGCGGTTTGGCAAAGCATATACAGAACAGAATCTGATTATGACAGTAGGCGCTGCCGGTGGATTAAATGTCATCTGCAAAACGTTGTTAGATGCGGGAGAGGAAATCCTGACGTTTGCACCTTATTTTGGAGAATACGACAATTATGCAAAAAACGTGGGAGCGGTGCTGCGTGCAGTGCCGCCCAATCCGCCGGATTTTTTGCCGGATTTGAATCGAATGGCAGAGATGATTACGCAGCGAACCAAAGTTGTGCTGATCAATTCTCCGAACAATCCGACTGGGGTGATATACGACGCAGAGACGATAGCAAAGCTGGCGGACGTTTTGGAGCAAAAAGAAAAGGAATTTGGAACGTCTATTTATCTAATTTCGGATGAGCCGTATCGAGAGTTGGCATATGACGGCAGACAGGTGCCTGATGTAACGACATATTATCATAATGCCATTGTAGTATACTCCTATTCCAAATCGTTATCCCTTCCGGGTGATCGGATCGGCTATTTGTTGATTCCTTCGACGGTGGATGCGTTTGAAGATGTGATAATGGGAGCCGGAATTGCCAATCGTGTGTTAGGGTTTGTCAATGCACCTGCGTTGCAGCAAATGATTGTAGCGAGATGCTGCGAGGAAGTGACCGATGTTGCATTTTATAATGGAAATCGTGACTTGTTGTACCAAGCGCTGCGGGAATATGGATATGAATGCGCGAAACCGCAGGGAGCATTTTATCTGTTTGTACGGGCACTGGAAGAAGATGATGTTGCATTTTGCGAGCGGGCGAAGCAATATCGGCTGTTACTGACGCCGGGTAGTGCCTTTGGCTGCAAAGGATATGTTAGAATATCGTATTGTGTGGCGAGAAAAACCATCGAGCAGGCACTTCCGTCCTTTCTGGCTTTAGCAGAATCCTATCAGAAAAAATAGAAGATACCTAGAGAAATTGCCTTGACAATTTTTGAGCAAAGAAAATCAAGAAGTGCTTAAAATACCGTTTTCCAAAAGAAAACGGTATTTTTTTGTGTACAAAATTTAACGGGAGGAAGTCAGTAGATTCGATATGGCGGGAGTCGTAGATGCTGGAATGGTAGGTGAAACATTAGAAACTTTTCTTGGTGTGATGGCAGAAGTACGTAGGGGATGGTTATTTGTACCTGTTATACAAGAAGTAAACCAATCGAATTATCTTTTATTACAATCCAAGAGAACCAATGGAGATTGTTTTTGTACTTCTTTGCTGTATGGAGATGAATCGGAATGCATACAGGCGCAATATGACATGAAGGATATTATGGGAGGCTATGGCATATATGTTTCCGCAAAAAAACCTGTGGGTGGAGCGGGTGGCGGCGGGGAGGAATGGCAGATACTGTTTTATGGAAAAAGAGGAGGAAAGAAAGGATTTTGTATGGAAAAAACCTTGAAAAAACGGGATTTCTCCCGGAAAAAAAGCGGAAAAAAACCTTGTATTTTTGTTACGGTTATATTACAATGTGGTTAGTAGTGGTATAAAGTGGCGGGTTTTGGAGAAAAAATGGTAAATTTTTAGATGGAAAGGTGAAAGGTGGTGAGGCAGAATGTTTCTGGGGGAATATCAGCATTCGATTGATACCAAAGGGCGTTTGATTGTTCCTGCAAAGTTTCGAGAGGGGCTAGGAGAACATTTTGTCGTGACCAAAGGACTGGACAACTGCCTATTTGCCTATCCACAGGAAGAATGGAAAGTTTTTGAAGAAAAACTCAAACAACTGCCGCTGACCAGTTCTGGAGCAAGAAAATTTGTTCGATTCTTCTTCGCAGGAGCGGTGGAGTGTGATTTGGACAACCAGGGGCGTATTATTCTTCCTGCCAATCTGCGAGAATATGCCGGGCTGAAAAAAGATATTGTTTCCATCGGTGTGAATAACCGGATTGAAATTTGGAACAAAGAAGCTTGGAAAGAATACAACGAAGAAGAAAATTTCATTAGCAATGATTTGGCTTTTGAAATGGAAAATCTAGGTATCTAATGCGGCAGAAAGGATAGGTGTTGGCATTGGAATTTCATCATATTTCCGTTTTGCTGCAGGAGTGTATGGATGGGCTGTGCATTCAGCCGGAAGGCATTTATGTGGATGGAACCATGGGCGGCGGCGGACATTCTTTGGAAATTGCCAAACGGCTGAATGGTGGACGCCTCATTTGTATTGATCAAGATGAAAACGCTCATGCAGCGGCGAAAGAAAGATTGCGGAACGAATTGGACAAGATTACATTTGTTCGAGATAATTTTGGCAATATTGGCGCAATTTTGGACAATCTTGGGATTGAGAAGATTGATGGCATGCTGTTGGATATCGGTGTGTCATCCCATCAGCTGGATGAAGCAGAGAGAGGCTTTTCGTATCAGCAGGATGCACCTTTGGATATGCGGATGGATACCAGTAAACCGTTTTCTGCATATGATGTGGTTAATACGTACAGCGAAGAGGAATTGAATCGGATTTTCTTTACCTATGGAGAAGAACGTTGGGCAAAACGCATTGCACAGTTTATTGTGGCAGAACGAGCACAACATCCCATTATGACCACAGGAGAATTGGTAGACATCATTAAAAAGGCAGTACCAAAAGGCGCCAGAAAGGATGGTCCCCATCCAGCAAAACGTACATTTCAGGCAATTCGCATAGAAGTGAACGGAGAATTGGATGTGCTGGAGCGTGCGATTGCCCAAGCATCGGCACGTCTGAAGCCGGGTGGGAGACTGTGTATCATTACGTTCCATTCTTTAGAAGATCGGATCGTGAAAGAGGCTTTTCGAAAACAAGAAAATCCGTGTACTTGTCCTCCGCAGTTTCCGGTCTGTGTATGCGGAAAGAAGCCGACGGGGAGAATCATAACCAGGAAACCGATTGTACCATCCAAGGAAGAGTTAGCGGTTAACCACCGTTCCCGCAGTGCAAAGCTGCGTATTTTGGAAGGGGTGGAAGAATAAACAGAAAATGAGGTGTGTCACCGTGGCAGGAAGGAAACAAAGTAAATCAACACCAAAAGCATATCGAGGTTCTTACTATACATATGGCAACGTAGCGTATGATATGCAGCCGGAATTTCAGCCGTATTATGAGAAGGAGCAAAGACAGCAGGAACAAAAAGAAGCCGCAAGACAGGCGGCGGCAGAACGCCGGGAAAACCGCATCCATGCGTTTTGGGTAGTGTTGGTCATGCTGGTGATGTTTCTTGGCTGTATTGCGTTTATGGGGGCACATGTTATTGTTGCGAATCAAGAGGTTCAAATTCGCCAACAGAAAAGCGATTTGGCGGCGCTGAAATCACAAAATGCGATTCTGGAAGCGGAATTGGCAGAACAGATTGATTTGGAATATATCAAACAGGAAGCCATGGGACGCTTGGGAATGACGGAACCGCAGCCGTACCAGATTGTGTATATCGATGTTCCGAAACAGAGCTATACCATTCAATATGCGGCAGATGAAATCACAGAGGAAGATACGTCGTTTATTGCTTCTATATGGAATTTTTTTTGCAAAGGATTGATGTAACATGAGAAAAAAAAGCAGGGGAATAAAGGCAAATGGAAGATTTGCTTTTATTCTCTTTGTATTTTTTGCGGTGTTTGCCGTATTGTTTGGAAAAGTGGTATATTTGAAAGCGGTACATGGTGCCGAATATGAGGCTGCGGCGAAGAATCAGCAGATTAACCGATATGATACGACCATTACGCCGAACCGCGGTACTGTGTTGGATAGAAACAGTCAGGTACTTGCAATCAGTACGACAGTATATAATATTGCACTGGATTCTATTGTACTGGCAGAAGTGGCGGAAAAATATCCGGAAGAGCAAGAAAAGACACTGACTACTCTTTGCGAGTACTTTCCAGAATTGGATTATGATACCTTGAAGCATTATGTTACCATTGATCCGGCAACGGACGCGCCCTATATGAATAATCACTGGAAGTATTTGGTTAAGGGAATTGAACGGTCTGTGAAAGAAGAGCTAGAAGCGTTGAATCTGAAGGGAATTGCTTTTGAAAAAAGCAGCAAGCGTTCTTATCCGTTGAATGCTACGGCGTGCCACTTGATTGGATTTATCCGCGGAGATGCCCAATGGGGACTGGAAGGCTATTATAATGATTATATGGAGGGAACACCAGGGCGTTCCTTTATTTTGTACAGCGGAGCAGATTCGGTGGAATATCTGGATTATGATGCGCAGGATGGAGATACGGTGATTACCACCATTGATTATAACATTCAGCAATTGGCTGAGCAGGTAGTGGCAGAAACGGCAGCAGAGTGGCCATCTAAAAATGTGGCAGCAATGGTGATGAATCCCAATACGGGTGAGATTTACGCAATGGCAGAATCCCATTCCTTTGATTTAAACAATCCCAGTGAAGTGCCAGAATGGGAAACAGATACAACGTATACAGAGCATTGGGATGAATTAAGCAATGAAGAACAATTGGAGTATCTGAATACATTATGGCGAAATTTTTGTGTCAGCGATACGTATGAGCCAGGTTCCATTTATAAACCGCTGGTGGTAGCAGCAGCCTTGGAAGAAGGCGTAATTTCACCAAATGACACATTTTATTGTAGCGGCAGCACGGAAATTGGCGGATATACCATCCGATGCCATCTGCGCAGCGGACATGGCAATTTGACGCCGGAAGGCATTATGGCACAGTCTTGTAACATGGGTGTTATCCAGATTGCCAATCTGCTGGGGGCGGAAAAATTTTATGAATACCAGCGGGAGTTTGGATTTGGACAATATACCGGTATTGATTTGCCCGGAGAAGCCAATACTGCTAATATGCTTCATAGCCTAAGCAGTATTGGTCCGACAGAATTGGCAACCATGTCCTTTGGTCAGACGTTCAACTGTACAACCATCCAGATTATTACGGCATTTTCTGCTTTGATAAACGGTGGAAATATGGTCAAACCGCATGTAGTGTCTCAAATTGTAGATGGAGATGGAACGGTGACACTGCAGCGGGATACGGAAGTGGTACGGCGTGTGATATCCGAAGAAACGTCATCTTATATCCGAACAGCGCTGAAGGCAACCGTGGAAGAAGGGCTGGCAAAAAAATTACAGATTGAAGGATATTCCATCGGATGTAAGACCGGTACAGCGGAGCAGGGGGACAGAAGCAGGGATGATTTATGGACATTGACCAATATGTCTTATTTCCCAGCAGAAAATCCGCAGTATATTGTATTGACGGTAATCAATCTGCCAGAAGACTATGCAGATGGTGTACAGACGCCGACACCAATGACGAAGAAGCTCATTGAAGGAATTATTAAGTATGAAAATTTGGAACCCACTGAATCGACGGCAGAAGCGGCAAATTTGTCTGCAAATCAGACTGTTGCAGTAGGAGATTATACAGACAGCGTGATTTACGATGTCATCGGAGATTTGGACAGCAAAGAATTGATCTATAAAGTGGTCGGTACGGGAAATACAGTGACCAATCAGGTGCCAAAAGGCGGTACGACAGTGGATGTAGGAAGCGAAGTAATTTTATATGTGACTAAATCCGAGTCAGACAGTGGAACCGTTGGTGTGCCAAATGTGGTTGGAAATACCTATGAACAGGCGGCAAGTACGCTGCAGCAATCTGGATTTACGGTTGCTTTTGAAGGAGAACAGTCGGGCGTTGTGACAGCACAGGAGCCCAAATACGGTGTGTCGGTGGCGAAAGGCAGCGAAGTGATGCTGACCTTAGAAGTTCCTGAACAAACACAACCAACGGAAGAATCCTCCTAATGTACGGTGGGTAAAACGCATAGACTCCTTGCTTTTTCAATATATTGGTTAATAAGATGTATGAAAAGGCAGGGGGTTTTTTATGGGAAAGCCTTCAATTGGCGAGAAACGGCGGCTGTTGATTTATTTAGGCTGTTGTATGCTCGGTTTTTTATTTTTGATGGGCCGATTGGTTTATATTGAATGGTTCCGTGCGCCGCAGTGGCAGGAAATGGCTTATGAACAACAAACAAGAGATCGTTTGATTACACCAAAACGCGGTAATATTGAAGACAGAAATGGGGTTGGCATTGCCCAAACACAGACAGTAACGGCAGTTAGTGTGATACCGGCACAAATTGAGAATCAAGAACAGACAGCGGCGTTTTTAGCAGAAACATTGCAGATGGATGAGGCGGAGGTACTGGAAAAAATTCAACAGAAGGTTGCATTGGTGCGGATCAAAACAAAAGTAGATATGGAAACGGCGCAGAGCATCCGTCAGGCAGAAATGCCAGGAGTAAAGATAGACGAAGATGTACAGCGCGTATATCCGTATGGCGATTTGGCAGCGCAGGTGATTGGTTTTGTTGGCAAAGACAACCAGGGCATCATTGGGCTGGAAGCAAAATATGATGAGATTCTGGAAGGAAAACAAGGGAAAATTTTGACATTAACGGATTCTGTTGGGCGAGAGTTAAATGGAGAACAAGAACGGATACCGCCGATAGATGGGCAGACGCTGGTAACTACGTTGGATGTGGTCATTCAACAATATGCTGAACAGACGCTGGCGAAAGCGGTAGAGGCAAAACAGGCGAAAAAAGGTGCAATTATTGTTATGAATCCACAAAATGGAGAGATTTATGCCATGGCGAATTATCCATCCTTTGATTTAAATGATCCATTTACCATCCAGGATCTGTCTTTGCAAGCGGTATGGGAAACACTGAGCGAACAGGAGCGCAATGATGCACTAAATCAAATGTGGCGTAATGCAGCCATCAATGATACATATGAACCAGGGAGTATCTTCAAGATAGTAACCTCGGTAGCAGGGTTGGAAGAGGGAGTTATTACACCGGATTCCACTTTTTACTGCAAGGGTTACTATATTGCTGGAGATCGGCAAATCAAATGCTGGAGATTTCCGCGTACCCATGGTGCAGAAACGTTTGTACAGGGAGTGCAGAATTCCTGTAATCCGGTGTTCATGGAAGTGGCGGAGCGAATGGGTGCGGAAACCTTTTTGGAATATATGCAGAAATTTGGATTTTCTCAGAAAACAGGGATTGATTTGGCGGGAGAGGCAGTGGGAATTATACATAAACTGGAAAACGTGGGACCCGTGGAATTGGCAACCATGTCCTTTGGTCAATCCTTTCAAATAACACCGCTGCAATTGCTGCGAGCAGCCTCAGCAACGGTCAATGGCGGGTATTTGGTTACACCGCATATTGGGTACGGCATTGCTGATGAAAATGGAGACTTGCTGGAAACATTTTCTTATGAAACCGGTGAGCCGATTTTATCAAAAGAAACATCGGAAACGATGAAAGTCATATTGGAAAGTGTTGTGGCGGAAGGAACAGGAAACAAAGCGGCGGTGGAAGGCTATCGCATTGGCGGAAAAACGGCAACATCGGAAAAGCTGCCGCGCAGAAACGGGAAGTACATCGCTTCTTTTATGACATTTGCACCTGCGGATAATCCGCAGGTAATGGCGTTTGTTATGATTGATGAGCCGCAAGGGGTATATTACGGCGGTACGGTAGCAGGACCGGTGATGAAAGAATTGTTGGAAAATATTTTGCCGTATTTGGGAATACCGAAAGAAGGGCAAACGGCGGAGGACGCAACCGTGGTAGTGCCGGATGTGACCGGGATGACGGAAGCAGAAGCGAAAAATACGCTTTGGCAGGCAGGATTACAAGCACAGACAGAGGGTATGGAGATTGTAGAAACACAGCTTCCGCCTCCAGGTCAGGAAGTCAACAAAGGGACAAAGGTACTTTTGTATGGAAAGGAATGAAAAATCAGAAATTGCCAAAGAATCGAAAAAAAAACATGGTTTTTCCGTTGAAACAATATTTTTATGATATAATAAACAAATGCATAAAAAGCAATACCCAAAGGGGGAAGATACAGTGAAGCTAAAAAAACTGTTGAAAGGCATTTCATATACTGTGATACAGGGAACTGCAGAAACAGAGATTCAGGAGCTTGTTTACGACTCCAGAAAGATACAAGCGGGAGATCTGTTCGTTTGTATTACAGGATTTCAAACGGATGGACACCGTTTTATTTCGATGGCGTTGGAAAAAGGAGCGGTTGCATTGTTGGTGGAACGGAAGGTGGAGCATGTCCCGTCGGGCATTACGGTGATACAGACCAAAGATAACCGAAGAGCACTGGCAATGGCGGCAGCAAACTTTTATGACCATCCTACAGCACAAATGCGTATGATCGGTGTGACAGGAACCAACGGAAAAACCACGATCACTTACTTGATTCGCTCCGTATTAGCAGAGATTGGAAGAAAAACTGGTGTGATCGGCACCATCGAAAACCGCATTGGCGATAAGGCGATCCCGGCAGAGCGGACAACGCCGGAATCTCTGGAGCTGCAGGCGCTGATGGCGCGTATGCGTCAGGAAAATGTGACGGATGTTGTGATGGAAGTATCCTCCCATTCGCTGGATTTGCATCGAGTGGATGGCATTGCGTATGATGTAGCGGTATTTACCAATTTGACGCAGGATCATTTGGATTATCATAAAACTATGGAGCAATACCAAAAAGCAAAAAGCTTGTTATTTGCCAGAAGTAAAAAAAGTGTGATCAATCTGGATGATGCAGCCGGACCGTATATGATGGAATGCGCAGCCGGAGAGGTAATGACATATGCAATTATGCAGCATGCAGATTTGAAGGCAGAAGAAATTGCCATTTCTGCAAATGGCACAGCGTTTACGCTGGTATTTCAGGGAACCCGCTTTCCAGTAAAGCTGCATACGCCAGGCAGATTTAGTGTGTACAATGCATTAGGTGCGATTGGTGCTTGTTTGTGTCTGGGAATTCCCATGGAATGTATTTTAGTCGGCTTGGAGAAGAATACCGGTGTAGCTGGCAGATTTCAGGTGATCCGCAGCAAAAAAGGCTGTCAGGCGGTGGTGGATTATGCGCATACACCGGATGGACTGGAGAATGTGTTGAAAACCGCTGCGGAATTTACGAAAGGTAAGCTCATTGCCGTTTTTGGATGCGGCGGTGACAGAGATAAAACAAAGCGTCCCATCATGGGCAGAATCGGCGGGCAATATGCCGGATACTGCATTCTGACCTCCGATAATCCGCGTACGGAGAATCCAGAACAAATATTGGAGGAAGTGGAAAGCGGGATCAAAGAAACCGAATGCTCTTACGAAAAACAAGTAGACCGTCGGAAAGCGATCGCCCGTGCAGTGGAACTTGCAAAAGACGGAGATGTGATTTTGATTGCAGGTAAGGGGCATGAGACGTATCAGATTTTTGCAGATCAAACCATTCATTTTGATGACGTAGAGGAAGTACGCAAGGCATTTGGAGAGGATTGCTTATGAAAAAACTGACGATACAGGAAATTGCACAGGCAACAGGCGCCGAGATTCTCGCTGAGAACTTAGCGGCGGCAAAGGAAAAAACGATTTGCCACGTGACGCAGGATTCTCGTCAGGCAAGAGAAGACAGCTTGTTTGTACCGTTTCCGGGAGAACGAGCAGACGGGCATGATTACATCCCAGATTGTATGGCAAAAGGAGTTGCTGCTTGTTTCACCGAGCGAATAATGCAGCCAAAGAACGGCTGTGTACTTTTATTGGTGGAATCGGCAGGAAAGGCGTTACTGGAGACTGCAAAATATTACAGACAGATGTTTCGGATTCCGTTTGTGGGGATTACCGGCAGTGTGGGAAAAACGACAACAAAAGATATGATAGCGTCAGTGCTGAGACAGAAATATCAGACCCTTTGGACAGAAGGGAATTATAACAATGAAATTGGCGTGCCGCTGACATTATTTCGGTTGGAAGATCGGCACGAGGTGGCAGTGATTGAAATGGGGATGAATCATTTTGGTGAGATCCACCGACTGGCGGATGTGGTGCGTCCCGATATTGGAGTGATTTCTAATGTAGGTGTTGCACATATTGAATATCTGGGCAGCCGAGAAGGGATTTTACGGGCGAAGTGCGAACTGTTTGACTATATGGATGAAACAGGGGTCGCGGTATTAAACGCAGACAATGATATGCTGGCAACCATGGAGGGCAAATTGCCGCAGCGTATCCAGTGGTTCGGTGTACAGGAGAAAAAAGGAATCTATGCGGATCAGATTACACCCATTGGATTGGAACAGACGGAATGCGTGATGCATACACCAGCAGGCAGTATCGCAGTGAAAATCCCGCTGCCGGGCACACATATGGTTGGGAATGCATTATCGGCGGCAGCAGTTGGATTGGAAATGGGATTGTCACTGGAAGAGATTCGAAGCGGCATCGAAGGATTTGTACCAACGAAAAACCGGATGGCAGTGATGCATTTGAAAAACGGATATACCCTGCTGAATGATGTATATAATGCAAATCCTGTTTCTGTGAAGGCTTCTTTGGATATTCTGCGGCGGGCAGAAGGCAGAAAAGTAGCGATATTGGGTTTTATGGGAGAATTGGGGGCATATGCAGCGCAAATGCATCAGGAAGTAGGGGCGTATGCTGCAAAAAATGGTGTAGATCTGTTGTTTTGCATTGGTGCATATTCCGACTGCATGGCAAAAGGTGCGAAAAACGGCGGTATGACTCAGGTATACTGTTTTGAGACACAAGAAGCGTTTTGGGAACAGGGGATGGAGCTGCTGCAGAGCACAGATACGATTTTATTAAAAGCGTCCCGCAGTATGGGATTGGAAAAGACGGTAGAGAAATTGCAAGGAGTGAAATAACGTGAATGCTTTGGAGCAGGCGGTTTACGCCATATTGATATCATTCGTGATCGGGGTAATTCTGTGTCCGATATTGATTCCGATTCTGCATAAAATGAAGTTTGGGCAGAATGTGAGAGACGATGGTCCGCAAACGCATTTGCAAAAACAAGGAACGCCGACGATGGGGGGAATTGCATTTTTGATTGCTTTTGTTGTGGCATCCGTTTTCTTTTTGAGAGATAATGCAGATGGTGCAGCGGTTGTGCTGATGACATTATGTTATGGCTTGATCGGATTTTTGGATGATTATATCAAAGTGGTGAAGAAGCGTTCTTTAGGGCTGCGGGCATGGCAAAAACTGGCACTTCAACTGTTGGTGACAGCGGTATTTTGCTTCTATCTGCTGCAAAGTGGTATTGGAACAGCCATTTATATTCCGTTTACCAATGGAGCGGAATGGAATTTAGGAATATGGTTTATCCCATTTTTGTTTGTGGCAGTTCTGGGAACAGTCAATGGTGTGAATCTAACGGACGGTTTGGATGGTCTGGCAGGTGGCGTGACATTGATTGTGGCGGCGTTTTTTATGATTGTTTCTTGGGCTGCGGGCAGCGCGGTATCTCCAGTTTGCGGTGCGATTGTCGGTGCGCTGTTGGCATTTTTACTGTTTAATTCCTATCCTGCAAAAGTATTTATGGGAGATACCGGTTCTTTGGCACTGGGCGGCTTTGTGGCATCTACGGCGTTTGTACTGAAAATGCCGATTTTTATCGTGATTGTCGGATTCATATATCTTTGGGAATCCATTACGGTGATGTTGCAGGTAGGTTGGTTCAAATGGACGAAGCGTAAATATGGTGAAGGCAGACGACTATTTCGGATGGCACCGTTTCATCATCATCTGGAGCAGTGCGGCTGGAGGGAAACAAAAGTGGTTACGCTGTTTTATGTGATAACAGCGTTGTTGTGCCTGATTGGATTTTTGGGCAGCAAATCAATGTTTTAACGGAAAGAAGGAAGAAATCCATGAAAGATACAGAAAAATATGTTTTGGTATGCGGTATGGCAAAAAGCGGTATTGCAGCAGCAGAATTGCTGCATTCGCTGGGAGCTCATGTGACGCTGCAGGATCAAAAGCAGAGAGAGGAACTGCCTGCAGAAGCCTTGGCATTAGAGCAGGCAGGCATAGCGTTATATACAGGAAAAAATCCAGATGAAATTGCCTGCCAGCAGGATTTCATTGTACTCAGTCCAGGAATTCCGTGTGATTTGCCGTTTATTGCTGCAGCGGAGGCAGCGGGGGTGGAAGTCATCAGCGAAGTAGAATTGGCGTATCGTTATACACCGTGCCCTGTTACGGCGATTACAGGAACCAATGGGAAAACGACAACAACAACGCTGACGGGAGAGATTATGAAAGCAGTGCGTCCGCATACAGCAGTTGTGGGAAACATTGGCGTACCGTACAGCAAAAAAGTGATGCAGTTATCCGAACAGGACTGGGTGGTGGCAGAAATCAGCAGTTTTCAGATGGAAAAAGCCAAAAAATTTCATCCGCACATTAGTGCAGTGCTGAATATCACACCGGATCATTTGAACCGACATAAGACCATGGAAACTTATATTGCGATGAAAGAGCGGGTGTTTGCCAATCAGACGGCAGCGGATTATTGCATATTGAATCATGCTGATGAACTTTGCCGCAAAATGGCGGAAAAAACGGCGGCACAGGTATTTTTCTTCAGCAGCGCAGAAGAATTGGAATGCGGAATCTTTTTGCGCGGAAAAGAAATCGTGATCAGATGGAACGGAATCGAGGACACTTTGCTCTCCACGGACGAACTGCGGATTTTAGGCATTCATAATTATGAAAATGTGATGGCTGCGGCAGCGATGGGAATTTGTGCAGGTGTGGATTTGGATACCATTCGCCGTGTGCTGAAAGCATTTACAGGGGTAGCACACCGGATCGAATATGTGGCAACAATAGACGGCGTGGATTATTACAACGATTCCAAAGGCACCAATACAGATGCTTCTATCCGCGCGGTATTGGCAATGCAAAAACCCATTGTACTCATTGCGGGGGGATATGACAAAGGCGTATCGTTTGACGACTGGACCAAGCTGTTTTTGGGACGGGTGAAGCATGTGGCATTGGTTGGCGTAACAGCACCGCAAATTCGCGCTTCAGCGGAAAAATTTGGATTTACGGAAATGACAGATTGTGAAACCTTTACAGACGCGGTAAATCTTTGCCGGCAAAAGGCGGAAGCCGGTGACTGTGTTTTGCTCTCGCCTGCTTGTGCAAGCTGGGGAATGTTTGATAATTATGAACAGCGCGGGGATTTGTTCAAAGCGCAGGTAAACGCCTTTTTGCAGAAATAAACGAAAACGAGGTGGAGAGATGAAACAGACCAAACAGGGGGCGGCGATAAGAAAACCGAAAAAAAAGCGTGTCAAAGCGGATACCTATGATTTCGGGCTGTTTTTCATTGTGTTGATGCTGGTGCTGTTCGGCATTGTAATGATTTTCAGCGCAAGCTACTACGACACCATGTCACAGGAGAAGTTCAACAATGACATGTTCTACTTTTTGAAGCGTCAGGCACTGTGGGCAGTATTAGGGACGACAGGTATGATTGTCTGTATGAATATTCCGTATCAGTTCTGGAAACGGTTTGCGTTTTTGGCATATATGCTGTCAAATGTACTGCTCTTGATGTTGCCGATTTTTGGTACCAACAATTTTGGGCAGACCAGATGGCTGTATATTGGACCGCTAAGCTTTCAGCCTTCGGAATTTACAAAAATTGCTGTCATTTTATACTTATCTCTATATGTGACCAACCATCAAAAGGAATTGGGCAATATCAAAGGGTTTTTTCGCGCATTGTGTATTTTAGGCGTTCCGGTGGTACTGATTGCCATATCCAATTTTTCTACAGCGTTGCTGGTGTTGATGGTAGGGCTGACAATCTTGTTTATTGCCAGTCCACGCATATGGTATTTTGTTGCAGGAGGCTGTGCATTGGTGCCGTTAGGCGCTATTGCGGTGCTGCTGCCGCAGTTTCGGTATCGACTGACACGTATTACCACTTGGCTGGATCCATGGTCGGATCCAACAGATACCGGTTTCCAGACCATACAGTCGTTATATGCGGTAGCATCCGGCGGTTTGTTTGGCGTTGGATTGGGACAGAGCCGACAAAAAACATTTATGCCAGAAGCGCAGAATGACTTTATCTTTGCCATTATTTGTGAAGAATTAGGATTGCTGGGGGCGGCGCTGGTGATTGGATTATTTGCGGTTCTGGTATGGCGCGGGATTCGGATTGCATTGAATGCCAGAGATCATTATGCGATGTTAGTGGCAGCGGGAATTACGGCAGTCATTGCATTCCAGTCGCTGATTAACATCGGTGTTGTGACTAATGCGATTCCCAATACTGGGCAGCCACTGCCGTTTATTAGTTACGGAGGTACTTCTTTGGTATTTACTATGGGTATGATGGGGATGCTGCTGAATATTTCCAGGTATCCCAAAGAAGGATAAAAATATTTTACAAAAAACTATTGACAAATTTGGTTGTATTGAATAAAATTCTATGGTATAAACAGAGATACAAAAAGACGGAGAAGAGGAGGAGTACGCGCTGTCCGTCCAAGCAGAGAGAAAAACCCATAGGCTGAAAGGTTTTCCGGGAGCAGGGGCGCGGAAGGTAGCTTCGGAGTTGTTTTGCTGAACAAAAAAGTAAGCGAAAACGGGTGACTTCGTTAACAGTCGAGAGTGTCCGTCGTTTGTGTCGGCGGGAAGTAAGGTGGTACCGCGAGCTTTCGTCCTTTGGGAGGAAAGCTCTTTTTTTACGGAAAAAGGAGGAGAAACTGTGAGAGAGTTGGCAAAAAATTTTGACCCTGCGGCAGTAGAGGACAGACTCTATGCCATGTGGATGGAAAAGAAATATTTCCACACAGAAATTGATAAGAGCAAAAAACCGTATTGTATCGTTATGCCACCCCCCAATATTACGGGTCAGCTGCATATGGGACACGCGCTGGACAATACCATGCAGGATATTTTGATTCGCTGGAAGAGAATGGCGGGATATAATGCTCTCTGGGTACCCGGTATTGACCATGCAAGTATTTCCACAGAGTTAAAAGTGGTTCAGAAAATGGCGTCGGAGGGGCTGACGAAAGAAGATGTAGGTCGAGAAGGCTTTTTGGAACGTGCATGGGCATGGAAAGAAGAATACGGCGGCATTATCCTCAATCAGCTGAAGAAGTTAGGATGTTCCTGTGACTGGGACAGGGTGCGTTTTACTATGGATGAAGGATGCTCCGAAGCGGTATTGGAAGTTTTCTGTCGTTTGTATGAGAAAGGATATATTTACCGCGGTGAGAAGATTGTTAATTGGTGCCCTCAGTGTCAGACCAGCATATCTGATGCGGAAGTAAACCATGTGGAAACAGCTGGTCATTTTTATCACATTGCCTATCCGATTGTAGGTTCTGAAGAAAAACTGTGTCTGGCAACGACACGACCAGAAACCATGATGGGCGATGTAGCGGTAGCGGTGCATCCAGAAGACGAAAGATATCAGCATCTGATCGGAAAAACCTGTATTTTGCCTTTGATGAATCGGGAAATTCCGATTGTAGGCGATGAATATGTTGACAGAGAATTTGGTACCGGCGTGGTAAAGATCACACCGGCGCATGACCCCAATGACTTTGAAGTAGGGGTTCGTCATAATTTGCCTCGTATTTCTGTGATGAATGATGACGGTACAATGAATGAAAATGCTGGTGAATATGCAGGCATGGATAGAATGGAAGCCAGAAAAGCCGTAGTTGCGAAGCTGAAAGAAGAAGGATATTTGATTAAGATCGAAGAAATCCAGCATGCGGTAGGCTGCCACGAAAGATGTAATGTGCCGATCGAACCGATGATCAAACTGCAGTGGTTTGTGCGGATGGATGAACTGGCAAAGCCGGCCATAGAAGTATATGAACAGCAGAAAGTACGCTTTTTCCCAGAACGTTTCGGCAAAACTTATATGCATTGGCTGGAAACGATTCGAGATTGGTGTATTTCCCGTCAATTGTGGTGGGGACATAGAATCCCTGCGTATTACTGCGAGGACTGTGGTCATATTACCGTAAGAAAATATGCGCCTGAAACTTGTGAAGCCTGCGGTAGCACACATCTGCATCAGGATGAGGATACGCTGGATACCTGGTTTAGCTCGGCACTGTGGCCATTCTCTACCTTGGGCTGGCCTCATGAAACAGAAGATTTGAAACATTTTTATCCGACAGATACGTTAATTACTGGATATGACATCATTTTCTTCTGGGTTGTTCGTATGGTATTTTCCGGCATGGAATGCATGAATGAGGAACCGTTCCACGATGTATTGATTCATGGCTTGATTCGTGACGATCAGGGAAGAAAATTTTCCAAGTCCTTAGGAAATGGGATTGATCCATTAGAAGTGATTTCCAACTACGGTGCAGATCCCTTGCGTTTGATGCTGATTACTGGAAATGCACCCGGAAACGATATGCGCTTCTATTGGGAAAGACTGGAGAACTGCCGTAATTTCTGTAATAAGATTTGGAACGCCAGTCGGTTTGTGATGATGAATATGGAGGAAAGAACAGAAACGAAGCTGTTGATGCTGACATCTGCAGATAAATGGATTCTCTCCAAAGTAAACACATTGGCAAAAGAGGTTTCTGATAATTTGGAACACTATGAGTTGGGATTGGCTGCTCAGAAAGTATATGATTTCCTGTGGGACGAATACTGTGACTGGTATATCGAAATGGTAAAACCGCGTCTGTACAATGCTGAGGACAATACCAGAGAAGCGGCGCTGTGGACATTGAAAACCGTGCTGATTCACGCATTGAAAATGCTGCATCCGTTTATGCCTTTTATCACAGAAGAATTGTTCCAGCATATCCAGGAAGAAGAAGAAAGCATTATGATTTCTGATTGGCCGGTATATAAAGAAGAATGGAACTATATCGAAAACGAAATGGAAATTGATGCAATCAAAGAAGCAGTCCGCAACATCCGAAATATCCGTGCAGAAATGAACGTAGCACCGTCCAAGAAGGTACAGGTGTTTGTGGTTTCTGAAAAGGAAGATGTTCGTCATATTTTCGAGAATAGCAAAGTATTCTTCAAAACTTTGGCGCATGCAAGTGAAGTAACGGTACAGGCGGACAAACATGGAATTGGCGAAGATGCGGTGTCTGTTGTGGTTACCGATGCCACCATATATATGCCGTTGGCAGAATTGGTGGATATTGCAAAAGAATTGGAGCGTTTGCAGAAAGAAAAAGAAAAAATGCTGCAAGAGATTGAGCGGGTAGAAAAGAAGCTTGCAAATGAAGGATTTGTATCGAAAGCACCACAAAAAGTCATTGAAGAAGAAAAAGCAAAAGAAGAAAAATATAGAGCGATTTTAGCGCAAGTAGAAGAACGATTGGCACAGTTATCTAAATAACTTTATCTAGGCAGAACAACTAGATTCGGAAACAGGAGATATTTTCCAATGCTTCCCAGAAAGGAAGCCAGTGTAGTCCCGTTCCGCTTTAGAAAGTGATACCGAAACGGTTAACTTCTGCATGGCAGTTACGCGGTCAAAGAAAAAAGTGCAAAATCTTTTGGGGAACCCCAAAGGTTTTGTACTTTTTTTGTGATCATTGACATCATTTGCAGTGGATTATCGTGTGATGTTTAGAAAATAAGAGCATGGATAGAGATGCCAAATAGTCTTGGGGGTGATCTAAGATTCCGAACAATAAGATGACCAAAAGGAGATAGTATGGTAGAAGTGCGATAGCATATTCACACAGGCAGAACAAAAAATTTGAAAGCAATGGCAGAACAGAAGTTTTCCAATGGTTGAAAAATCAATGGGATGTGTGGATATGTATCGTGGGATCCAAAAGATGGATGCGGCAGACAGAGAAAATGGAGCATCTGTAAACAGCGGCATCTGTTGTATATGCAGAACGAAACAGATGCCGCCAGTACAAACAATGTGGTTGTTTTGCAGAAATGCTGTGCTTCAGCGTTTTTCTACATACAGTTTCAAGATTTCGACCACATCATCTAAGGTTATTTTAGAGGTGTTGATTGCAAGGTCATAATTTTCTAACCTTCCCCATTTTCTACCAGTAAAATAATTATAATAACCAGCGCGTTTTTTATCAGTTTTGATAACGGCATTCTTTGCATTTTTTGCATCTAGACCATATAACTCTACAGCTCGTTTTACCCGATCTTCCAAATCGGCGTAAATGAATACATTGATGCAATTGGGATTTTCCGATAAAACATAGTCTGCGGAACGTCCGACAATAACACAGCTTCCTTGATCGGCTACTTCTTTGATAACTTGTGACTGTACCAAAAAAATCTTCTCATTCAGTGGAAGACCATAGGTGTCTACTGTCGGCGTCAATGTAGATAAAGAAAGCAACAGATTGCTGGTAGAAACGGATTCTGCATCTTTGAAGCACTCTTTGGAAAGCCCCGTTTTTTCTGCGGCAAGATTGATTAGCTCATTATCGTAAAAAGGAATTTCCAGTTGTTCTGCCAGTTTTTTTCCGATAATTCTGCCGCCGCTGCCATATTGCCGGCTAATGGTGATAATAAGATTCCGTTCCATAATAAATACCCCCTAAGATAAAACCATACAAAAAACATAGATAAGATGAATGAATATAGTGATATTATACAATACATTTTCCAAAGAAACAACCATCAATCGGAGACATGGACACCAGCAATTACAAATTAGACTACAGGAAATGATTGGGATGCTAACTTAGGAAAGGATGGTAAGATTGGAATGGAATACTTGGCAAGAGAGAGAAAAATGCATAATATATTTAGCAAGCTAAAAAAATGAAGGAGGGAGAAGCAAATGCACCTGCATACATTCCATCGATGCCTATTATTGGCACAGACGGTGATGCAAAAATATATTATGGCGGAGACCGCGCAAAGAGGGCTGCTGCCTGGACAAAGCAAAATATTGGATTATTTAGCCGAGCATGATGGCTGTGAACAAAAAACATTAGGAACGGTGTTCCACCTGGAGGCGGCAACCGTGACCGGTATCCTGCGCAGAATGGAAGAAGCCGGATTAACAGAGCGCCGCATCCGGGAAGGAAACAGAAAGTCTCAGTATGTTTTTTTGACGGAGCATGGAAAAAAAGTAGTGCAGGAAATTGTGCAGCCGATTTTATATGGCGCGGAAACAAAAGCATTGGAAGGATTTACAGAAGAGGAAACGGAGCGTTTGATAGAATATCTCAGACGAATTTACTGTAATATGACGAAAGGATGAAAAAGTGTGGAAAAAGGGAAACGGTATTTGGTATTCTTGATTGGACTGTTTGTGAATGCGTTTAGTATCAGTTTGATTACCAAAGCAAATTTAGGAACATCACCCATATCCAGTGTTCCCTATACATTAAGTCTTTATTTTCCGTATACATTAGGACAGTTTACCATAGCGTTCAGTGTGTTGCTCATTTTGCTGCAGATACTGCTGCTGCGTGAAAAATTTGAAAAGATACAGCTGCTGCAAATTCCGGTATCGGTGTTATTTGGATACTTTATTGATATGACGATGCAGATGCTGTTTTTTCTGGATCCACAAACATATCCTGGGCAAATCATATCGTTGCTGATTGGATGTGTGGTGCTGGGATTTGGTGTTTATTTGGAAGTCCTGGCAAATGTGGTGATGCTGCCTGGAGAGGGATTTGTCAAAGCAGTATGCATTGCCTTTCATCGAGATTTTGGAAAGACAAAGGTTTGTTTTGATGCGACTATGTGCGTGAGTGCAGTTGCAATTTCTCTGATTTTGTTCCATCGTTTAGAAGGAGTGCGAGAAGGAACTGTTCTTTCAGCGCTTTTGGTAGGGACGTTTGCGGGATTTTTTCAACGAAAACTGTCTTTTGTACCATCGTTGCTGTTTTCGGATGAAATACAAAGTCAGCAGCCGATACCAGTGGATCAGGCTGGTCTTGTAGTAACCATTGCGCGGGAATATGGCAGCGGCGGACATGAGATTGGAGAGCGTCTGGCAAGACGGCTTGGGATACGATTTTATGATAAGGAACTGATCGAGATGGCTGCAAAAGAAACCGGGTTTTCGGTGGATTTCGTGGAAAAAAATGAACAGTCGCTGAGAAATCCCCTACGTCGGGAGTTATTGTCTCAGTTTTATGTCTATTCCAAAGAGGATATGCCGCCGGAAGATAAACTATTTTTGGCGGAATGGAAGGTGATTTCCGAGATTGCAGCACAAGGGAATTGTGTCATTGTAGGCAGATGTGCTGATGCAATATTGCAGGATCGTCCGAACACCATACGGCTGTTTATTCATGCACCAGAGAATTTTCGGAGGATACATGCGATGCAGCAATATGGTTTGACGGCAGAGCAGGCGGAACAGCAGGTGCGGACAGTCAGCGAAGAGAGAGCAAGACATTACAAAAGATATACTGGCGGAATATGGGGAAGCGCAGCTCGGTATCACGTTGCCATTGACAGTTCTGTGTATGGTATAGACGGCTGTGTGGATCTGTTGTATGAGGCGGTAAAAGCTGCGCAAAACAGGAGTTCTGATTTGTTTTGACAGAAAGCGAAGCTTTTTTGCAGGTTAAACTTTACTTTTTCTGCAAAAATGGTATGATAAGAAAAGAAAATTTTTATCTGTAAGGAGATTTAACAAGATGGGAGAATCGATCAACGGCTTGAAAAGAAGCCATATGTGTTGCCATGTCAACGAACATTTGATTGGTCAGGAAGTGACCGTGATGGGCTGGGTGCAGCGGCGCCGGGATCTGGGAAAATTGATTTTTATTGCACTGCGGGACAGAACTGGTTTAGTTCAGATTGCCATTGACGGCAATACGGCACCAAAAGAAATCTTTGAAAAGGCAGAAACCGTGCGCAGTGAGTATACCCTGGCAGTACGTGGAACAGTAGCGGCAAGAACGGAGGGGAATATCAACCCGAATATGGAAACGGGTAAAATTGAAATCATTGCTTCCGAATTGCGTATTTTATCAGAATCAGAAACCACACCATTTCAGATCGAAGATAATATCACGGTAAAAGATGATCTGCGGCTGAAATACAGATATTTGGATTTGAGAAGACCCTGCCAGCTAAAAAATATGATGCTGCGCCATCAAGTGGTACAAGCGCTGCGGGCGTTTTTGAACAGCGAGGGATTTTTGGAAATTGAAACGCCTGTTCTTGGAAAATCCACACCGGAAGGCGCGAGAGATTATCTGGTGCCCAGCCGGGTACATCCGGGAAGTTTTTATGGCTTGCCGCAGTCTCCGCAGTTGTACAAGCAGTTGCTGATGGTAGCAGGCATGGATCGTTATTACCAAATTGCAAAATGTTTCCGGGATGAAGACCTGCGGGCGGACAGACAACCGGAATTTACCCAGGTCGATATGGAACTGTCCTTTGTTGATGTGGACGACATTTTGGATGTCAATGAAAGACTGATGCAGAAGGTATTCAAAGACATTCTGGGTGTGGACATACAGATCCCGCTGCAACGCATGACTTACCGGGAAGCAATGGAACGCTTTGGCTCCGATAAACCGGATGTGCGCTTTGGTATGGAGTTGGTCAATCTGTCTGATGTGGTAGCGGATACGGAGTTTGTTGTATTCCGTTCTGCTTTGGAAACCGGCGGCAGTGTGCGCGCCATTAACGCCAAAGGCTGCGGTTCTTTCCCCAGAAAGAAAATTGACGCTTTGGTGGAATTTGTGAAAACCTATCGGGCGAAAGGGCTGGCATGGATTGCAATCCAGGAAGATGGCAGCTTGAAATCTCAGATTGCGAAATTCTTTACGCCAGAAAAATTGCAGAGAATCGTAGATAAGATGGAAGGTCAGCCTGGCGATTTGATTTTGATTTGTGCGGATCAGGATAAAGTGGTGTTTGATTCCCTTGGCGCATTGCGTCTGGAACTGTCCAAGATGCTGGGATTGACCAAAGCAGATGATTTCCGTTTCCTGTGGGTGACCGAATTCCCTATGCTGGAATGGGATGAGGAAGAAAACAGATATGTAGCGGTACACCATCCATTTACAGCGCCGATGGATGAAGATTTGGAGTTGCTGGAGAGCAATCCTGGCGCAGTGCGAGCAAAAGCATATGATATGGTATTGAATGGATATGAATTGGGCGGCGGCTCGATTCGTATCCATCGAAGAGATATTCAGCAGAAGATGTTTGCATTATTGGGCTTTACACAGGAGGATGCTCAGGAGCGCTTTGGATTTTTGTTGGATGCATTCAAATACGGTGTTCCGCCGCATGGTGGGCTGGCATTCGGTTTAGACCGTATCATTATGTTGATGAGCGATGCACCCAGCATTCGCGATGTGATTGCGTTCCCGAAGGTCAAAGATGCCTCTTGCCCGATGACAAATGCACCGGATGTGGTAGATCAGAAGCAGTTGGATGAACTGGCAATCTGCTTGAATGAAGAAATCATCAAAGCCGCGAAAGCGAATGCGGAAGAAGAGTAATCAAAACACGCAGACGAAGCGCTGGTAAAAACAAAACGAAAAGAAGCCGGAACATACAGAATGGATGTTCCGGCTTTTGCTATTAGTAGATAAGAGGGTGTTATGCCAAGATCTGAGTTTCAATATTTGTGGCTTGGGCGTGGGCAGTTAGCAGATTTGCTGCCAATTCCAGCAATTGATCCAGCTCTTGACCGTTTTGGAAAGTATAGAATACCATAAGAATTTCTTTGGTGCTTTCGGTAACCATGGTACGGGTACTGTCACTGGTGGGGTTGCCGAAGGGACCGTCTGCATCAAAGAGCACAGGCAGGCAGCCGATGTGGATCAGATCCTTGCCAATGCCTTGATACACACAGTCTTCCGGCGCCCGCTTCCAAACAAGATTGCCGTGGATTTGTTCTAAATCATAGGTGCCCATGGAATACCCACAAGAGATGGACAGATAATTGTTAATATCCACAACATTATTGATGTAGTACAATCCACGTTCTTTTGCGATGCGCCGACACATTGCTTCTGCGGAACTGCGATAACGGTTGGGGTCTTTGCCGAGAGCTTTGTAAGCCCGCCGAGTGGACTGGATAAACTCCCGTTTGTTTGCCTGAGAAAGTTCTGTTTCTGCCAAGGCGGCAATTTTTTCGTTCAACAGCGCCAATAATGTATCATCGGCAGGATGGACAGACACATGGCATTGCAGTAGCCCCAAAACAGCATTGGGGCAGCAAGCCCGGATATTAGGATCAATGGAAACCGAAATCATAATGGGATCGCTCCTTTTTTTCTTTTTGATATTACCATACCGTTTTTTGCAGCATTGTCAAGGGGAAATAAAAACAAGGTTGAAATTTGCTCAAAAAACAGGTATGATACAGAAAAAGAAGGGAGAGAAAAAATATGGATGAATTGACAATGCTGATTTCTTGTACGGAATATTACAGCCATTTGAAAAATATTCCTGGGAATAAAGTGTTTTTGTCTTTTGATAAAAACGGGATGGTGAAGACGCTGCTGGAAAGCAGGGCGCTGTTCCCGGATATGGATCTGGAATTTTATATTGGTATGCTGGATGGACTAATGGCAATGGAAAGCGATGCGGAGGAAAATGCTTATGCGCATTATGCGGAAAGAACGGCGTTGCTGTTGGATGTAATAGCGCGGATTGCCAAGAAGCATCATATGGATGCAGAAGAAGCCTGCCGCATGTATTATGCTTCCAGAACGGCAGAAGCAGTGGCAGAAGATTTTACGAAGTATTACCAAAAGTCCCCAGAGGAGATTTATGAAGCTGTGGAAAAAGAATAAGCTTTTGTTTGCAGCAGAGGATGATGCAGGAGGAAAGAGGGGTGTCGATGCGTTCGGCACCTTTTATGATTGACAGGGATTATCTATGTCGGAAGGAATGGATTTGTGTTGGAAAACAGAGAAAGCCGGTTTTGTAAAGAATCGGGCAGTATCATAAAACGGCAGGGTGATACAATGGGAAGAGAAAACAGAAAAAGGTCTGCTTTTTGCAGACCTTTTGAAATCGGCGTGACAGGATTTGAACCTGCGACTTCTACGTCCCGAACGTAGCGCTCTACCAAGCTGAGCCACACGCCGATACACAACAATAGTATTCTGCCATATTATTTTGATTTTGTCAAGAAGGAATTGGGAAAATTTTTTCAGAAGTATAAAAAGAAAAAAAACGATTTTTTTCGTGGCAGTTTGCAAAAGAATGCATAGAAAGTGGGTGGATTTTCCTGTTTTGATATGGTATACTATAACGCGAAACAAGCAATGGAGGTGAGCGGTTGAATACGTTTGAGACACTGTATGGCACGTATTACGACAGAGTATATGCTTTTTTGTATCGTCTTTGCGCAGACCGCTCGCTGGTGGAAGATTTGACGCAAGAAACGTTTTTGCAGGCATATACATCTTTCCACCGGTTCCGAGGCGAGTGTGAGGTGTTTACTTGGCTTGCGTCTATTGGAAAGCATGTTTATTTTAAGTACCTGAAGCGCAATCGCCTGCATATGGATTCTGCCAATTTGGATTTGGTAGAAAACAGCTATTGCTTGCAAAGTGGAGATCCCGCAGAATATATACATAAAAAACATGTAGAAAAGGTTGTGCGCGCGGTAATGGAAGATATTCCGAAAAAATACCGAGATGTGGTGTTGTTGCGTATCTATGCGGAACTGCCATTTTCGCAGATTGCACTGGTATTGAAAATCAGCGAGAATTCTGCGAAGGTGATTTTTTTCCGCGCAAAGAAAAAAATGATGGAGGTGTTGCAGAATGAGTTGGAATTGTGATATTGTAATGGATCTGATTTCTTTATACCATGACGGGCTTGCCAGTGAAGCAACAAAACAATTTGTGTCACAGCATCTGACAGAATGTCCGACATGCCGGCAACAGTATAAACAGTATCGTAAATTTCTACAGAAGATTTCCGGCTTATCGCAGATTCCGTCAGAACAGAGAATGGAACAAAATTTCAGCCTGTTGGCAAATCGGATGCGGCGCAGAAGGATGATGTTGGGAATTGGCATGCTTTCTTATGTCTGTGCATCTGTTTGTTGCTTTACCATGTTATTGCTGCGGTTGAAGAACAAACTGTAAGAAGGAGCTGTGCGGATCGAACAGAACCCGCGTTTGTTTTGGTTAAAAAATTTTTTTCATATTTTTGTAACCTTTTTGACAAAAACGGGGACTAAATATCGTAAGCACAAAAGAATGCATATCGCGGGAGGAAAGAAAGCATGAGTTTTTCGATATTGGGAACAGGAATGTATGTTCCGCCCAGAGTGGTGACTAATGAAGATATTTCGAAATTGGTAGATACAAATGATGAATGGATTATGCAGCGCGTTGGTGTCAAAGAGCGCCATATCAGCACAAATGAAACCGCGGCAGATATGGGGACAAAAGCGGCGCTTGCGGCATTGGAAAATAGCGGCGTCACAAAAGAAGAAATTGACTTAATTCTGGTAGCCAGCGTCAGTGGAGAGTCGGCATCTCCTTCAGTATCTTGTATGGTACAAAATCAGTTGGGATTGTCTTGTATGACAATGGACATCAATGCGGCGTGTTCTGCTTTTGTATTTTTGCTGGAAACTGCAGCGGGATTTTTTGCAAGAGGAAAAGCAACGAAGGCTTTGATTATTGGTTCTGAGCGTTTGAGTCGAATTGTAGACTGGGAAGACAGAAGTACCTGCGTGATTTTTGGAGATGGTGCAGGAGCGGTGGTTCTGGGGAAAGGAAATGACTATTTGGATTCTGTCTTTCATGTAAAGGGCGGCGATACGGTCATTGATATTCCCAATCACATTGGAAAATCTCCATTTTTTGAATTGGAGCAGAAAAAACCGTACATCCATATGAAAGGACAGGAGACCTTTAAGTTTGCCGTGAACGCTATTTGCAAGGACTCTAAGCACTTATTGAAAGAAAATGGTTTGACCATGGATGACATCAAGTATATTGTACCGCATCAGGCAAATCAGAGGATTATTGACTTTGCCAGTGTGATGCTGAAAGTTCCGAAAGAAAAGTTTTATGTGAATATTGACCGTTATGGCAACACTTCATCCGCAAGCATTCCGATTGCTTTGGATGAGATGAATCGAAATGGAATGCTGCAAAAAGGCGATCTGCTGTTGCTGCCTGCTTTTGGGGGCGGGCTGGCAAGCGCCGCTTGCATTGTAAGATGGTAATGAGCCGTCAGGCTTCATATACAAAATCCGTTTATCGGATCAGAGGGACATCAGGAGACCTCAGGAAAAAATATTTAAGGTATGACAAGAAAAGGAGAATGAATTATGGTATTTGAAAAAATCGCAGCATTATTGGCAGAAAAACTGGAATGTGAAGTATCTGAAATTACAATGGAAACAAAATTTGCTGACTTGGGGATTGACTCTCTGGATGTTATGGAACTGTTGATGAGTCTGGAAGAAGAACTGGGCACAGAAATTGAAATGGGCGAAAATAAAGTAGAAACTGTTGCGGATCTGGTAGCAATGATCGAAAGCAAGCAGAACTAAATTGGAGGGAAAGAAATGATTGTTTCACCGATTTGCTCAATGATAGGCATTGAATACCCTATTTTTCAAGGGGGCATGGCTTGGATTGCGGATGGCAAGCTGGCGGCTGCTGTTTCCAATGGCGGTGGTCTGGGCATTATTTCTGCGATGAATGCCGGTGGCGATTATCTGCGGGAACAGATTCGTATTGCCAGAAAACTGACAGAGAAACCGTTTGGTGTGAATATCATGCTGATGAGCCCTCATGTGGATGAAGTGGCACAGATTGTAGCAGAAGAGAAAGTAGCGGTGGTCACCACCGGTGCAGGTATGCCAAAAAAATACATGGGAATGTGGAAAGAAGCGAATATTACAGTCATTCCTGTGGTTGCGTCGGTTGCGGCTGCGAAGATGATGGAAAAAGCAGGTGCCTCTGCGGTAATTGCGGAGGGCGGAGAATCCGGCGGGCATATCGGCGAAATGAGTACGATGCCGCTGGTGCCGCAGGTATGTGATGCGGTGAGTATTCCCGTTTTGGCGGCTGGCGGAATCGGCGACGGCCGTGGAATGGCGGCAGCGTTTATGCTGGGTGCCGTAGGCGTACAAATGGGAACTCGTTTTCTGCTGGCAGAAGAATGCGGTGTGCATCAGAATTACAAAGACATGATTTTGAAAGCGACGGATATTTCAACTGTTACAACAGGCAGACGTTTTGGTGGAAATACCTGCCGCTGCCTGAAAAATCCCTTTAGCCGCTCCTTCCTGAAAGTGGAATACGCACCAGAGACGACGGCAGAAGATGTTGCTGAACTGGGCGTCGGTGCATTACGTAAAGCGGCGGTAGAAGGAGATACCAAAGAAGGCTGTTTCCTTGCCGGACAGATTTCCGGTATGGTGAAGAAAGCACAGCCTGCAGCAGAAATCATTAAAGAAATTGCAGTAGAAGCAGAAGCGCTGCTGAAAGGAGCTGCCAAATGGGTAAAATAGCCTTTGTCTTTTCAGGGCAAGGTGCGCAAAAAGCCGGTATGGGCAGAGAGTTTTATGAGACAAGTGAAAGCGTAAAAGAACTGTTTGCAAGGGCGGAGGAACTCCGCCCCGGCACTTTGCAGCAATGCTTTGAAGGAACGGATGAAGAACTGAAAATCACAGAAAATACGCAGCCGTGTTTATATCTGGCAGATATTGCGGCAGCAATGGCACTGCAGGAAGTCGGTGTCACACCGGAAGCAGTGGCAGGTTTTTCTCTGGGAGAAATTCCGGCACTGGCGTTTGCCGGTGCATATAGTCCGCTGGATGGATTCCGTCTTGCTTGTGCCAGAGGTATGGCAATGGGAAAAGCAGCTAAAGCCAATCCGGCATCCATGGTTGCGGTAATGAAATTAGAAAACAGCGTAGTGGAAGCGCTGAGTGAAAAATATCCACATGTATTCCCGGTTAATTATAATGCTCCCGGTCAGTTGGTTGTTGCGGGAAAGAAAGAAGAATTGGATGTTTTTGGAAAAGACATCAAAGAAGCAGGCGGCAGATGTATGCCGGTTGCCGTGGGCGGAGGATTCCATTCTCCGTTTATGGATGAGGCGTCGAAGGAATTTGCGGCGGCAGCAAAAGAAGTGAAAATCAAACTGCCTCAGCTGACCGTATATTCCAATTATACCACCAAACCATATACAGAAGATGTACTGGATTTGATGGAAAAACAGATTAACCATTCCCTGCGTTGGCAGGAAAGTATTGAAAACATGGCGGCAGATGGCTTTGATATCTTCATTGAAGTAGGAGTTGGTACAACGCTGAAAAAATTGATTAGCCGTATTCTTCCAGACAGTAAAGTGTATGCAGTATCCAACATGGAAGAAGCACGTCGTGTGGCAGAGGAGGTACGCTGAAAGATGTTAAAAGGAAAAACAGCCGTAATAACAGGCGGTTCTCGTGGGATCGGCGCTGCAATTTGTAAAAAATTTGCCGAAAACGGTGCCAATATTGCGTTGCTGTATGCTGGCAATACACAGAGAGCCGAAGAAACCAAAGCAGCTTTGTTGGGAATAGGTGTGAAAGCGGAGGCATACCAATGCAACGTGGCAGATGCTGCGCAGGTGGCAGATGTGTGCAAGCAAATCATAGCAGATTTTGGCGGTGCAGATATTTTGGTGAACAACGCAGGAATTACGAAGGACAAATTGGTACCGATGATGAAAATCCCTGACTTTGACAGTGTGGTGGATACCAATCTGAAAGGTGCTTTTTATATGATAAAACAGCTGTATCCCGTCTTTATGAAACAGAAAAGCGGAAAAATCATCAATATTAGTTCCGTTTCTGGATTGATGGGGAATCCCGGTCAGACCAACTATGCAGCTTCAAAGGCAGGGCTGATTGGTTTAACGAAGTCCGTTGCGAAAGAATTGGCAAGTCGCAATGTATGCTGTAATGCCATTGCGCCCGGTTTTGTGGCAACGGATATGACGGAAAATTTATCGGAAAACAATGCATTGAAAGATCATATCCCAATGAAAAGATTTGGCACGCCGGAGGATGTGGCAAAGCTTGCCCTGTTCCTTGCCAGTGACCAGTCTGATTATATTACAGGCGAAGTCATTCGGATAGACGGCGGTCTTGCCATGTAGGAGGTACGTTTATGAAGAGAGTAGTTGTAACAGGTATGGGTGCCGTAACGCCCATCGGCAACACGGTTCCCGCATTTTGGGAAGGGCTGAAAAATGGAAAAAACGGCATCGGCATGATTACCCGTTTCGACGTATCTGAGTCGAAATACAAACTGGCAGCGGAAGTAAAAGATTTTGATCCGTTGTGCTGTATGGACAAATTATCGGCGAAAAAATTGGACCGTTTTACTCAGTATGCTATGGCGGCGGCAGTGGAAGCGATGACAGACAGCGGTCTGGAAGGTAATATTGAAAAAGAAGAACTGGGCGTATACTTCGGCAGCGGTATCGGTGGTTTTGAGACGTTTGGCGAGTCTTATAAAACGCTGGAAGAAAAAGGTCCTAGACGGGTATCTCCTTTGTTTATTCCTAAAATGATCAGCAATATTGCAGCAGGAAATATTGCAATTCGTTTTCAGGCGCAGGGACCGTGTGTTTCTATGACAACAGCATGTGCAACCGGTACGACCTGTATTGGGGAAGCATTCCGTGCGATTCGCCATGGATATACTACAGCAGCAATCTGCGGCGGAAGTGAAGCGGCGATCACGCCACTGGCAGTGGCAGGCTTTGGTGCGTGTATGGCACTAAGTCCTTCGGAAGATCCCAACACAGCGTCTCTGCCTTTTGACAAACGCAGAGGTGGTTTTGTGATGGGAGAAGGGGCAGGCGCACTGGTTTTGGAAGAGTATGAGCACGCAAAAGCCAGAGGTGCGAAAATATATGCAGAAGTATGTGGATATGGTTCAACTTGTGACGCGCATCATGTGACAGCTCCGGATGAAAAAGCAGTAGCGAGTGCAAAGGCAATTCAAGATGCAATGAAAGATATTTCTGACATTCCGGTAGAAAAAATCTATATCAATGCCCATGGAACGGGCACTGCACTCAATGATAAAACGGAAACACTGGCAATTCACCATGCTTTGGGTGATGAGAAAGCACAGCAAGTGCATATTAGCTCCACGAAATCCATGACAGGGCATATGCTGGGAGCGGCAGGAGCAGCGGAAGCCATTGCGGCGATACTGGCGCTGGAACATCAACTGGTTCCGCCGACAATCAATCTGTTGGAACAGGATGAATTATGCGATTTGCATTATACACCCAATACGGCACAGGAAGCGGAATTGGAAGCAGTTTTATCTACCTCGTTAGGATTTGGCGGTCATAATGCGTGCATCGCATTAAAAAAATGCAGAGGATGATGTGAGAGATGGAAACAACAAAAATTGCGGAATTAGCAAAAATATTAAAGCAAAATGGATTGACCAAATTGGATTTAACAGAAGGCGAAAATCGCTTGGTACTAGAGGCGGCGGCTGGAACAGCAGCGCCGGCAGCAGAAGCACCGATGCCAGTTGTGGCAGAAGTGCAGCACGATTTGATACAAACAGCGTCTGCTGTACCGACAAAAATGGAAGAAGAGTTTTATGAGCAGAAAACACCGCTGGTAGGTACAGTTTATCTGGCACCACAAAGCGGTGCAGCACCTTTCGTATCGGTTGGAGACCATATTGCGGCAGGAGACCCCATTTGTATTGTAGAATCCATGAAGATGTTTAATCAAATTGCGGCGGAATGCAGCGGTACCATTGAGGAGGTCTGCGTGGCAAACGGTCAGCTTGTGGAATATGGTCAAGTGTTGTTCCGTATCCGTGAAGATTGATGAGAAGAAGGCGGAATCATATGAATCAAGAAGAATTGAAAAAAATATTGCCTCATCGAGACAATATGTTGTTGATTGATGAAGCAGAACTGCGGGACGGTGTTGCATATGGGAAAAAAACCATCCGTCCCGACGAATGGTTTTTACAGGGACATTTTCCTGGCAATCCCGTAGTGCCGGGTGTCATTTTATGCGAAATATTAGGACAGTCCACCTGTGTGCTGTTGTCTGAAACGGCGGAAGGCAACGCAACACCGTATTTTACTGGTTTGGATAAAGTACGGTTCAAAAATAGTGTGCATCCAGGTGATGTATTGGAGACGGAGTGCACGCTATTGAAACACAAAGGTCCGTTTTATTGGGCTAGCGGGAAAGGATTTGTCAACGGGAAATTATGCGTCAGTGCAGAGTTTTCTTTTGCGCTGATAAAGGAGTAAGAGGATATGTTTTCTAAAATTCTCATAGCAAACAGAGGAGAAGTGGCAGTTCGCATCATTCGCGCATGCAAAGAGATGGGGATTGAAACCGTTGCGGTGTATTCCGAGGCGGATCAGAATTCCTTGCCTGTTGCATTGGCTGACGAAAGAATCTGCATTGGGGCTAATGCAGCGGTGGACAGTTATTTGAACCAGAAAAATATCATCAGTGCTGCTTTGGCTTCCAATGCGGAGGCGATTCACCCTGGGTACGGCTTTTTGTCAGAAAACCCGGAATTTGCGGC
>DXEB01000027.1 GCA_019115165.1 Candidatus Anaerotignum merdipullorum | reverse complement strand
TGTAGGTTTTCTCAAGAGCAAGAGTGCACTGATGATATTTGATAGACATGCAAATTTAAAATACAAATATGGAAGGAGAAATTTTTGGGCAAGAGGATATTTTGTTGATACAGTAGGACGAAATGAAAAGGTGATAAAAGAATATATAAAAAATCAGTTGGAAGAAGATTATATGGCAGACCAAATCTCGTTAAAAGAGTACACAGACCCGTTTACGGGTAGCAGAGGGGAATAAGGCAAAATAGACAGCCACTTTTAGTGGCTGCCTGTAATTGTAATGCGATGCCAAATCTTCGATATTCCCTTTTAGGGAATAGGCACGCAATACCCCTTCTAGGGGTTGTTCAAACCACTAGTTTACTAGTGGTTTTGATTGATCAAAAACCGATCAATGCTCCCAAAAGCAGGGTCATGTTGTTTGAAAAAAGCGCAAGGGAAAACAGAGAGAGATTGGAAACAGTAGGAAGGAACTCGATTGGAGGACGATCTGATGCTGCGGAAAGATAGGCTGCCATTCTTCGTACATTGTTTTGGATCGGAAATCATCCAAAGAAAATTGTGTTGTGGTCTTCGATTACTATTTCGCTATCGTTGCTATGAGTAAGATGCCAAACAATGTGCTTGGCATACGGAAAGGGCAGTTTTCGGATGAAACAAAGACGCAAAACAGCCCTCTCGTTTCTCCAGCGGAGAAACGAGAGGGCTTGGAAAGATGTCTATTCTGATTGCAGGGATTCCCATGTTTCATATAGTGCTTCCAATTTTTCCTCCAGTTTGGATTTTTCTTCGAAGATTTCCTGTGCTTTGGTATAATCGGCGCTTGCCGCAGCCATATCCTTGTCTGCTTGGGCAATCGCGGCTTCGGTTTCTTCAATTTCTTTTTCCACTCTGGCGATTTTTGCCGCCAGTTTCCGTTCTGCCGCCTGCTGTTCCTTCTGGCGCAGCCAGTCGGTTTTGGTATCGCTGACGGTTTTGGGAGCCGCAGGCGCACTGCTTTTGCCGACAGGTTGCTGGGTTGCCAGCAAGGCTTCTTTTCTGGCGCGTTCTGCTTTTTTCTCCAGATAATAATCATAATTGCCTTCATATCGGGTGATGCCTTCGGGAGAAAGCTCCAGAATAATCCCGGCTGTTTTGTTGATGAAATACCGGTCGTGGGAAATATAAACCACCGTACCTTCATAGCGGTTGATGGCATTTTCCAGCACCTCTTTTGAAAACATATCCAGGTGGTTCGTTGGTTCGTCTAACATCAATAAATTCGCTTTGGAGAGCATGATTTTGGCAAGGGATACGCGTCCTTTTTCACCGCCGCTCAGAGAGGATACCTGTTTGAACACATCATCCTCGGTAAAGACAAATGCCGCCAGCATATTGCGGATCTCACCGGCTGTCAGTGTTGGATAAGCATCAGAAATTTCATCAAAGATGGTTTTCTTACTATCCAGTTTCTGCTGTTCCTGATCATAGTAACCCACATGCACGTTGGTGCCAAAACGGATCATTCCATGATCGGCAGTTACTTCGCCCAACAGCATTTTGAACAGCGTCGATTTGCCAACGCCGTTGGGACCGATGATTGCCGCAGTTTCTCCGCGTTTGATATCCAAATTCACATGGTGGAAAATGGAATGACCGCCGTAGGACTTTGCCAATTCTTCTGCATGCAGCACATCGCTGCCGCTGATAACGCGTGGGGTCAGCGTTAGGCGCATGTGGTCAGGCAAGTGTTCGGGACGTTCTATGACCTCCATTTTTTCCAGTTGTTTTTCCCGGCTTTCTGCTCGCTTGATGGATTTTTCCCGATTGAACGAACGCAGGGTGCGAATGACTTCCTCCTGTCGCTTGCGTTCCCGCTGTTGCTGTTCGTATGCTTTTTGCGCAATCTCTCGATGGATACGCTTTTGATTCATATAGGCGGTATAATTGCCGGGATAGACAGTGGACTTCCGATTTTCAATTTCCACCACTTTCGTAACAATTTTATCCAGAAAATATCGGTCATGCGAGATAATGAGTATGGCACCGTCATAGGTTTTCAAAAAGTCCTCTAACCATTCGATGGAAGCGATGTCTAAATGGTTGGTTGGTTCGTCCAGCAGCAGCAGGTCTGGCTTGGACAGCAGCAATTTGCCCAAATAGATTCTGGTTTTCTGACCGCCGGAAAGCTGCTGCAATGGACGGTCAAAATCCGTTTCTGCAAAGCCTAAGCCTTTTAATACGCCTCGTAGCCGGCTTTTGTAGCTGTAACCGTCATTTTGCTCAAAAAAATGCTGCAAAGCCGCATATTCCTCCATTTTGTCTGACAAGGAGGAGCCGGAGAGCTGCGTCATTTCGTTTTCCATTTCACGAAGATTTTGTTCAGCTGTTAAAATATTTTCAAAAACCGATAGCATTTCTTCATAGATGGTGCGTGTGCTCTCCATTTGCTGGTTTTGTGCCATATAGCCCAAAGAAGTCTCTTTTTTGAGAAAAATATCTCCGCCGTCTGCGGAGATTTCTCCAGTCAAAATACGAAACAAGGTGGTTTTTCCTGCGCCGTTTACGCCGACAATGGCTGTTTTTTCCCGTTCTTCAATATGAAAGGTAATCTGTTCCAGTATGGTATCTGCACCATATGATTTTTCGATTTTATTCAATGCAAGTATCATTTCTAATTCCTCCGTACCCCTTGCGTTGTCCACATTTATGATACCAGAAAAAAGGAAGGAATGAAAGAGTTATTGTTGACAATAAAATAACAGGCGTGCTATACTGAATTCAAATGGAGTAGGAGAGGATTTGGATAATATGGATAGTGAAAAAAAGATTTCACCGGCGGTAATAAACAGATTACCCAGATATTATCGATATTTGGGCGATTTGCTGGAAAGCGACATCACCAGAATTTCTTCCAAAGAACTCAGCGCAAAGATGAATATTACAGCCTCTCAAATTCGTCAGGATTTGAATAATTTTGGTGGATTTGGACAACAGGGTTACGGCTATAATGTAGAATATCTTTACAATGAAATCAAGAAAATACTGGGACTGGACAGAATGTATAATATGATTGTAGTCGGCGGCGGCAATATTGGACAGGCTTTGGTCAATTATACAAACTTTGAAAAGCGTGGCTTTGTCATTAAAGCGGTATTTGACATCAATCCTCGGCTGGTAGGCATGACTATCCGCGGTGTGGAGGTCTATGATGTGGACAGGATGGAGGAGTACGTGAAAAACAACCATGTGGATGTTGCCATCCTGACGCTGCCGCGTTCCCAGGCAGTGAAGGTTGCAAATGATCTGGCAAAATGGGGCGTCAAAGGGATGTGGAATTTCAGCCATGTGGATTTGCAGGTTCCTGACGACGTTCTGGTGGAAAATGTGCATCTGACAGATAGTTTGATGACATTGCTGTATAAGATCAATGAAATGTACAGCGAGGAAAACGATCTGCATCAACTGCAAAATGGTCTGCCCGTGAAACATCGACCGGTGGAAGAAGACGAAAAATAAGGCAGACGCGATCAAAACAAAGAGGAAAAGATGGACAGGCTGGCAATAGGCGGTGCTTTGTCTATCTTTTTGTTTTTCCGAAAAAGGAGGAATGTACATGTATCACGCAGCGGCTTTTATGGTATACGTATTTGTATCTTGTATTACTCCGGGACCCAATAATATCATGACCATGAGCAATGCGTCGCAATACGGCTTTCGCAAGACGCTGCGGTTTTGTTTTGGCGTAGCGACGGGATTTGAACTGATTTTGTTGGGAGCGATTGTGTGTAATCTGTTTTTGCAGGAGTATGTGCCGGAGATTTTGACGGTGATGACATGGCTTGGGACGGGATATATCCTGTATCTGGCATGGATAATCTGGCGAGATAAGCCAAAGACGGAGAAGAAAAAAAGGAGGCGGCTGAACCCGCTGGCGTTTACGACAGCAGTGTTATTGCAATTTGTGAATCCAAAAGGATTGCTGTTTGGTATAACATGTATCTTTAACTTTGTTTTTCCATACAGTCGGGAGCCGTTGACGGTAGTGGGCGCGCTGTTGTTTGTGTGGGTGGTATTGCTGGGATGCAGTATTTGTTGGGCGTTGTTTGGCTCAGTATTCCGTCATTTTTTCCAGCGCTATCAAAAGACGGTCAATGCCGTGATGGCGCTGCTGTTGGTATATTGTGCCGTTTCTCTTCACCTATGAGCGGCTGCTTTTTGTGAAAACACATGAATTGCAGCAACGCCGTCTTTCTGGTATGATGGTGAGGAGAAGAAAAACAGGATAGATGGTTAGGAGGAAGAACAGTGAGCAGAGCAGACGATATCTTTATACAGAATTGCAGACAGATCCTGGAGCACGGATATTCTACGGAAAACGAGAAAGTGCGGCCGCATTGGGAGGACGGCACGCCGGCTTATACCATCAAGACCTTTGGCGTGGTGAATCGTTATGATTTGAGTCAGGAATTTCCACTGCTGACCCTGCGCCCGATTAACTGGAAAGCGGCGATTGATGAAATCTTGTGGATTTGGCAGAAAAAATCCAATAATATCAAAGACCTGAACAGCAAAATCTGGGATTCTTGGGCAGATGAAACCGGTTCCATCGGAAAAGCCTACGGGTATCAGCTGGGAGTGAAATACCAATTTCCTCATGGTCAGATGGATCAGGTGGATAATGTGCTTTGGCAGTTGAAACACGCGCCTGCGTCCCGCCGCATGATGACCAATATTTATAATTTTGCGGATTTAATGGAAATGGGACTGGAACCATGCGCATACAGCATGACATTCAATGTAACTGGAAGGAAGCTCAATGCGATCCTGAACCAGCGCTCCCAGGATACGCTGGCGGCAAATAACTGGAATGTGGTGCAGTATGCCGCTCTGCTGATGATGTTTGCGCAGGCAAGCGGGTTGGAAGCGGGAGAGCTGGTTCATGTCATCAGCGATATGCACATCTATGACCGCCATGTGCCCATCATCCGGGAATTGATCCAGCGGGAATCCTTCCCGGCGCCCAAGATGCGGCTGAACCCAGAAGTGAAGGATTTTTATGCCTTTACGGTAGAGGATTTTACAGTAGAAAACTATCAGCACGGAAGCCCTATCGGCAGAGTCCCTGTTGCCATTTGAGGAGGGATTGGAATGAATCTGATTGTTGCGGTAGATGAAAATTGGGGCATTGGCAAGGACAATCAGCTGCTGTGCCGCATTTCTGCGGATCTGAAACGCTTCCGCGCCATCACGACAGGACATGTGCTGGTACTGGGGCGGAAAACGCTGGAATCGTTTCCCAATGGAAAACCCCTGCCCAACCGTACCCATATGGTACTGACGGCAAACAAAGCCTATCCGGCGGAGGGGGTGACCCTCTGCCACAGTCTGGAGGAGCTGCCGCGGGCTTTGGCGGCGTACCGGGAGGAAGAAATTTTTGTCATCGGCGGCGGCAGTGTGTATCGCCAGCTCCTGCCAAGATGCAAAAAAGCGTATATTACCAAAATTTATGATACGTTCCCGGCAGATACGTTCTTTCCGGATTTGGATAAGGATGCTGCTTGGACATTGACCCAAAAAGGGGAAGTGCAGGAAGAAAATGGGGTGAAATTTTCTTTTGACATTTATGAACAGAAAGGATAAAAAGATGTTGCTTCCCACTGTTTCTGACCCTGCGATGGAAGAGGAACCGATGCCTTCCCGAAAGCATCCGACAAGAGGGTGGTATCCCTGTCCCTGCTGCGGCTATCGGACGCTGCCGGTGCCGCAGGAGGAGGCGGTGGCATATATCTGCCCGGTTTGTTTTTGGGAAAATGATGTGTTTCTGCAGTCGGAAACAGAACCCAGCGACGAAAACCATGGCATGACTTTGGCGGAGGCGAAAGAACAGATGCGGCAGATCGGGGCATGCTGTGAGCGGGTGCTGCCGTATGTACGCAAACCCCTGCCGGAAGAAATGGATGTATGAACAGAGAAAATGAGAAATGGTGCTGTATGGAAAACAGATGCGGTGAAGCGGTTGCGGACGCTGTTTGTGTGAGAGACCGATCAGCAAGGCTCATCCGCTGTTGTGCTGTGTATATCTGCGAAGATGAAAACTGTCTGTACCATCACGACAGGGCATGTACTGGGACAAAAATATGGAATCGTTTCCCAATGGAAAGCTCAACCGTACCTATATGGTACTGGCGGCAAACAAAGCCGATCCGGCGGAGGAGCAGCCGCAGGATTTGGAACGGTACCGGGAGGAGAGAATTTTTGTCATCGGGGCTATGAGGCAAAGAGAAAAGCAGATTCTTCCTCTCCAACAGAGGCAGAATGACAAAACAGGACAGGAAGGCAGGAGTTCCTGAAAAAACATGATTTTTCCTTTTCTCAGATTTCTTAAGGGAACCTGCAACGACCATATTCAGAAGAAAACAGCCCTTATAAAACCCAGCTCAATATGTGATAGCTGGAATCCTTTGTCTTTCAAGGATTCCAGCTATTTTTGTTTTCTGATGGAGCAGCTCCGAAAACGAGAACGTTTGGAGATGCGAATGCCCTGTTTTTGTTTCTCAGAAGGTATCCGGATGATTGCCGCCCCAGCCAAGCTGCGGCAGGGTCATCAGGCGAGAAATATCTTCCAAAGAAAGGGAGAAGTCAAAGACATCCAGGTTCTCCTGCATTCGTTGGGCAGAAGAGGATTTGGGAAGAGGCAGCACCCGCTGATCCAACGCAAAGCGCAGGCAGATCTGTGCAGGGCTCTTTCCGTAAGTCTTTGCCAATTCCAGAATCAAAGGCTCTTCCAGTACCCGTGTGCGCCCCAGCGGACTCCAAGCTTCCACCTGAATCTGATGCGCCTGGCAAAACGAAACGGCATAGGGCTGGCAATAGCCGGGATGGAATTCCAGCTGATTGACCATGGGTTTGATCTCTGCCTTTGCCAACAGCGGCATCAGGTGATGGGGCAGAAAGTTGCTCACGCCGATGGCGCGCAGCACCTTTTCGGCATACAGCCGTTCCAGTGCGCGCCAAGCGGACAAATCTTTTTCCCGCCATTGATCCCGATCCTTTTCCGGTATTGGCCAATGCAATAGACATAAATCCAGATACGTTACGCCTAAATCCCGTAGGGAGGCTTCCACACTGCGCAGGGTATCGTCGTAGGACAGGCAGGTTTTCCAGACTTTGGTGGTCAGGAAGAGATCGGAACGGGAAATCCCTGCATGGCGGATGGCGTTGCCCACTTCCGCTTCGTTGCCGTACATCCGAGCGGTATCAATATGGCGGTAACCGCATTGTAGCGCCGTCTGAATCAATGCTTCTGCATTGTGGTCGGTGACGCGGTAGGTGCCGTAGCCAATAGCCGGGATGGAGATGCCGTTGGATAAAGAAAAGGTTTGCATGAATCATCACTCCTTTTTGATTGCTTGTATTTGTGCTGCGCGGGCGAGCAGATAATCGGTATGGTTATGCGCGGGCGTATGCAGGACGTCATCTAATAAGAGCGCAAGCATTTCTCCAACCGCTTTTCCGGCGGGAACACCTGCTTGTTGCAGTTGCTTGCCGTCAACGGCCAACATTTTCAGATTCAGGCAGTCCCCTGCATTCAGAACCAGAGATAGAATTTCTCTGGTATGCAGCGTCGTTTCTGCGCCATACAATGCATCCTGCAAACACAGCAGTTGCTGCATGGTTTCCACGCCCAATTCTCCGGTCAGTTTGCGCACCGTATAGGGTGTCTGCGGTGGTTGCTGCAGTAAATGGCGCAGGAGGGTGAGGATATGCCGGGTCGTGGTGTTATCAAACTTTAATTTTTTGCACAATGCTTTTGCCTCTGCTTCTGTATATGTCTGTAGAACCAGTGTCCAGCGCAGGGCAGAACGTGGTGGAACGGCAGTAAGCTGTGTCATTAGCTGCGGGCTTTGTTCCGAAATCCGCTGTGCCAGCGTTTGGTCGATATGGGGCAGCAGACCGCTTTGCAGCAACAGCGGCAGTTTTTGCGGATAGGGTGCTTTCCAAAGTTTATCCAGTTCCTGGTAAATCCGTTCTACGCTGATTTTTTCAATGAGTGCTGCATGTTCCTGTAACGCACGGTATGTTTGCTCTTCGACGGAAAAACCCAGCTGTGCCGCAAAGCGCACGCACCGCAGCATCCGCAATGCGTCTTCTTGAAATCGTGTGGCGGGATCGCCAACGCCGCGGATGCATCCACGGGCAATGTCTGCCCGCCCGCCAAAAGGATCGCGAAAGCCGACTTGTGGATGATAGGCAATGGCGTTCATCGTGAAATCCCGCCGCAGCAAGTCTTCCTCCAGTCGAGAGGTGAAAGAAACGGCGTTGGGATGGCGGGCATCGTCGTATGCGCCGTCGATGCGATAGGTGGTGATTTCATAATTGGTGTGGTTGTGCACAACAGTAATGGTGCCGTGCTGGATACCTGTATCAAAAGTATGGGAAAACAGCGCCTTGGTCTGCTCGGGCAGAGCGGACGTGGTGATGTCCCAATCCTGCGGGATGCGTCCTAAAATGGAATCTCGAACACAGCCGCCGACAATATATGCTTCATAACCGCCGTTTTGCAGAGTATCCAATAAAAATCGAACGTCTGCCGGCAGGGCTATGGTAGGTGTCATACAATCCCTCATTTCTGTGATTTTCATGGTATTACAGTCAGTATATCACAGGAGTATAAAAAAGGAAAAATTTTTTTGATAAGAAAGAAAAAACTGTTGACAGCCTGTTTTTGACGTGCTATTATATTTTTTGCAATCAAGCAGTGTGTGCGCCCTTAGCTCAGTTGGTAGAGCAACTGACTCTTAATCAGTGGGTCCAGGGTTCGAGTCCCTGAGGGCGCATTTGGAAAGCAGTGTTTTTCA
>DXEB01000026.1 GCA_019115165.1 Candidatus Anaerotignum merdipullorum | reverse complement strand
AGCCGCCTGTTATTGACATGCCATCTTTTGGATGGTATATATAAAACAAAGGTGGAGTGCTTCATTTCAAAGCATTCCACCCAGTCTTATCATAGAAGAATCTTATTTACAGACTTTTCTTCATACCCTCGATACAGATATTGTTTCCGGTATCGAAAGCGGACTGGATACCGTATTAGTACTTTCTGGTGTTTCTACGCGGAAAACGGTTGAAACATTCCCCTATCGCCCGAGATTGATTTTGAATCATGTAGGCGAAATCCCTACAGAATCTAACAAAGAATAACGTTTTATCGTTCCTTTGATCTATCTTCATCGTCGTTACACAGATTAGAAATCTGATTGGAAATATCAGAATAAAATACATACTGAAATACTTCTGAACGAACTTGGGTCTATGAATCATAAAAATGCAGTACCTTGCTTATAAAAAACATATTTGTTTGAAAAAGCAGTGTGGTTATATCCTCTCGATTCAGAAAAAGTTTTCTAAACGCACTGCTCGTCTTACGTTTGGATTCAAAAAATGACACTTGTCAGAAAGTTCCAATCCATTTGAATGCCATTCAAACACACATGGAAAATTTGTTTAACGAAACAAAGCACTCCTATATCCATCTATATCCACGATTTCCTCCTATGTCTCATTTAGGTTTCGTATCCAAAGAAGAGGAGCATGCAGAGATTCTCAAAACAAAAAGCGAACCAGTCTTCGCCACGACTTGTCCGCTTTTTGTTCCACGTCTTCTATTTTGCCGAAATTTTTTTGATTCGAAATATCCCCAATGAAATCTCTCCAAAAGACCGTTTATTTTTTGGTCTGCATAATTTCAATTACTTTCATATCCACTTCAGACAATCCCTCATGAGAAAGTTTCATCAGATTTTTGGTTGTTTCTTCCACACTTGCACTGATGATACCATCTGTCGCCTGAATGATGCTGTTATCCATTGCATACATTGCAGCATATACTGCTTCTCCTGCGCAAATAGATAATTTCAGTGCACATCCGCCTTTTGCACCATCGCAGAAAATGCCAGCGACACCACCCATCATATTTTGTACTGCACCACAAATTTGTTCCAAATTACCACCCATCATATATGTAATGGCAGCGGCAGATCCAGAACCTGCTAATGTTGCTCCGCAGATGGGCGACAGCCTACCGACATGACGTTTCATATACATAATAATCAGCATCCCAAGCAACTCCGCTCTCAGCAGCTTTTCTTCGGATACTCCCAGATGTTTTGCCGCAACGGCTGCAGGCAACATGGTTTCGATTCCTTGGTTTCCGCTTCCAAGATATGTCATAACAGAACCATTACCGCCGCTCATACGAAAATCACAAGCTGCAGCCGTAACCAGTTTTACATCTGTTACCATATCGTTAGACAATTTTCCTTCGTTAACCAATTTTTGCATACAGGGACCAATCCCAATGGCATACTTTTTCTGCAATCCTACATTCGCAATCTCCAGATTCATCTGAATGCCTTCCCGGATAAAATCCAACTCTGCCACATCTACGGTCTCAGCCGCTTCCAGAAAATCTGCAAAAGTATACTGAGTAATATCAAATGCATCCGCTGTATCCGCTACGTCTGCCTTGTTTTCTTCCTTTACACGCTTATCTACAACAACTGTACCATTGATTTCTGCAAATACCAAATTATCATGCGCATCCTCTGTAATGGTATGTGCCCGTTCTGTTTCGTTTGTCGCAATACATTCGATATAAAATTGACTGCTTTTCAATACTTTGACCGTCACAAATCCTTCTTCCACCATTTTTTCACCGGCAGTAACATGTTCCGGCTGAATATCCGCAAAAATTTCCATGGTGTTGCCCTTTTTAGACAAAAGACATCCCAGTACACAGGATAATTCAATTCCGTTTGTGCCAGCATTGGGGATTTGCACGCTATATGCATTTTTGAAAATATTTGAACTAATTACCATATCCAGATGCGTTGCCGGCTCTTTCAATAATTCACATGTTCTAGATACGGCAAGCCCAATTGCCACAGGTTCTGTACATCCCATACTGGGCTGCATTTCACCTTTGATTGCCGCTAATGCTTTTTTCATATCCATAAAAAATCCTCCTTTGATGATATCGTATATTGGTTACCAATATAAATAGCAAAAAACATGCCAAACAAAAAACAGCCCAATTTGGCTGTTTTCGTTCTGCTGTATTTCTCAAAGTTGAGAACTTTTTTTGAAGAAATCACAATATTTTTGTTGAAAAATATTGTTTTAACATTATTTCTGTATTATCAAACCGAATTCTGCTGAAAATCGTATGATTTGGTATACATGATACCAAAAATCACAGCATCATACGATTTTTGTCCTTTTTCTCAATTTTGAAAATACTTTTTCGTTTTTGAGAAACCTATAAAAGCTCATATTTCTTCAGTTTTCGATAGAGGGTAGCTTGGCTGACTTGTAAATTCTCTGCCAAACGCTGCTTATCTTCTGTTGAGGAATGCGGCTTTAGCATACGAGATAAAATACGTTTTTCATAGTCTGCCAACATTTCATCCAGCGATCGATTCGAGATCCCTTCCGCAGACTGCAAAAACAAATGATCCGGTAAATCTGATATGTGAATCCAATCCTCTTCCACAATATTTGCCAAATATTCTACAATATTTTTCAGCTCTCGCACATTGCCTGGCCAATGATATCCTGTGATCACCCGCAGCGCCTCAGGAGCAATTCCACGAATGTGTTTCCCTAATTTTTGATTGTAATAACCAATATAATATTCCATCAGTGCAGGCAGATCTTCCTTGCGCATCCGCAAAGGAGGAAGTTCAATGGGAATAATATTCAAGCGGTAATACAGATCCTCACGAAACGTTCCGTCTGCCACCATCTGCTCTATGTTTTTATGTGTTGCGCAAATCACGCGAATGTCGATGGGAATGGGTTTGCTTGCGCCAATTCGTTCTACTTGTTTTTCCTGTAATACCCGAAGCAATTTTGTTTGTACATGCAGCGGCATATCCCCAATTTCATCCAAGAAAATGGTACTTTTCTCTGCTAATTCAAATTTTCCGACAGAGCCATGTTTTTTTGCACCGGTAAACGCTCCCTCTTCGTATCCAAACAACTCACTTTCCACTAAATTTTCTGGTATAGCCGCACAGTTAATTGAAATCATTAACTTTTCTCGACGGTCACTTAAATCATGGATCATTTTTGCCATAATTTCCTTTCCAGTGCCACTTTCTCCGCGTAAAAAAACCGTAGAATCTGATTTTGCAACCTTTCTTCCAATACGAAGTGCCTCTTGCATTTTCGGGCTATTTCCTACAAAAGACCAAACACTTTCTGCCGTATGAACCACTTTTAACTGTTGTTCCAACCGATCTTTTGCTTCATCTGTATACAATTTACTTTCCAACAGTACACTCATATACTTCAAAAACTCTTCTAATTTTTGTGTATTTTCTAGTAGATTTTTCCGTTGATCTTCCCGAAAAGCAATGATGGAAATGATACCAACTACAGTATGATCTTTGAAAATCGGATATGCCAAACTTGCCAATTCCTTACAGTATGCACGTTTTTCACAGCCGATACAGTTACTGTCCACAGTTACATCTCGGATAACTCCACTGACACCTGTTTGTAGTACTGTTTCAAAAAAATTTGCATGTGAAACCGTATTTCCAATTTCATTGATATAATCCCCAGTGCCAGCTACACGAATCAGTTCAGAATCCACAATCGTGACATCCGCTTCCAAAATAGACGCAATCGCCTGTACGTAAGCTTGTATAAATGGTTGTATTTTCATCAACGGTGTCATAGAGTACCTCCCCTAGTATAACATACAGATGAACGGTATCCAGCCATTCTCGCTTCTTGATAATAAGGCATGTTTTTTTGCTGTATCATTTCATCTTCAGACTCTTTCTATAAATCTCCACAATATCAGATTCCTGCAATGCAAATTCTGGAAATGTTGCCATTTTTTTCGGATTTTCCATTGCGCGTTTTGCATAATAAGCAATTTCTTCTGGCACAAATGTTTCTTCTGTATCTAAGATTTCTTCCAGCAGCAAACCAAAAGATTCTAAGTTATCCAATCCCAAACAATACAATATCCGTTCTACTTTGGCATGATGACTGCCGAATAATTCTAGATAACCACGCATAACCATACCATTTGCTCGCCCGTGAGGTATCGCCTTTTCATATGTCAAGAAATAGCCCAGCGCATGGGGTATCGAGGTGCTGGTTTGTGCAATAGCTGCCCCACCAAATGCGGATGCCAACATCAGATTGTCTCGATCTTCCGCTGTGTATCTTCTCGTCCGCAGTGCCGGAATTACCGCTTTCCAATGCAGCAAACCCATTTCCGCGATTTTTTCACTCACTGTATTTGCATGCGAGCTCAAATAACTTTCTACTAAGTGACTCATAGCGTCTACTGCCGTATTATTTGTGATTTTGGCAGAAAGCGTATCCATGTATTGTGGATCCAAAAACGCAGCTTCTGCAAACACTGGCATGGCAATACCAGATTTTGTACGTTGTTTATGCAGTGTCAAAATGGCGTACTGCGTAACTTCCGAACCAGTACCTGCCGTTGTCGGAACCGCCACCACTGGCAAAGCTTTCGCAGAAGCATCTGCAAATAAAATATTGCTGTCTTCATTTGGATTTGCCGCCAATACAGCAATTGCCTTTGAAGCATCCATAGGAGATCCGCCACCAATACCAATGAAAAAAGAAACCTGCTCTGCTTTTGCAACTTCCGCTGCGCGTACAACCGTTTCTACATCCGGATTTTCACCAATTTCATCAAAAACAACCCAGGCAATCCCTAACGCATCCAGAGCTTCTGTCACATCTTTCTGCGCTCCATTTTTCTTTGCAGACGTTTTGCCTGTCACAAGCATCGCCTTTGTTCCATAGCGGCGTAATACATCCTGATTCGCTTTGATACACCCTCTGCCAAAATAAGTATCTGTTGGCATAAAATAACGAAATTGATTCATATGACATCCTCCTTACATTACATCCTGCTGGATTGTACATGTCCAATCCACTTGTCTCTTGATGTGTTGCAGATAACAGCAGAACCTGAGAAGAATTAAGTGGTCCCAGTTACATTTACAAAATAATCCATTTCCATCTTCATCAGCCATATCCAATGTACAAATCGTCTTTGATTTTCAAAAATCGAATGCATTCTACTACTTTCATTGTCTCCCAACGCTACAATACCGTCCATAAAGAAAGATTCGTTTTCTTAAATGATAATCCAAAACATTCATTCATTAGAGTTACTGAAAATGAAACACCTTTGTTTTCCTGTTAGCAAAGAAAATCATACCAATCCCATTCCATAGATAAAATGCCAGATGCCGTCATTGCTCCTGGTTCTTCCAGCAATGCAAATTCAATTTGGAAGTCATGATACCTCTCGCCTTCTATAGTAGCAATCCCAGAAATCACATAATGTTTTCCTTCTCCCTCCAGCCATTCCCCTTCCATCAAAAGGTCTTCCTCTTCCAGATAAATTTTATGCAATTCCTGTTCCTTCTCTTGTTCCGAAAATAAAAGTCTCATTGGCGTCTCCTCCTTATGATACTGATTGTACCATCGCCTTGTCAGATATACAAGAAAAATTCTCTTTGTCCACTGCTTGTTTCATGATATAATAGCAACGAAGGAAATCATGCGAAACTTTAACGTTCATATAGCGGATTTCATGAATAACATCCTACCCGCTGACGTTCCGCAATCATATAGGAGGTTTAAATATGCAGTATATTATATTGGATCTTGAATTTAATCAATCCTTTCCCTTCAAAACAGGAAAAAAAACGGAACCTGTGCCAGAATGCCCGTTTGAAATTATACAAATTGGTGCCGTTAAAATGAATGAAGCCTTTGAAATCGTCGATACCTTTGACCGTATGATTCGACCACAAATTTATCCTCGCTTGCATCCTTTTGTAGAAAGAATTACCGGTATTCAAGAAGAGCAGCTGCAACATCAGCCTTCCTTTGCCGATGCATACTCAGCATTTTTGCAATTTATTGGACCAGAACCATCTATCCTTTGTACATGGGGTCCCGATGATATCAAGTCTCTTTTCCGCAATATTCTGTATTATCATTTGGATGTGGATGCAATAACAGAACAATATTTGAATATCCAACCTTATGCTACGCAATATTTGAATCATGAAACAGGCAAAGCCATCGGATTAAAAAATGCAGTGACTGAATTAGGTATCGAGATGGATGCACCCTTTCACAACGCTTTATGCGATGCAGTCTACACAGCAAAAATATTTCGCATCGTACATCCCAATCCTGTAACCGCAGAACACTTTCATCCTCTGACAATGCTCTCCAAACGGGCGAAACGAATGCGTACAGATAAAAAGGCTTTATTTCAGCACTTTATGTCTCTTTTGAATCGGGAACTAACAGATAGCGAAAAGAAATTAATCAAAATGTCCTATGCCTTAGGGCGAAACCATACCTTTGATGTCACCCCGAATCCCCAAAAAAGAAAACCTGTGCGAAAGGCATAACAGCAATCTCTGCCGTGTAATCCCCTAATTACATGGCTTTTTCATTACATATTTGTTCCATTCCGATGCAATTACATGGATTAATAAAAATATATTAACCATATTTATGAAAGACATCAAAATTTTCTATATCCAATCTTATCTTGCAGATATAAAGTATTTTTGTATTTTTATTTTTCAAAGTCGGCAATAATCTAAACTTTTACGCCATTTTTGTAATAAATACGGTATAAATATTCTATTTATAAATATAATTATTCATCATCGCTGTATTTGACATCATCATTTCCCCATATTATAATTTTATTATTGTAACGCATGTAATCAATTTTATTTATATAATTTCAAAGGAGGGCTCTTCATGTTAACTTCTATCGTAGGCATCAACTGGGGCGATGAAGGCAAAGGTCGTATGGTTGACCTGCTTTCTGAAGAATATGATATTGTGTGCCGCTATCAGGGCGGAAATAACGCGGGTCATACTGTTGTCAATGACCGCGGGAAATTTATATTGAATCTTCTGCCTTCTGGAATTTTACGAGAAAATGTCGTGAATGTTATGGGAAACGGCATGGTCATTGATTTGGAGCATCTGCATCATGAACTGCAGCGCTTAAGAGATGGCGGGATCATCATCACACCTGCAAATTTAAAAATCAGCGATAAAGCGGTTATTTGTATGCCTTACCATAGACTACTGGATTGCCTGGAAGAAGATCGACTGGGCGATGCAAAATACGGCTCCACCCGTCGCGGCATTTCACCAGTATATGGTGATAAATATATGAAAAAAGTTCTGCGGATGGGAGATTTATTGCATCGGGATATTTATACGGCTATACTGGAAAATCTGGTTGCATATAAAAATCTGATAATCCAAAATGTATATGGTTCGGAACCAGTTTCCTATGAAGAAATGCTGCAATGGCTGGATACCTATGCAGCAGAATTCAAAGATTATATTACAGATGTCAGCCTGTATTTAAATCAAGCGGAACAAGAGGGAAAGAAAATTATGTTTGAAGCGCAGCTTGGTGCATTGCGGGATATTGATTTCGGCATTTATCCCTATACTTCTTCCTCTTCTACAATCGCTGCCTATGCACCAGTCGGCGCAGGCGTCCCAAATTTGAAATTGGATCACGTCATCGGCATCATGAAGGCATATTCCAGTTGCGTGGGAGAGGGTCCCTTTACTTGTGAATTGTTTGGTGCAGAAGCAGAAGCACTGAGAGAAGCCGGCGGAGAATATGGTGCTGCGACCGGTCGCCCGCGCCGTGTTGGTCCCTTTGATGCTGTTGCCTCTCGGTATGGTATTCGGATACAGGGCTGTACGGAAATCGCCTTAACCAAATTAGATGTCTTATCCTACTTGGAAGAAATTCCGATCTGTATTCATTATGAATTGGATGGAAAAATCATTGACGAATTCCCTTACCCAGCTTTGTTGACAAAAGCCAAACCCGTCATAGAAACAGTAAAGGGCTGGCATTGTGATATCAGCAAATGCAGAACCAAAGAAGATTTGCCCAAAGAAGCATTGGACTATGTTCGCCGCTTGGAACAACTGGCTGGATGCCATATCAAATACGTTTCCGTTGGTGCAGAACGGGATGCCTATATTATTTTATAACGCATTTTACGTACAAATCTTTTTCCAAGAGCAATTCCTATACAAACACTTTGTACAGAATTCTTTTACATGAGAAAAAATATGTTTGGAATTGTATTTGCAGCAGTTTAACTGATTTCGCAATGATGTAGACCACAGAACCCAATACTCAAAAGCCTCTCAAATAACCCATAAATAAAGAAAAAACAATATATCTTATTTTCAAAGACAGAGTCAGCGTGTTTGACTCTGTCTTTGCTTAATCATACGATACAAACATAATTCTGTACACCGACTCGGGAGACCAATGATTTACACATGTTTCCATCGAATCCCCTCTTCTGTCACATAGTATGTTAAAAAACATCAAAATAGCGTTCTCTCTTATTCATTATGATCGACAACCCGTTTGGATTTCATTCAACAATTGCCAAAATTTTAGGTGATCCCTTTTGGTGTTCCACGATATCAAATTTGCTTGACCACTATTTTTTTATATTTTTCCATCATATTTTCCCAAGTACAAAAAAAACCTCCAAACAGACTCATTTTTATTCATCCCTTCGGAGGTTTTCAAAAATTTTGTTCTTATTTGGAGCCAAACTTTGTGCCATATAGAATGTAGATTCTAATCATGATTACATATCCATTCCCTTGTTTTTCCAAAGGCAACCGTTTCGCTCTTCCTGATTGATGCAACCACTATGCTTCTTTTACGAAATCCAATATGCCTCGTATATCCTGCACAACGTAATCCGCACCCGCTTCGTAATAAATATCTGCCGCTTTCTTGCAAACAGCCGCTTTCTCTTCCACAGACAATGCTTCATATTCTGCTTTTGTGAGTCCAAGAACGGAACTGCCTTCTATCACACCAATCGTAACCAATCCGGCATTCTTTCCTTCTTTCATATCCGCTACAGTATCTCCCACTTTCATCACGCGTGATACACTCTGCAATTTCAGCATCTGCATATTTTTGAAAATCATGTAAGGATACGGTCTGCCGCAGTGTTCCACCGCATCTGGACTAACCCAGCAGTCTGCTTCATATCCCTGCGCTTTTGCTGCAGGCACAACAATCTGCATCATTTCATCGGTATATCCGGTAGTTGAACCAATCTTCAGCCCTAACTCCCGCAATGCCGCTACTGTTTCTATAACATAAGGCTTCGGCTCTGCAAAACGATGTACAATCTCTAAAATCTTGCGCTCGCTCAATTCGTATATTTTCTGCACATCTTCTTCTGTCCAGTTTTTTCCATAGGTTTTCTGCCATATCTCACGGATTCGGTCCATGGATAACATGGTACGTACATGATCTATCTTCAGCATGCCCATGGGTTTTCTGACTTCTTCCAGTGTCGGCGTAATGCCAAATGTTTCAAATGCTTCCAAAAACGCCTGCACCGGTGCAAAGCTGCCATAGTCTACCGTTGTACCAGCCCAGTCAAAAATGATTCCATCAAATTTCATGCCTTTTTTCCTCCATGTAGCTTCTGATGATTTCACACAGTTTTTCCATATCTTCCTGATAAATCTCACCAATATGACCAATTCGGAACGTATCTGCATCCGTCAATTTTCCAGGATAGATCGCATAGCCTCTGTCCTTGATGTATTGATACATTTCTGCAAAATCATAATGCGTATTTTCCGGATAATAAAATGTTGTAATAATGGGTCCTTGTGCTTCCGTATCAATGAACGGACGAAATCCCATTTTTCGCATCTGTGCAATCAAGTACAGATTGTTATTACGGTATCTTGCAGAACGGGCAGGAATACCGCCTTCTTCCTCCAGTTCTTTCAACGCCTGCCAAAAGGCAAGTACTACATGAGTCGGAGAGGTAAATCTCCATTTGCCGTCTTTTTGCATGGTTTCCCATTGATCATATAAGTCCAGAGAAAGGCTTCTGGCTTTCCCCTTGCTTTCCAGCAATTTATCTGTGCGGCATATCATAAAGGAAAATCCAGGAACACCTTGTATGCATTTATTCGCACTACTAACAATAAAGTCAATTCCCCATTCGCCCACAGGAATGTCTACACCGCCAAAGCTGGACATCGCATCCACAATCATGGTTTTTCCTGCTGCTTTTACGACAGATGCGACAGACGCAACATCATTGAGTATGCCAGAGGTTGTTTCACTATGCACCATAGCAACATGTGTAATCCGCGGATATTCTGCCAACAATTCTTTCACTTTTTCTGCCGAAGGCATGGTATCATAGGGTTCTTCATATAAAATGTAAGAAATGCCTGCATGATTAGCAATTTCTGCCATACGTTTGCCGTAAGCACCATTCGCCGCAATCAAAAGCACGTCTTCCGTTCCAATGACACTGGTTAAAACCGATTCCACACCGAATGTACCGCTGCCCTGCATCAATACCGTCGTATATTCCGGTTCAGAAACATGTGCCAATTCTAGTAATCGTTCCCGAATAGCGCGGGTAATTTTTTTGTAGTCATCATCCCATGTACAGTGATCATCCAACATTTGTTGTTTTACTGTTTCTGTGGTAGTCAAAGGACCGGGAGTCAATAATTTATAATGCAACATGATATTCCGTTCTCCTTACTTCTGTTCTTTTTATTTTATTTACAGCTTTCCGACAATGCCTGATGTGCTTCCAACAATTCTACTGTCAAAGGTTCTGCAAATGTTTTCGGATATGCAGATGCATTGACAGAATCTGTCACTTCACCTTCGTACAACGCATTTGGATAGTATTCCTGCAGTGTTGCTCTTCCATTTTCAATGATGCACTGTGCCATCTCTTGTGCCAACGGATTGGTTGCATTTCCCTTATCAACAACAGCAATCGACTCTGTCAAAGAGAAATTGCCTTCTGTAGGGTCCACATAATCAATGGGCAATCCTTCAGCTTTGTCTGCAACTGCCTGTTGACGCAAACCAAACCCAACAGCTACTTCACCGGCACGTACTTTTTTCAGTGGTGCAGAACCAGAACTTTCAATATGGGGACCTGCATTTTCATAAATTGCGCTCAATACTTCTTTTGCACCATCTTCACCATATTCACTTACCAGAGCCTGAATCAATAACCATGCAGTGGAAGAACTCTGAATGTCAGTTACTGAAATCATGTCCTTGTACACCGGATCTGTCAAGTCTTTCAGACAAGTGGGCATCGGCAAATTGTTTTCCGCCAGCATTTCCGTATTTACAATGATTGCACCTTCCTGAGACGTGATAGGCGCACAATATGTTTTTTCACTGCCATCCAGCAATTGATAAGTAAAATTCAAATCTTGGAACATATTCTGTTGTTCCTGTGCGCTATCAATATAGAACGTACTCAACGTAATCAAATCCGCTTCTATATTTGTACCTTCTGCCAATACTTTGCCACCCAATTCAGATGTGCCAAACGTTTGGAACATATATTGATCTGCATACCCATTTGCATCTAATGTTGCTTTCATCGCTTCTATTGCCTCATCATCTGCATTGGAATAAATAATCACCTGTTCGCCTTCTGCCGCAGTGGATGCTCCGCCATCCGCACTTTCTGTACTTCCGCCGCTGCAGCCAGTCATGGCAAATGCAGAAACGGTCATCAATCCTGTCAGCAATAATGCAAGTCCTTGTTTTCTTTTCATTGTTCTTTCTCCTTTTTCTTATTTTCTCTTTGAATCATATAACTTAGAACACCCTTAATGATAAGGTTTGTTCCCAGTATAAACAACGAAAGTACGAATACTTCGTTGAATTTGGTATAGTACTGTAATTCTTTAATTTTTGTAGTCAATACCATTGTCCGTGCGCCGGCAATGAAAATCACCGCACTGACCGTTACCATTGCATTGACAAAATAATAGCTGAATACTTCCAAAATGGTTGATTTCATATTAGGCGTCACAATACGTACAATGGTTTTTACCCAAGTGTCTCCCATCAAAGACGCTGTTGTTTCCCATGAACTATTCAGCTTCTCCAATGAATTTTTCATCATAAGATATGGCGTGGAAAAGAAATGTACCACATTACACAGTATCATCAGCCAAAATGTATTTTGCAGCGGTGTACCTGAAAAAATCAGCATATATGCAATACCGATTACCATTCCCGGTATGGTGTTAGTAATTAAGGCAATGCTGTTAATCGCTGCCTTATATTTTTGCTTGATACTGCTGCGGGCAGTCGCCAGAGCCGCACCATAAGTAATGAGCAATCCCAATACAGCCGTCGCTACAGCTACAAAAATAGAATTGCGATAAACCATCGTCAGGCTATTATCCTGCAGTACCGCCTGCAAATGTTCTAAGGTAAACTGCGTTTGATACGGCCACTCCTGCACAAATGGCACAATAAAAATTACCAAAAACACCGAAAGCAATGCAATTAAAATTACAGCGGAACCAATCCCACAGAACCAATCACGTGCTGCGTTTTTACGCAGTTCGACCGTTGAGATTTTATTATATCGAATATTATAACGCTCCAGATATCGTAATAATGCAATACTGACTATAGAAGGCACCAGCATCAGCATTGCAACAACCGCTCCTTGTTGGAAATCTGGTATACTACCTAACATTTCGTTATATAGCACAGTTGCAATCACTTCATATCGTCCGCCTACAGAAGCCGGAATTCCGTAATCAGTGAAGCACAGAAAAAAACACTGTACCATAGAAGCAGCCAATGTTCCTAACAGTGGACGGAACACTGTCTGAAAAAAGGTTTTAATGCCGTTATCTCCCATCACTCTGGAAACAATCATAAATTTTTTATCAATGTATCCCATAGTATTGAGAATCAACAGGAAAGAAATCGGCAGCGTGTAAATCACATAACCAAATAGCAGTCCGCCGAATCCATAAATGTCAAACAGCTGTACCCCCAGTAGCTTGGTCAACAGTCCCTGCTTTCCAAAAGAATAAATGATTGCAAAACCATAAGTAATAGTAGGCAGCAGCATCGGCAATACCGCCAATAACCGTATCCATTTTTTGTATCCGCTTGCAAGATTAGTATATTGGATGCTGTATGCCAGGAAAAACGCCAGTATCGTGGAAATGAGCGCACTGCTCAATGAAATTACAATACTGTTGCCAAATGCATTGCCAAATCCTTTTCCTGCCAAAACAGAAATATAATTCTCCAATCCAATCCCTTCCTCTGCAAGAAAGGACTCGCCAAATAGACGAAGAATCGGTACTGCCAAAAACGCCAAAAATAACGCAATCGTAACTACATAAATAATCTTAATTTCTTTTTCTCTTCGGATGACCATAACTTATACCGCCTGTACTGTTGTTTTCTGCTGGAATAATGCAAAAATATTATTACGCTTAATTTCCAACTGATTTAAAATGAATTCTTTGATAAAGGCATTCTGCGGCATAGTAATGATCTCTTCCGGTGCGCCATATTGAGAAATACATCCTTCATTTACAATCAATACCTTATCTGATAACGTCAGTGCTTCTTCGGGATCGTGCGTTACGATGATGGTTGTCAGATGATAATCCCTTGCAATTTGTTTGATCTTTTCCTTAATCGATTCTTTAATAACACCATCTAACGCGCTTAATGGTTCATCCAGCAACAAAATTTTCGGTTTCATCACCATGGTTTTTGCTAAGGCCACTCTTTGTTTTTGTCCACCGGAAAGCTGGTCAATTTTCTTGTCTAAATGCGGCTGCAATCCCAATAATGCAATCAAATCATTTACCTCTTCTTTTGTGGATAAATCCGGTTTATTTTTCAAACCATATGTAATATTCTGATATACATTCAGATTTGGAAACAATGCATAATCTTGAAATACAATATTAAATCCGCGTTTCTCCATCGGTACATTGGTAATATCTTCTCCATTAAACAGAATTTTGCCGCTATCTGTATCTGTCAGCCCCAAAATAATATTCAACAACGTAGTCTTTCCACATCCAGATGGTCCTAAAATAGAAACAATCTCTCCATCTGCAATGGATAAGTCAATATTCTTTAATACTGGAACTCCATCATAGGATTTTTTGATGTTTTTTAATTCTAACACTCTTGTCCACTCCTCTCTTTTCTTGCCAAATAGGTAGACATACCAATTTTTCTACTCCTCTTCACTTCCTCGGATATTAAAACATATTTCTTTTTTTACAACCAGCCGCCTTTTGTAATATTTTTGTAACATATAAATCAAAGACCTTTCTTATAAAACAGAATATTTAACCAAATCATTTGACCGCGTTTTCCTAAAATTGAATTGTTTTCTGCAAAAACAGATAATCTTGTGTGTTAATTTTTTGTAATTGCTTTATTAAATTCATTTCACATTTTTCACAGCTTGACGTCCGTACGGATTACCCTTGATTCTTGTTTTTCTTTCTCAAACATATGCCAGCATTTGTCTGTTTTTAATAAGGAGCGTAATTCACATGCTTGAAACCTTGTTTCCAACAGATACAACATACATATTTGCCTGCTGCAGATCTCCTCCTAATATTTCAGAATAAGACCAGTTATTTTTTTTCTCTATTCAGCCACAAGTTATCCTTTTCTCAAAGATTTCAGACAAAAGAAGCAGCCGCATATGATTCACTTCATATCGACTGCTTCTTTTTGAAATTTCTACTATATAATATACCTTTCCATACAGTTAACTTTTTTTCTGTTGTAAGATGGATTGATATATTTGAAAATCTTCCTCTTGAAACACATTCCATATTATCTTTTTTAACATCTGATTTTCATTCAAAAAAGAATAGACCGTATTGATTGCAATCTCTGCTGCTTCTTGCTTCGGGAAGCGAAACTCTCCTGTAGAAATACAACAAAACGCAATGCTTTCCAACTCCATCTTTTCCGCCAACATCAGACAAGATTGATAGCAACTTTTCAGCTGCATGCGATCCAACGCAGTTACCTTCCCCTGTACGATTGGTCCCACTGTATGAATGACATATTTGCTTGGCAGATTATACGCCGGTGTAATCACCGCTCTTCCAGTAGGTTCTTTATAATCCTTTCCGTATTTGTTCCTCTGCCGCTTCATATAGTGAGCGCAGCACTCCCGAAGTTCCAATCCAGCAGCAGAATGTATTGCATTATCAATACATCCGTGGCAAGGAACAAAGCATCCCAACATTTCCGAATTGGCAGCATTGACAATGGCGTCCACCCGCAATCGGGTAATATCTCCTCGCCAAAGCACTGTTTTATCTGCATTTTTCCAGTTCGCCTGCATGGTTTCTTGAATGGTTGATAATTCGGATACTTCCACAATCCCCTTCTCTCTTGCTTCCTGTTGTAAAAATGCATCCTGCACTGTCAGAAAAGATTTCGTTATCTGTCCAGGCATCCGAAGATTCATCAATGCCCGGACTGCCTTTCGTTTTTCTTCCTCAGATACTTTCCATCCAAAATATTGCGGATGTTCCGCACAAAGACATTGAAATAATTCCACCAAGCGTTCTTTCTGATCCATGTGCTCACCTCTTCCATTTTTTCAATATCCACTGAATATCCAAATTCATACATAATGACCTGTTTTCTAACTCTCGCGGCGCCCAAGCCTCTCCATTGTTCATGCAGAGATAAAAGGCCTTCGGGTTTTGATTTGTCATATGCCAAAACGGATACTTGATAATCACCGGTGTATTCATTCCGACTCCTAACTCCCAAAATAAGATCCGCTCTCCTGCATGTTTTTCCAGAAATACACGATAACGCTCTTGTGCAGCATACCATGCAGCATCCTCCACAAAATTAGAATCACAACGCAGATGCACTTCCATATCTCCACCACAAACTGGACATTTCGGTATCAGCTTTGCAGGGATTTTGCAGTCATTCTGTTGTTGCAGCATTTCCCGCACTACCTTTTCGTTGTCATACAGCATCGAATGACAGGCTTTCGCACATTGAAACAATCCATAGTCTCCTTGTGTAGCGAAAATACGACTTTCCGCAAAGCCTGCAATCTGAAGCTGATGATCTACATTGGTTGTTAACACAAAGTATTCTTTCTCTTTGACCAAATCCAACAAATCCAAATATACATCACATGCACCGATATCATATCTATTCCAATAAATCTGTCTGCTCCAATAAGCCCATTTTTCTTCTTGCGTCTGAAACGGATAAAATCCAGCAGAATACATATCTTTCATGCCATAATGCTGAATAAAATCTGGAAACAAACGTTGAAACCGCTCTCCCGAATAAGTAAGACCGGCAGCAGCTGACAAACCGGAACCAGCACCAATCACCACAGCATTTGCTTTTGCCAATTGTTCTTTTGCCCGTTTGAGCTGCGATTCCCAAATCGGTACTTCCCATTTCTTTTTTGTTTTCCATAAAGTCATATCATTTTCTCCTCTTATTTCCGAAACAACAGATGAGAAGATAGGATTTTATCACTCCTGTATTTCTTCTTCTCATGCATCTACATTTCTCTTCAATTTCTAACGGATGGATGCCCATGTACTGTTTTTTCAGAATAACGCGTTCCTAGAAAATTCCACCACATGGTATCCTCAATCAAATCGGTATCGCTTTCTTTGCATTTATTTCAACATTACGTTTCAATTCTTTTTGTTTTCCATTCTCGTTCTGTTATATGCAAATTTATTTCTTTTTTTCTTTGCATACTTCCATCCTCATTCACAAAGATTCTCTTTTTCTCAAATAACAAAATATCCTGATGTATCTCTATTTATTTACTGACCGTTTCCAAATGTTTCTTTCGCTATGATTGATCTTTCTACAATCCTTATTGCACCAATTTCCTCTTGAAACATACGACCTGTCATTCACCCCTCTTGACAGCAATGCTTGTATTGACAGCAGCTTGTTTTTCAGTATAATAATAGATATATATCCATTTAGAAACTTACATGCCATAAGAACCATCAGAAAGGAAGGATATGATGACAAAAGAAAAAGAAATCCCTGCCTGCCCCGTTGAAATGACCCTTCTCCTGATCGGAGATAAGTGGAAGGTTCTGATCATTCGGGATTTGTTAGATGGAACAAAGCGGTTCAATGAACTGATGCGTTCAGTTACTGGTATTACCCAAAAAGTCTTAACCAGCAATCTGCGGGCAATGGAAGCCTCTGGTCTTTTGACCAGAACCGTCTATCCGGAAGTCCCGCCCAGAGTGGAATATACGCTTACAGAAACTGGTTACAGTTTGAAGCCCATTTTGGATTCCATGGTCACTTGGGGCACTGCCTACAAAGAAAAATATCTTTAATTCACCGACACAGCAGATCATATATTCTGCTGTGTTTTATATTGCTCTCCCCATTGTGCCATTGCATCAACGACACCTTGCAGGCTCCTACCGAACTCCGTCAGTTCTAAGGAACCGTCAGGTAGTATTCGGCAAATTCCCTCTCTGCATAAATCATCTAAGCTCTGTTGTAATGTTCTTTTTTTTATATTGATTTTTTTCTGTAAATGCAATTGATCTGTGTTATCTAACAACAGATAGCCTACAATCAATGTCGCAGCCCTGTCCTTCAGAAAAAGCATGGTTGTTTCTACCGGACAAGCCGGTACTGTTTTCCTTTTCATTTGCCGTTGTACACGGTACCCCATATACTCTCACTCCTTTCTATATATCCTTCTATGCCGTAACGGCATCAGCCCAAAGGAACTTGTTCCTTCAGGCTGATGTATGGAAGAATGATATTTATCCGCAAGTATATGTTCTCGGAGGATTCCCGGAAAAATCCGCAATGACTGCTTCTGCATCTGCAAGATAAAATACTTCAAAAATTGGATTATCTGCCGTTTGATACTGACTTTTTACAATCGGATTTGCCATGCAGTCCTCCTTTACCTCCATGTTATTTTCAAAAACGGCTTTCCCGTGCAGTCGGATCCACGCATACTTTGAGCTGGCTACCGAAAGTTCCACATAGGGATTTTGCTGCATATCCAAATAAACATCTTTGGTATGGTTGGTACAGAACCAAAGTTTTCCATCCTTTTCAAGGCAAAACATAAATGGTCTGCATTTTGCCTTTCCATCTCTACCAACGGTTGCTAAGTATTGTACCGGATTCTCCTGTAAAAATGCCACAACTTCTTTCATTATATAATAACCTCCATTTCAACCCGCTGCTTTTATCTTTCATTTGTTTGATGCTTATTGAAATAACATTCCTGCTGTCATTTCCAAATAATTCACACCGCTGTAATTCGGAAATTCCTGCTGCATCGCCGCTATAAATGCTTCTGCTGTATCACAACTTTGCACGATTTCCTTCGTTTTCTTCAGGTACTCGATTTTGGCAAAAACCGCTTCCTGTCCCTCCGGATCGTAGTGAGAAGTTAAAATCAATGTATATCCTGCTTCCTGATAGGATTCCATTGCGGCAATTTCTGCATCTATGGCATCCATGCTCGCCAAAATATTATGGCACTGAGAACCCATCATATGTCGATAAATGCAGTTGATTTCCGGAATTTCAATACTATACGCATCATCATCCGCCGCCACAATACGGAATGTGATATCTCCCAATACAATGGTGTCCCCTGCAGAAATAATATTTGTTTGGGCAGGGATTTCTTCCGCAACAGCATCACCAAAACTGACTACAAATCCATCGGTTAACGCCCGAATGGAGCCGCCTTCTCCCCAGTTCTTTACTGCATTTTCTGTTGCATACACCTCTGCATCATAGTGATCTGCACCATTGGGATGATACGCCATCAACTGTCCTGCAACTGTTTTTCCCAAAGACTGGATATATTGATCCCATTCTGCTACATTTGCGTCAAATGCCCCAGACTCAATCAAAACAACGGCATCGCCTTTTTCTACCAAATAACACACATCATACAATGCGTCGTTAGAAAGATATGCATGCAAACGAATGTTTCCAAAATCATAAATCACGACTTTTCCCAATTCCAGCTGTATTTCTGCAGTATTCTTCATTGCTTCTGCTCCTTTCATAATCTGTTCCAGCGTATCTGCATCCATAACTGCCTCTTGATTGACTAACGCCGTAGATACCTGTCGCTCTCCTCCATTGACAGTAATCGTATCTGCGCCAATCACAAAGTGCATATGCGTGTCTAGATATTGAATGTCTACGCTCTTGTCTGATGCATGGTAAGTCACCACACCACCTTTTGCTTCTACCGCTTGACGAATACCCACAGTATCTGCCGCAAAAGCTGTGCTGGTAATGGAAGCTGCCAATACCACTGTCATTGCAATTCCTGCCTTTTGTTTCATATTTCTGTCCCTCCTAATCGTTGATCCACGTTTCTATTTTTGTTTTCATCCATATTACCGTTTACATAACATCTGAAAAATGCACACATTTTTTTGTAATATCGTACTTTAGCGATTACATACAAATCATTAGAACTTGCCATTCTGGTTCTGCCAAGTAGATGCATCGGCAATGGGTTCCATGACATCCCAGTGTTCCGCAATTTTTCCATCTTCTACACGCCACAGGTCGTAATAGCTGGTTGGTGTCCCGCCATACGTACCCTCGCTCACCGCCAGAACAAAGTTACCTTGCGCAAGAACCATGTGCGTTTCCTCATAAATCATTTGAATTCCCTGTTCTGCTAGTGCAGTAAGTGCCGCGTTCAACCCGGAAACGCCGTCAGCAATTGCGGTATTATGTTGAATGTACGTATCTCCATCGAAGTAATCGGCAGTTTTATCCGGGTGATTGCCCTGCATTACGTCATACAAGAAATTCTTAACCAATTCACGATTTTCTTCTGTTTTGTCCAAATCCGCAATTTCCATGGTTCCATCAATCTGGGTATGCCCAGACGGATTTGCTTCTGTAGCCAGAACCGCAAGGTTGTCCCAATGTTCGGCAATTTCTCCATCCTCATCAAAACGGAAAATATCAAAAGCTACCTGTTCTCCGGCTCCAGCAAAGTTATAAACTGTCTGCAAAAATACATAATCACCATCTTCGAAGGAACGGATATTTTCGACAGTAGTCGGAACTTCTGCAGATGCCAGATATTCAACAGAGTCGATGAATGCTTCTTCCCCCGTACCGTAAGCCAAATTGTGCTGGATATAACTTTCATCCAATAATGTACGGGCAGTTTCCGTATCACCAGTAGCAAAGGTATGGATCAGTGCCAGTGCCTTATCCATATTTGTCTGCTCCGTCTGTTTTTCAGAAGAAGATACTGAAACAGAGGAAAGGGATTCTGCAGTATCCTCCGTGGTATTAGCAGAACAGCCTGCCACTGCACCAGTGAATACAGCGAGAGATAAACATGTTGCGATCATTTTTTTCATAATATTGTCCTCCTATATCTTTGTTATTTCGTCAGAAATGATTCATTGTTTCCTTGTGGATTGTCATAGATACTGGAATCGGTCGTTCTCCTCAGCTCTTGCCTATATTATATCTATCAACCTCTCTGCCGCAAAGTACGCACTTTATTGTGGTATAGTTACCACTAGGATACAATTGAATGGTTTCTCCAAAGAAACTTTTGTGTCAATGCAAGATTTTCTCTCTCCATTTCCCTTCCAAAAAAATTTTTTATTATTGATTTTTTTAGTTAACGTTGTTCTTTCAAACACAAAAAAGGTACTTCTTATATTCGATTTCCGAAACAAGAAATACCTTTTGTTGTTCGTACCGCTAGATTATGCGTTTTCTTTTTGTTTTAAGTCTGCGAAGAATGCATTTGTCTCTTTAATTACCACAGGACTCAATAATAACAATCCGATTAAGTTCGGAAATGCCATCAAAGCGTTTGTAATGTCAGCTAATGTCCAGATCGCCTGTAAAGACAAATATGGTGCTGCAGCAATACAAATAATATAAAGAATACGGAAAGGTTTTACCAATTTTGTGCCGTTAGCCAAATAAACAACACATCTTTCTCCATAGTAGCACCATCCGATAATTGTCGTGAAAGCAAAAAACACCAAACCAATGGAAACAATATATAGACCAATATTTCCAGGCAACGCATTCTGAAATGCCGTATTTGTCAAAATACTGCCGTCCAAATTTGTGGTTTCCAATAAACCAGAAGTCAGAATGACCAGCCCTGTCATCGTACAAATAATCAATGTAGTCAGGAATACTCCAATCATGGATACCAGCCCTTGACGCACGGGAGAATTGGTCTGCGCAGCTGCCACAACGATCGGAGCGCTACCAAGCCCCGCTTCATTGGTGTAAACGCCTCTGGCAACACCGGTTCGCATTGCTGTCATCACAGAAATAATCACGGTTCCGGCGATACCACCACCCATTGCATATGGCTGGAAAGCCGCATGGAAAATTCTAGAAAACGCCTCTGGGATTAAAGATGCATTTAAAATAAGTGCAATAACACAACCGCCGATATATAAGATTGCCATAATTGGAACAATGAATTCCGCTACTTTTGAAATAGAAGTAATTCCGCCAAACACAACAACTGCTACTAAAATGGTAATCACTGCACCAACGATAGGAACAGAAATATGAAAAGCACTACTTACAGACTCTGCAATAGCGTTTACCTGAGGGAATGTCCCACAACCCAATAATGCCGTAAATGTTCCAAAAAATGCAAATAAAACCGCCAACCATTTGAATTTTTTTCCAAGACCATTTTCAATATAATACATCGGACCGCCAGCCATTTGTCCCTTGTCGTCTTTGATTCTAAACTTTACCGCTAATACACATTCTGCGTATTTAGTAGCCATGCCCAAAATCGCGGAGATCCACATCCAAAATAGTGCTCCGGGTCCACCTACTTTTAATGCTGTCGCAACCCCGACGATACTGCCAGTACCAATGGTAGCGGCCAAAGCAGTACACAAAGAAGCAAACGTAGAAACATCGCCGTGCCCTTCTTCTTTCTCCAACATGTACTGAAAAGATTTTCCTAATTTCAACTGGATCCCTTTTAGTCGGATGGTATAGTACAGCCCTGTTGCAAACAACAACAAAATGGTAACCGGTCCCCAAACGATCTCTTGAATACTTTCTAAAATTGCCATTTTTTTCTCCTTTCCTCTCTTCTCTTCCATCTTGTGCTAACTTGTCCTACATATTTCTTCATGTAACATGAATGCAGCATCACCTCCTTGTTTTCTCTTGTCCTTTTGACACTTGTCTATTAAACTACATTTGGATTTCTGTTGTCAAACAGCACTTCAGTTGTCAATACGGCAAATTTCTTAAAAAA
>DXEB01000025.1 GCA_019115165.1 Candidatus Anaerotignum merdipullorum | reverse complement strand
TCACATAATTTTCTAATGATTTGCCCTATATCTGCTCTTAATTCTTTGTATATCACTTTTCTTCTGTATTTTGGTGCAAATACTATGTGATATTGGCATCTATATTTGGAATGTGCAGTACTTTTTATTTCATTTCTCATGTTAAAAACCTCCTGATTTTATTTTAGTAATGCGGTCGCCAAACCTTCATTCTAAAATTATAATTAGGAGGTTTTATATACTAAAGTATTTTATTTACCCCTAGTAGAACTAGTGGTTTTGTTAAGCTAAAGCATCCAAAAAAAAACGGATTTTGCCCTCTCATCGGTCAAAATCCGTTTTTTCTCTCTTACCAAATACCATAGCAACACCACCTTGCATCATGGTTGGCTTCTCTCTATCTCTTTTTCGGCTCTTCCAAGAACCTTTTTTTCATTTCCCAGCAATATCCATCTGCCGAACTCGTACGGACGGCGCGCCGTTTCCACTACTGGTGAAATACAAATCACTGCCCACTTCTTCAATACGCTGGAGCAGTTCATAAAAATTACCCGCAATGGTAATCTGTTCCACGGGCTGACCTACTGCGCCGTCTTGTACCAAAAACCCCTCTGCTGAAAGAGAAAAATCTCCCGAAACGGTATTTGCGCCGGCGTGCAGACCAGTAATATCCGTAATCCATAATCCGTTTCCCATCTCTTGCAGCAACTCTTCCTGACTGCGCGCTCCTTTCTGTAAATAAAAGTTTGTCGCTGCGGTTTTTACCGGTGCAGGCAGCGCGCCTTTGAATCCATTTCCCGTTGACGCCACGCCGTCTTTTTTCGCCGCTTTCAAATTATACAGATACGTTTTCAGTATCCCGTGTTCAATTACCGCCTTATTGCGGCATGGCACGCCTTCACTGTCAAAGGGCATTGACGCATATCCGCCCGCAAGCAGGGGATCATCCCGTAAACACACGCAGTCCGCTGCAATCTTCTCTCCTTGTTTTCCAGCCAACAGAGAAAATCCTTTTTGCACATTTTCTGCAAAAAATACCCCACAAAACACCCCTAGAAACCGCGCCATCACCGCACCGTCCAATACAACGGCGTATCTTCCGCTGGAAATGCCGATTGCACCCAAATGCGCAGCGGCAATGGCTGCCGCTTTTTTCCCCGTCGCCGCTGGAGAAAAATTTTTCCAATTATTCCCTTTCCAAAAATGAGATCCCGTTTTTACCTCTTCTCCGTTTTTGGCAATGGCGCATACATATGCTGTCACATCATTCTTTCGGTGCCGCAAAGATAAGCCATAACTGTTGCATATGGCAACTTCCGTCCAGTCTGTATCCAAAGCACAGTAATCTATGGACGCAATGCTTCCATCTTTTCCCAGCGCCGCCGCTTCCATCTTTTTTGCAGCCAATATTTTTTCTTCCGCCGTCAGTTTTTCCAAATCTGTATTTTCCGCCTCCAGCACCGGATATGCTTCTTGTGGACGATACAATATTTCCTGCTCCGACTCTGGCATCAGCGCCGCATTTTCTTTCGCCGCTTCCACCACATATGTCAGTGCATCTTCTGTCATCCGCTCCGTATATGCATAGCCTGTCCGCCCGCCAATCGTACCGCGCAGACATACGCCTCCCAGGGCGCTGTTTTCATAGTCAGAAACTTCGCCTTCCAAAACCGTCACGCCAAAATGGCGGCTTGCCCGATAATATACCTCGCAATCCGCAAATCCAGACGCAAGGGCTGTTTGTATCAAGCATTCCAGAAATCTTTCCGATTCCATTTTCTTTGATTACCCCCTTCCGCCAACCGTCATTTCCTTCACACGGATCATCGGTTGACCCACATCCGTTGGGATTGAGCCGCTGATACTGCCGCACATCCCTTGCGCTCGCTTCAGATTGTTGCCAACACGGTCAATCTGCATCAGTACTTCCGCACCTTTCCCAATTAACGTCGCACCTCGTACCGGCTCACATATTTTTCCATCGCGGATCAAATATGCCTCCAGCACCGCAAAATTGAAGGAACCTGTCGCCGGATCCACACTGCCGCCGCCCATCTGTTTTGCATATAGCCCATAAGGTGTATCGGCAATAATGTCCTTTGGCAGGCTTGTCCCCGGCGCCAAAAACGTATTGGTCATCCGACTGGTAGGCGCAAATCGGTAATTCTGCCGTCTTGCCGAACCAGTCACTGCCGCACCCATTTTCCTGCCGTTCATACGGTCTACCAGATAGGTTTTCAAAATCCCGTTTTCAATCAATACATTCCTTCTGGTGGGCGTTCCTTCGTCATCCATATTGGCAGAACCCCATCCATTTGGAATGGTGCCATCATCAATCGCCGTTACCAACGGAGAAGCAATCTGTGCTCCCAGCTTGCCCGCAAATACCGAAGCGTTGCGGGCAACCGCCGTTGCTTCCAGTCCATGCCCACAGGCTTCATGAAAAATCACACCGCCGAAACCATTATCAATGACCACCGGCATTTTCCCTGCCGGACACGCTCCCGCTCCCAGCATGGTCACTGCAATGCGGGCCGCTTCCCGCGCCGTTTCTTCCGCATCAATCCAATCGAACAATTCAAAACCAACCGAACCACCCGGTCCCAGATGTCCGCTTTGTTTTTCATTGGCAGAGGAAGCAATCGCCTCTATGCTAAAACGACTTCTCACCCGTTTATCTTCCGCCCAGACACCTTCTGAATTTGCTACTAGTACTTCCTGCGTCACATCTAAAAATCCCGCGCGGGTTTGGGTAATCCTTCTGTCATACGCCGTTGCCGCTGCGGAAGCCGCGGCCAATCGCTCCGCTTTTCTATTTTTTGCTACACCATCCGGCAAAATAGCGATGGGATTGATATTCTGCCGCCCGTTTTCCTGCCATCGGGACAGCATCTGTAAGCGACTGCCCTTGACTGTCGCTGCCATATCCCTTGCTAGACGTACCAACGTAGGCTCCGATGTATCGTTGCAAAATGCATAGATCACTCGGCTGCCACAAAACAGCCGAATTCCAGCACCATAGTCCATTCCTCCCAATGCCGTTTCCACAATACCGTTTGCCATGCCGATTTGATTCCTTTTCGTCCGTTCTACATATAGCTCCGCAAAATCTGCCCCTGTTTCCAGCGCAGCCTCTAACGTATGTTCTACCACCGATCGTTTCAGCATGTATCTTCCCGCCCTTCTGTTTCTGTCGCTTCCAAATATTTCGCAATGGCTTCCAGATAATGCAGCATCCCGTTTCTCTGTCGCCGAATTTCATACCGCCGCTCAAACGCCGCATAGGGAATCGACTTCCTGCCGCCTGTCTGCGCCGCCTGCCAATACCGCCGCAATACTTCTATTGGCAAAAAATAGTATTCGTCCATAGCGGAAAAATATACCAACAAAAATGCAATCCCCTTTTGTGCCTGAAAATCTTCCATAAACAACAATTGATGTTCATGAATGTTTTGCAGCGGCAAATGCTTTTGTGCCGTTTCTTTCGCATCGAAGCATACTGGAATTCCTTGCACTACTCCCATATAATCCACGGTGCTGCTTTGGTCAAAATATGCCAGTGTAATGGTATGTTTCTGATTATCCACTTCTACTGGTGTAATCGGTGTCGGTATTTTTTGAAACAGCGCCAATCCTTTCCTGCGGTATTGCGCATTGGTAAAATTGATTATCTCTTCCAAATCGCTGCCCCGCAGCCCTCTGGAATTCCAATATGCCATCCCTCTTTCCTCCTGTCTGTGTTGCTTTCCAGACATTATACCACAGTTTTGGGGTTGCGTCATTTCATTCCTCTATACTGTACCAATTCCGTTACCGTCACAAACCGTATGCCTTCCTGTTCCAACGCATCTGCCATCTCTGCAATCACTTGTGCCGTTTTTTCCCCGCCTTCTGGCCCTACATGCCCAATGGCAACCGCACTGCCTCTTTGCAAAGCGATATCTGCTGCCTCTCGCAGCCGTTGGCGAATCACCTCCACATCCTCTGTACTGTCCAGAAAAACATCTCTCTCCAACAATGGAACGCCTTTTTCTCCGGCGACCACCGCCCCTTTGGACTGTGCTGTGGTCACACTGTCCACAAATATGCCACCTTTTTCATGTACTACATCCAGTACATTTCCCAATGCCTGTGCATTCTCCATCACTGCAGATCCCATATGATTATTCATCCCAACTGCCTGCGGCACCGCTTCATACGCCGCCTCCACACACGCTCGGATTTCCTCCGGCTTCATGTCATTGCGTACCGCCTTGTCACCTACCCATTCCTGACTTCCCGTCAGAGATTCCATCGGCATATGTATGATGATTTCTTTCCCCGCTGCCATCGCCAGTGCAGCATCTTCCGCCGTATGATCGGAAAACGGCATCACTGCTGCCGTAAACGGAATATCCAATGCCAGCATCTCTTCTGTCCCTGCTCCATGATACCCAAAGTCATCCATGATAATGGCAAGCATTGCCGTTGGCGCCACGTCAGCAGATGCTGTTTGACTCTCCTGCATCCAAGCCGCTGTATGCCCACCTAGAAAACACATGCCAAATAATACTGCATAAAACGGACACCTTTTTCCCCATGTTCTTAATTTCCTTTTGATATTCATTGCCCCATTCCTACCCGATTGTCTGATTACTTTATTCTATCCTCCTTTCCCTGTCCCGTATGCCTCTTTTTTTCAAACCGCCTGTCTCTTTCTCTAAAAAACAGGCGGTTCTTTCCATCATACCATTCCCTTTTTGCGCCAGAACCGAAATTCCAGCGTAATCATTGCCGCAGCCAAAATACAGGCAAGCACATCCGCCACCGGAGCTGCTGCCAACGCGCCAGTCAGTCCATATCTTTCTGCAAACAGCAGCGACAGCGGAATCAAAAAAATCATCTGCCTAGACAATGCTACCAGCAACGACTTTGCTGGTTTTCCGATTGCCTGAAAAAAGGAAGCCGTCACCTGCGGCAAACCATACACAAAGAACCCCAGCATATAAATCCGAAAACATCGTACGGCAAATTCCTCATACAACGGTTCGTTTTTCACAAATAAACCAGATAGCCATCCGCCGCCCAATTGAAATATTCCAAACCATACAAAAGAAATAAGAAACGATACTCCAATTGCAATCCGAAACGTCTGCTTTACTCTGCCATACTGTTTTGCACCGTAATTATAGCCATTGATGGGCTGCGTTCCTGAAGATACCCCAACAAACATAGCATGGGCAATCTGATAAATTTTCATCATGATGCCATAGCAGGATAATGCAATCTCGCTGCCATAGCGTGTCGCCGCTCCGCAGTCCCGCATCAAGTTATTCATCACAATCTGAGTCAGTGCCGTTGCCGTCTGCATGCAGAAGCTGGGAAATCCCAAAGAAAGAATTCTCCCGCAGATGCGCCCAGACAGCCGCAGATACTGCCTATGAAATGTAATTTGTTCAAACCGCGGAATATAAGCAATACAAATCAATCCTGCCGTCATTTGCCCCAGGATGGTGGCAATGGCTGCTCCCGTAACTCCCATGTCCAATCCAAAAATAAACACTGGATCCAGCACTAAATTGATGCCTGCCCCAATCATCATGCTGCGCATCGTGTATTTGGGGTTCCCATCGGAGCGAATGATCGCCGTAAACGCCATATTTGCCATTTGAAACGGTAATCCCAACGCTAATATGCGCATATAGACCACCGACATTTCCAACACTGCTTCCGAAGCGCCAAACAATCTGGCAAAAAATGGTCCGCCGATCAAGATTGCCCCTGCCAGCAGCGCGCCTGCCAACAGAAGCAGCACAAATGCATTCCCAAAGGTTTTTTCTGCTTCCTGCCGCTCTTTTCTGCCCAAACACAGACTCATGTTTGCCGCACATCCATCTCCTACCATCAGCGCCAGCGCTGCCGAAATGGTGAACATGGGAAATGCTACATTTGTGGCTGCAACGCCGTCGATACCAACCGCACGACCCACAAAAATTTGATCCACAATGTTATATAAGCAGTTCACAATCAGCGTCATAACTGTTGGAACAGAAAACTGCATCAACAGTTTCCCGATCTTCTCTGTCCCCAGCACATTCCCTTTTCCCGCTTCCATGCCCTCGCCTCCTTGTTCGTTTCTGCAATCGAAAAAGACGCCGAAACGCATCTGCCCTCTTTCGGCTTCCTACCGCTCGAAAAAAGCATTTGCTCTCCGACGTCTTTTTTGTGCTGAACGTTCCAAACGAGGACAGCCGAAAAGCCGATGCGCCATGACATCGTCATTTCTTCTCCCATCCAGACTGTCTGTCGGCTTCGTAATTGCAACGAATCAGCTTTTGGCTCGCGGGCTTTTACCGCCGGTAGAGATTGTTCTCGTTTCCGAAGAAATCTATCGATACAATTCTTTCTTCTATCCTTTGTGAAAAGCGTATCATTTCCATTTTGCTTTGTCAAGATTTCCAAATGGTTCTTCCAAACATTTCCTTCCGTGCCACAGGATTGGTTCTATCACCACCATACTGCATGCTTATTTTGCAGAAATCCGCATTATTTTACTTCCTATCTCGGAAAGGTTCCTTCCTCCCATCTGTTTGTCCGTATCCTTCCAAACATAACTGCCCATACAAATGGCAGGAAGCTTTTTCTCGTCGCTCCTTCCCTACATCCCTCTTCTTTTTCTGTCCTGCCCTTACAGATTCGTCTTGCTTGTTTTTCTACACGCATTATCCATTCGCATCCGTCTTGTCTTCGTTTGCTTTTTCTGCTGCACTGCCGCAGTTGCTGCAAAATTTTTGCCCCTCTGTCATCGGCGCACCACATACACCACAAAATTTGCCCATTGGCTGATCCGCCGCATCCAGAATCTCCACTTCCTGTGCTGTTTCTGCTGCTTTTTCCGCGGCTTCCCTCGCCGCCTCCCGGCGTTTTTGTTCTGCTCTCTCTGCTCGTTGGGCTTCTCTGCTTGCTTTTACCTGCTCAATTTCCGCTTCCAGTTGTTTGATCTGATCCTTTGCCGCCACAATTTTGTCACAGATCGCCATTGCTTCTTCTTCCAGCCGTTCCCCAACGACAAATTTCGCCCAGTAGTATTGTCCTAACTGTCTCTGGTATTCCTGAATGTTGTCTTTCTGCATGTTGATGTCGCTGTTGATGCGATTGATCTCCAAACTATCATTTGCCTTATCTGCCGCAGTTTTCGCCAATTCTCCCAATTTATCCAAAAAAGCCATTTGTCATCCTCCTTTTTATATTTC
>DXEB01000024.1 GCA_019115165.1 Candidatus Anaerotignum merdipullorum | reverse complement strand
AAAAAATTTTTCTGTAAGAAAAGAGATTTTTTCATTTCCTTTTCAGCTGATTTTCCCTATTCATTCAAATGAGGATAACCAGCATCTAAAAAACTCCATAATTTTTCTTCCCAAATCAGATGATCTTTATTCGAAGTTCCTAATATCTCCTGTTGTATTTTTTCAGATGCAAACATGTGATTTACTAGATTCAACCGCTATGTTACTGCGTTTAACTCATATAATCCGAAAGAATTTTTGCCAAATTCTCTTCTCCCAAAATGGAAACGCCCTCTTGGATTTGCTGACGTTCCGTTTCTGGCAGTATGGACAGCGGAATATCTGTACATTCATATAATTCCGGTGTTTTTCCATCTTTTTCAATAAAGACTGCCAAAAAGCCATCTTTTTCGCCCAATAAAAAGCTTTCATCGCTTCTGCCTTCTACACTGCATCGCAATATCACTTTATCTTGCGAGAAAAAAACTACCTGCCATCCATGATAAATGCTTTGTACCTGCTGTAAAGACAATCCCGTCATAAAATCCTGAACCGGCTCGATCTGTTCTACCGTAATTTGATCTTCCGTATAATAATATTGGTAAACGATCTCTGCCTGTGCACCGATCACTGTTTCTTCTTTTGTCGCCTGCTCCATCGGAGGCAATACTTCTTGTGCATCTGGCTTTGGCATATTTTTTCGTACAGAAGCATACCCAAATGCCAAAGAAGAAAAAAATATCAGAACCGCCAAAAGCAACATCCCTCGTCTCATTGTGACCACCTCTGGCACAAGTATGAACATCTTTTGGCGAATTTATACATCTTATTCCAAATAAAGCAGTGCAAGAAGCTGAAAACGCTCTTCTTGTCTCAACACATATTCTATCCTGTAATTCTCTTCTGTAAAAAGTATTCCCTTTTATCTTTTTTGTAAAACCTATTTCGGCAAATGAAAATGCACCGGTATCCCATTACAAAATGTACAAGGGAATTCTCCTTGAATCAGTGGAAGCAAATATTCCATCATCTCAGGCATAATGTCGTTTCCATCCTCATGAATCCATTCTAATGGCACTTCTTTTACATGATCCACAACTGTTTCAATCGGAACAAAAAAGATTTCGGTTTCATATGGTTCCTGAGAAACGCGCTGCAGACAAACCATCTCGCCACTGCCACCTTCTACTGCATACTGCACTGCTGCAGCTCCCATGCGCCTTGCTTCTTGAATATCGACCACACTGGCGATGTGAGATGCACATCTTTGCATCAAATTCAATTCCACACTGCGCACTTTGCATCCAATTTCTTTGCGCAAAATCTCTTCCAAAAAACGAGAAACACTTGCTAAAATCCGCTGTCCAACTGCATCTTCTGCTCGATGCTGCAATGATTCCGCTAAATATTCCCCCTCTTCATTCCGAAGCCCTTCACTGACCGCAATGATAATGGAATGTTTTTCCATCATTTTCTCACGGACGTCAAATAAAAATCGGTCTATAGAAAACGGTTTTTCACATAAATAGATCAAATCCGGTGCCCCGTTTCCATTGATCCGTGCCAATGCGGAAGCAGCTGTCAGCCACCCAGTTTCCTGTCCCATAATTTCTACCAATGTAATACTTGGCAGTGCATAGACACTGCAATCGCAAGCAATTTCAGAAAAGGTTGTGCCAATATATTTCGCCGCAGAACCAAATCCAGGAGAATGATCCGTCTCTGGCAAATCATTATCCACTGTTTTTGGAACGCCTATCATTTGAATATCCTGAATATTATGCGCTTTACAGTAATCCGATAATTTATGTACCGTATCCATGGAGTCACTGCCTCCGATATAAACAAAATACCCAATACGGTATTTCCGCAAAATAGCAACTGCTCTTTCACACTCAAATGGATTTTCTTCCCATGCGGACAATTTCATATGGCAGGAACCCAAGATAGAGGATGGTGTTTGACACAACAGCTGCAAATCTGCCTTATCCGAAAACATCTCTGTCAAGTTGATCAGCCGTTCTGACAACAGCCCCATAATACCGTTTTTCACACCGTAAATCTTTTCGATATTTGCATCTGCCAGTCCTTGCTCCAACACACCGCATAACGTTGCATTGATCGCCGCAGAGGGGCTTCCAGACTGTGCAACCAGCAAATTCTTTTTCATGATTTCATCCGCCTTTCTATCTAGCTTTTTCCATTCTGATACATCGTTTTTTTCATACATAAAGTACATTATATAAGCAATGCAAGCATTATACAATAGAAAAAAAACAGGATTTCATCAAAACATTTTTTGCGACAAACTTATTTTTCCATTTTATCCAATCTATTCCATTCCATTCCATCCAATCTTTCTGCTCATCAGTGGCAAAAACATTCTTAAGGAACGAATTTGCCTTCTTACCATACAAAACCATACAAACAGAATGATGTATTGATTCATTGGTATTCCGTCTATAATGGTCTCTCGTACTTCCAATTTGATCCTGCAGATACCTTATTCCGATAACCAAAAGGGTACGCGTTCGTACAAACGCATACCCTTTTTCCGTAATTACAATACCAAAGAAGGTGCTGCATATACTCTTGTACTCAATTCATTATCCAGCATATACAATCCTTTGGGATCACTACCAAACAAATCCATCTTTGTAATCAACTGATTTGCATTGTTTTCTTCTTCTCCCTGTTCTTTCACAAACCAATCCAGAAACTGTGTGGTACGGAAATCATTGACCTCCTGAGCCGCCGCATATAATGTATGAATCAAACCAGTGACATATTCTTCATGCGCCAACGCCGCTTTCAACGGGTCTATTAAATTTTCCAGCGCAACATCCGGTTTTGCAATCGCTTCCAGAGTCACTTTTGCATTATTGTTATGCAGATACTGATAAAACAGCATTGCATGATCACGTTCTTCCTGTGCTTGGATTTGATACCAATTTGCAAACCCGCTCAAGCCTCTTTCTTCATAAAAATTTGCAAAATCCAGATACAGGTATGCAGAATAAAATTCTTTATTGATTTGTTCATTCAATAACTTTGCTACTTTTTGATCCAACATGTGTTTTCCTCCTTTTCCATATCTTGTGTAAATATATTTGGAATCCATCAAATTGCGGATTCTTTTTTAAAAGAACATGGTCTCTGTTCCGCAACATCTCTATCGTTACCATATTCCTTCTGTTACAGTTCTGAAGAATGCCCTTTTTGAACCAAATAATTACTTCCCATTCTTGCTTTGCGCCTTTCATAGAACAAAAACGATCCGGTTTCCATCAACATTCTGCCCTAATCTTTCATTCCTAAGCAAAGTTTAGTTGTAATTCCGAAAACTGTCAAGCCGTTTTTTTCTTTTGCCAACCAATATTTTCATTGCATTCCATTCTTTTTTCTTCACAAAGACTAGACGCAAGCATCCGTACGGCTGTTTTGCACCATTCTTTTTTCCTTGATTGCCGCACAAATTATCTCAGCACATTGGCACATTGCATTTTTTGGCAAAGCGCATTTTTCATTTCAGTCAAAGCCAAAATGATGGAAACATACTGGCATCCCCGATGCAATATTAGCCGGACTTGTGGATTCTTGACAAAATATCAAAACCGAGATATCCTATTGATAGAATCAGATTTTTTTAATATGATAACTGCAAAGGAGTGATTCTATGGCAATTAAAAATCCACCTCGTATTGACACAAAATTACGCAAACATATCGTAACCATGCCGGAAGAAATTTGGAGTGCAAGCGGAATTGTCATTTGGGGCAGAAGAATCAAATCTCTTGTCTTTTCTACTGATATTGCAATTATCCGAAACTGTAACGCCGACGCCGTGTTAGCAGTCTATCCATTTACACCGCAGCAAGTCATCACCAATTCCATTATTACTGCATCCAGTATCCCTGTTTTCGCCGGTGTAGGCGGCGGTACAACAACTGGACCTCGCGTAGTTATGTTGGCTAAAGACGCGGAAGGGCTGGGCGCCATGGCAGTTGTGGTAAATGCACCAACACCGAACGAAATCATTCGGGATATTTGCAAAGTCGTTGATATTCCAGTCGTAATTACTGTATTGGACGAAGATTCCGATATTGAAGGGCGTATTGCCGCCGGTGCGGGAATTTTGAATGTTTCTGCTGCAGCCAGAACACCAGAAGTAGTGGCAAAAATTCGAGAAAAAAATCCGACCATCCCCATTATTGCCACTGGCGGTCCCACACGGGAAAGCATCTCAAGAACCATTCAGGCAGGCGCCAATGCCATCAGCTTCACCCCACCAACTGCAATGGACTTATTCCATGGTTTGATGTCTCGGTATCGTTCCGAGCGTGAAATTCAGACAAAAGAAGCTGCGAATCGTTCCAAGGAATCCAAATAACATTTCTTCTGCAAATTCACTGCAAGAACTGTTTGTATAACAGGCAGTTCTTTTTTTATGTGTCTTTTCCGAATTCCTTTTCTTTTTATTTTCGTATACGCACCCATTTCCCCTCCTGACATAGTATATAAAAGAATTCCAAATCAATTTTAAAGGAGGCTGTCTTATGGGAGCTTTTGAATTTGAAAACACAGTAGATATCAATGCCAGAAACTGTAACTGTTCTTGTGGAAGTAATGGTTCTGACCGCGGCGAAGTATGCATTATTGCACAGAAAGTATTCGATCAATGCCGCGTACAAAAATGTCTGAGTCCGGATATTTTGGGACCTGCAAGAACCGCCTGCGGTAATATGGGAAACTGCGGTGATATGCTGTGTGAGGGCGATATCATTATCCCGCCTGTAAACGCTGCCAGTGTTACCCTGCATAATCCGGAATTGACCAGAATTGATATTTTGCGCAAGTGCCCCAGCAATTTGCAGGAAGGCTGCTGGGATCTGGAACTGCGTTATGTCAGTGAATATACACTGGAATTCCGCCGTGCAGATGGATGCCCTATCGGCTGTATTGATGCAACCAGTTCCTACAACTTAAAAGTAACACTTTTCGGCTCTACAGAATCGGATGTTACCACTGCTACAGATTTGTACGATTGCTGCGGCAACTCCCATGGCGGTCCGTTTGCCGTTGCAGAAGGGAAAATCGTTGGTTTGGCGGCTGAATTGAAATATCCCGGCTGCGGTTGTGGTTGTAACTCCTGCTGTGGCTGCAATTCCTGCGGATGCAACTCCTGCGGATGCAATTCTTGCAACTGCTGTGATGGCGATGCTTCCATGGGTGCACCAATTGCCGTTAATGTCACACTGGGTCTGTTCACCATCATCAAATTGTTCCGTACAGTTAACATGGTGGTACAGTCTTTGGGCAGATGTGTACCAGAACAATGCACATCCATTTCCAATAACTGCGTAGATCCTTGCCAGAATTTTGAATCATTCCCCTTCCCGCTGGATTTGTTCTCTCCTACCACAGCGCCTCGCTCCTGCTGCGGCTTTGGTGAAACATTTGGCAATCCCAGCTGCACATGCAATCCCTGCGGCTGCGGAACCAATTCATGTAACAATTCTTGCGACAATGACTGCAACAATAATTGCAATAACAATTGTAGCAACAACTGCAACAATAGCTGCAACAACAATTGTAATAATAACTGCAACAACAACTGCGGAAACAACTGCAACAACAATTGTCGAAACAATTGCCGCAGAAGATAACCATGACCATCCACACACAATATCTTCTCCAAGAAAAAGAGGAAAGAGCTTTTGCTCTTTCCTCTTTTTCCAATCATTCTTGCTGCTGCCTTGGATATACCATTTGAGATGGTTCTATACAGTCCAATACTTCCTGCAAAAACTTTCTACACTCTATTTTCGTAATATCCAAATTATGATCTAAATAGTTTCCGCACATTTCCGCTTTTGCTGCTGGAATCTCTCCGCAAAACTCAGACATTTCGCGATAGCATTCCCGCATTGCCCCTAAAATATCCTGCGGTTCCAAATCGCCTTTGAAAATCACATACATTCCTGTTCTGCAGCCCATCGGTCCTACATAAATGGTACGATCAGCCCACGCGGTATGTCCCCGAAAAAATGTTGCCATTAAGTGTTCCAGTGTATGCATAACGGAAGTATCCATCACCATCTCTCGATTGGGTTCTTTCATTCTAATATCAAAGGTTGTCAGGATTTCTGTGCCAATCACATCCTTACGAGAAACATAAATTCCTCTCAAAAGCAAATTGTGATCAATCCCGAAACTGGTTACATCCATATCCATAGCCCTCTCTTTCCTGCACTTTACACGAATTTGTGTTTTGCTTTATTGTACCTGCTTTCGAGTGAAAAAGCAATACACTTTACCATGTCTGCATATAAAACCATAGACGAACTGCTTAGTATAAATGGGAATCCAGATCTCATTTGTTACATATTTCAAAGGAAGCATAATTTCTGTCAAAACAGGAAATGGATAATCGCTTTCTTCTCTAACCCCTCTTTCTTCTGACGCAACATATCAGATGGCAGGAAAGAAAAAAGATTGCTTTTTCATCCAATGTTGATTATAATGTATGAATAGGTGTACATTTTTTCAGAAAAGAGGGATTTTTATGTCAAAACAACTGACCAGAGATGAAGCATATGCTTTATTGAAAGAATACAACAAGGAACCGTTTCACATTCAGCATGGTGAAACCGTAGAATGCGTGATGCGCTATTTTGCCAAAGAATTAGGTTATGGCGATGAAGAAGATTTCTGGGGTATTGTCGGACTATTGCATGATTTGGATTTCGAACTGTATCCGGACGAACATTGTGTAAAATGCCAAGAAATCATGAAAAATCTGGACTTGGATGAAAAACTGATTCATGCTGTTGCAAGCCACGGATATGGTATCTGTTCTGATGTGGAGCCGACACACGAGATGGAAAAGATCCTCTTTGCCACGGACGAACTGACTGGCTTAATTGGCGCTGCAGCCTTAATGCGTCCATCCAAAAGCGTGCAGGATATGGAATTGAAGTCTTTAAAAAAGAAATTCAAAGATAAATCGTTTGCTGCCGGCTGCAACCGTGATATCATCCGCCGCGGGGCAGAACAACTTGGATGGGAATTAGACCAACTGCTGGACAGAACATTGCAGGCAATGAAATCCAACCCCAATTATTGAGAGATTTCCGATAAACTATACCAAGTGCTGTGCGAATTTACGGAACAGGTATCGGGATTTACATATGAATAGAATTGCAATGAAAACAGTAAGAAACAGAAATTGCATTTCTTTTGTTCTTTTTTTTTGATTCCGTTCAAACCTTCTGTACCATGACAAATTCCTTCCGCACAGACTTTCTGCTATTTCTTTTCGAATAAGCAAATCTTTTTGCCGCTGGTAAACCCAGCGGTTTTTTCGTTTATTTATTCTCCTCCCGTATATCATACAACCTTTCCAGTATCACATTTCAGGCGAAATTTTCCGCTATATTTTTTGATGAGTTCCACAGACTTCACGAGAATTCTGATAAAATGACAACAGCAAGAGCATCCAATCATAACTGATATTGTCGGATTTCTTTTTTCCTTTGATTTGCTTATTTCAAACGATTTTCCTTGATTGTATCATTTCATTCCATTATCCGCCTCCGTCCATTTGATTACATCATAAAAAAATCCTGATTCTACAAACGCAAAATCAGGATTTTTCACATCACACACGCTATTCCATTTTGATTCTCATGCCATATCGTTTACACAAAACGATGGACAGTCACTTCCATCTTCTTCGTCTGCGCCTAGATTGACTTTTGAATGTATATGCATTTCTTCTATGATGTCTTCCATACCGCATCCGACGCAAAATCAAGTAAATTCCTGCCAATATTACCAGAACTACGAAAAGTGTAATCAAACCTCTCAGAGAAAACAAGTTTGCAAACAGAGACTGAAAGAAATACTGGATCGTATTGAAAATTGTACCTTTTTCAATATCTGCACCTGCATAAGCTGTTTTTTGTGCCACAACGGTACCATTAACCGTGTAGGTCACGGTTGCCACTGCGTCCCCCTTTGCTATAGGTGCTTTCACCTTCACAGTACCATCTTTTTCTTCCACTCGATACGCATCCATAATTTCTACTGACATTGTTACATCATTTACCGCATTCGTCGGTAAATATGCTACCATCGCATCTGGAGATACCAATGCAATGGTATCTCCTTGGTTTTTATTATGCTTAGTCAAAGGAATCTCCTGGATGGTGGCACCTGCTGCTGTCAATTCCACACGTGCGTACTGATTAAATCCATATTCAAGCAAACTTGTACTCTCCTGCCATCGTGCGGGATCTTCTGTATGAAAAATTACAGAAATCAGTTGTGTTCCATCCTTTTCTGCGGATGCCGCAAGACACTCTCCTGCTTCATCAGTAAACCCAGTTTTGATACCATTTGCATATGCATATTGATATTCATTATCTGTAATCAGCAAATTATGGCTAATCCAATGATACTCCTGTGTTGTAACCGTCGTATCATTGGCAAACATCCCATTCGCGCCGTCACCGGAAAAACTTTGCTCCGATGCAATTTGGGCTAAAGTTTCATTTTGCATAAATGCAATAGAAAATAATGCCATATCATATGCACAAGTATAATGATTTTCATCATGATATCCATGTGCATTACTAAAGTGTGTATTGACAGCTCCCAATTCCGCAGCCTTTTGATTCATCATATCTGTAAAAACCGCTTCACATCTGGCAAAGGACATGGTATCATCGCCTTCTGCCTTTCTTGCAGTTGCCGCCGCCAACACATTTGCAGAATCATTCCCAGAAGGAATAATCAATCCACGGATTGCATTTTCTATTGTCAGTGTTTCTCCTACCACATGACCTGCCTTACTGGAATCCAAGGAGACTTCATTGATTTCTGTTCCAACTGTAATCAACTCATTCGGTTGGAAATAATCCATAACAACCAACGCAGTTAGAATTTTTGTCATGCTGGCCGGATACATTTTTTCTTTCATATTTTTTTCAAATAAAATGGTACCCGTCTCCGGTTCTACCAAAACTGCTGCGCTTGCGGTTAGGGTTGGCGCGCCGCTTGCATTCAGCCAGACATCCTGCAATGTTGTTGCCTGTGCCACTGGCTGCATATCTGGTGTTATACTGCCTGTCTCTGTCCCACTTCCATTTTCTTCTGTCCCTATCCCATCAGAAGCCAATTCCGACTCTGCGGGTGTTGTTTCCTGAAGTGTTCCCTGCTCTGTTTGATTGTTTTGTTCTTCTGTCGTCTCGTCTTTGCCACATCCAATCATACTCAAGCAAAGCATTCCTGACAAAACCAAAGCAATCCATCTCTGCCACCGCTTTTTCATTGCTCTTTCTTTTCTCCTTTCGAATGTTTCCGTTTTTTTCTACGTTCTTCCAACTGCATTCGCAGCTCTTGCAGCTCTGCATCAAAGTGTAGAGAGCGCATCTTGGGAAATGCCCGAATCAAGCGGCGTTGCCCTCGATTTGCTTGTTCCGCTGCACGAATTTTATATTCTAGTTTCTCGCGAATCTCATTGCGTATATATTCTGCACGGAGTTGTTCTTCTAGTCGCATTTGTTCCATATCTGCATAATTTTCTTCCATACATGCTTTCCATTCCCGCAGCCATTCTGCTGCCGGTAATTTTTCCAGTCGTTCTGCCAAATCCTGTCTAGCCGCATACAATTTGGTGGATTCCAATTTTGTTCGAATTTCTTCTCGCACTTCTGCCAAACGTGTCAGTTTTTCATTCAAATGCAAAATTTGTTGCACGGTAATGCCAGCATCCGCAATCAAATACAACATCAAAACCGTTCCAGCAATCTCTCCAAACATCTGAGGAATCCGGTCAATCCATCGTTCCACAAAAGGGTGGATCCATCGGATCACAACAACGGTCAACGCTCCCCACTGTACCGAACGCAACAAACAGACCCGACCTTTGATATTCCATTTCTTATTACTATAATCCCACCAAGATGCATGAAACAATTTTTCCAAGATCACCGCTACCACATACTCCACAAGAGTTGCAATGACACAACCGCCAAAAAACAACAACAGGATATGCTCTTGTAACGGAGATAGGAGTATCGTCAGCAATAACGCCCCCGCGCCATAAATGGGACAAAACGGACCATTGATAAATCCACGATTGACCCATTCTTTTGTTGTAGCAGACACAAATACAGACTCCAGTGCCCAACCAAAAAAACTATACATCACAAAGACATAAAATAATTCAAAAAAGGTATACGCTCCGAATTGTGCGGTCCACATGCATTAAGCCTCCTTCGGCTGACCATCTATTAAAATCCCTTTTGATTGGATATATTCCAACATTTCCACCAATGCAGTTTCTGGTTCTGTCAATGATAAATCAATCCAATGTCCCTCTATTTGTTTGCGAAACCATGTCAATTGACGTTTGGCAAATCGTCTGGTTCCTGTTTTCAATTCTGCCACAGCTTCTTCCAAAGAAATCTTTCCATCAAAGTACGGCAAAAATTCCTTATATCCCAATCCTTGCATAGAAACCAGACTGCCATCGTAGCCGCGCTCCAAAAGCCCCTTAACCTCTTCCAGCAAACCGTTTTTCATCATTTCATCTACTCTCTGCTCAATTCTTTGATACAATTGCTGACGTTCCATGGTCAAAAGGATCACAGCTGCCTGATACGGAGATTCCTTTTGCTTTTGTTCGGCATTATGCTTTGAAAATTTCTCTCCCGTAAAATGATGATATTCCAATGCCCGTGTCACCCGTTTCACATTATTGGCATGTGTCGTTGCTGCATACTCAGGATCCACTTCCAATAGCTTTTGGTACAAACTTTCTGCGCCATTTTCTTCCGCCTGGCGATAACATGCCAGACGAAATTCTGAATCTCCGTCTGTTTCCGTAAAGGTATTGTCGTATAGCAATGCATTGATATAAAATCCTGTACCGCCAACAACAATCGGAATGTTTCCTCTTTCCCAAATCTGCTGCATATAAGCTTTTGCCTTTTTTTGAAAAATCATGACATGATATGGTTCATCCGGATCCAATTCATCAATCAAATAATGCGGTATCCCCTCCGCTTCTTCCAAGGTAACTTTTGCTGTTCCAATATCCATATAACGGTACACCTGCATGGAATCGGCAGATATAATTTCACCGCCAATTTTTTTTGCCAGTAAAATAGACATGGCAGTCTTCCCACATGCTGTCGGTCCGCCGATGATCACAAGCGGTCTTTTCATGATATCCCTCAATTCTGTATCCGTTTGAATTTCTTCTCCAGTTCATATTTTGTCATTTCAATGATCGTAGGTCTGCCATGAGGACAGGTAAATGGATTTTCCAATTTCAATAATTGTGAAATCATTGCCTCCGCTTCTTGAACATTCAACTTGTCCTGCCCCTTCACCGCAGCCTTGCAAGCCATCGTCGCAACAGCCAATATTTTTGCATCATATACATTTTCAAGATTGCCATCACAAAGCGTATCTAAAATTTCTGTAAAAAAGCCTGTTCCGCTTGGTTCTTTCAACAAAACAGGCACCGCATATAATCCGTAAGCATCCGCGCCAAACTGTTCAATGCCAAAGCCAAACTGCTCTAACAAAGCCATGTTCTCACGCATAACTTGCATCTCCATAGGCGTTAGACGCAGCATCATTGGTGAAACCAGCCTTTGTGAAATCACCTGTTCTGTGCGGAATTGACGCATCAACTGTTCATATAAAATACGCTCATGCGCCGCATGCTGGTCAATCAAATACAGACGCTCTCCCTGTTCCACCAACCAATATGTACGAAAAATCTGACCGACAATCCGATAATTTCGGAAAAAGGTATGCTGCGGTTTTTCTTTTTCTACTCTCTTATTTTCTGTTATTCCATCGAACACAAAATCCGCCGGCAAGTCCGCTGTAACTTGATACGCTGCTGCATCTTCTCGTACAACAGACTTTTCTTGTTTTCCACGTTGTAACAGCTCATCCACACTTTTTCCTCTTCCCGGCATCGGTATGACATCCGGTATCTGAGTCAATTTTCTGTAACTCGTCTCTTCCTTTGGCTCCTTTTGCTTTATTTGTTGCGTTTGATTCACAAGAATATTCTTTTGCTCTGCTTCCCGTTGCTGCATCCACAAGGCAAATTCCTGCTGCTCGGCTTCTGGTTGTTTTTCTCGCGGACTCTTTTGCCCCAAATCTGTCTTTGGAATCAATACCTTATTTTGAAATGCCGCCGTTATCGCATCATAAAAAAATTCGTATACTTCGTGATCCTCTTTGAACCGTACTTCCAGCTTTGCAGGATGTACATTCACATCGACCAATGCAGGATCCATCTCTAGATTCAATACAAAAACCGGAAACTTTCCGATCATAATACGCGTTTTGTAGGCTTCTTCTACAGCGGCAGATACAATGCGATTTTTGATAAATCTTCCATTGATAAATAAATTCTCATAATTTCGGTTCCCTCTGGATAATTCCGGTTTTCCAATCCACCCGCTCAGCCGATATGCTCCTCTGGCAAAAGAAATTTCCATCATGGCATTTGCAGCCTCTTTTCCATATACATAAAAAACAGATGCCTTTTGATCTCCATTACCCGCCGTGTGCAATATGGTCGTATGGTTATTGATATAATGAAATGACAGTTCCGGATGCCCCAGTGCCAATTTGTTGATCAAATCCGAAACATAACCACTTTCTGTGGCAGGTTTTTTGAGGAATTTCCGTCTTGCTGGAACATTATAAAACAGATTTTTCACTACAACGGTAGTTCCTTCCGTACATGCCACATCTTGTATCGTTTTGATTTCACCACCACTGATCTCCAAAAAGGTTCCCGTATCTTCTTCTTTCGTTTTTGTTGTCATCTCCACTTGCGCCACTGCTGCAATAGATGCCAATGCTTCGCCACGAAACCCCATGGTGTCAATATACTCCAAATCTTCAATCTGTGCCAATTTGCTGGTTGCGTGACGCAAAAACGCTTCCTTGACTTGTTCTTTCGGAATGCCGCAGCCATTATCTGTCACGCGGATATAGGAAATTCCTCCATCCTGTATTTCTACTGTCACTGTGCTTGCCCCTGCATCCATGGCATTTTCCGTCAATTCTTTTACCACAGACTTGGGAGACTCCACAACTTCTCCCGCTGCTATTTTATTGATCGTTTTCTGGTCTAGAAGCTGTATTTTCTGCAAATGCATTCCTCCCTTCCGTTACAGTCCTTTTGCTTTATTTTGTAAATCAAACAGCTTTTGTAATGCTTCCATCGGCGTCATTGCCATCACATCCAACGCTTTCAATTCTTCTGTCAACAGCGTTTCGCCCATGGTGAACATATCCACCTGACGCGCTTGCTCTTCCGCCTGTTCTTTCGATTCCACTGCAATTTTCTTTGCTTTTTTCGTAATATCTGCCGCATTCAACTGCTTCAGAATCTGACCGCTGCGCTTGATGACTTTTGTCGGCAATCCGGCTAAACGGGCAACTTGTATCCCGTAGCTGTGATCTGCGCCGCCACGTTGAATTTTACGTAGAAAAATAATATCTTCTCCTTGCTCCTGTACAGCAATGCAGTAATTTTTTACGCCAGCCAGTTTTCCTTCCAGTTCTGTTAATTCATGATAATGTGTTGCAAATAATGTCTTTGCGCCCAAATTTTTGGTGTCTGCAATGAATTCCAACACTGCCCACGCAATGCTTAAACCATCAAAGGTACTGGTTCCTCTGCCGATTTCATCCAAAATCAACAAGCTTCTGGATGTTGCATGATGCAGAATATTCGCTACTTCTGTCATTTCCACCATGAAAGTGCTTTGCCCCGCATTCAAATCATCCGATGCGCCGACCCGCGTAAAGATTCGGTCTACAATTCCGATATGCGCTACATCCGCCGGTACAAAACTGCCCATCTGCGCCATCAACACAATCAATGCTGTCTGCCGCATATAAGTCGATTTTCCTGCCATATTGGGTCCAGTAATGATGGCAAGGCGGGTTTCTTCCCCATCCAAATACGTATCATTGGGAATAAACTGCCCCTTGCGCATCTTTTCTACCACAGGATGTCTGCCGCCTTTGATGTCAATGACTTCTCCATCATCTACAACCGGTTTTACATAATCGCGCTGCTGTGCTACTTCTGCCAAGGACTGTAATGCATCAATCACCGAAATCACATGCGCGCAAAATTGAATACGCTCCACTTCCGCTGCTACCGCATTACGAACTTCGGTAAATAACTGATATTCCAAATCCACGATCTTTTCCTCTGAACCCAAGATCAATTCCGCTAAATCATTCAATTCCGGCGTAATAAATCGTTCGCAGTTTGCCAATGTCTGCTTTCGAATATAGTGCGGAGGTACTTCTGCCAGATTAGATTTTGTTACTTCCAAATAATATCCGAATACTTTATTGAATCGTATCTTTAGATTTTTGATACCGGTTTTTTCCCGCTCCGTCTCTTCCATCTGCGTAATCCACGCGGTCCCTTCGCTCTTTGCTTTCACATATGTATCCAGTTCCGCAGAATATCCTGCGCGAATCATCCCGCCTTCCCGTACAGAAAAAGGTGGATCATCTGTAATCGCTTGTGTAATTAAATCACAGATATTCTCCAACGGGTCCAATTTTTCATACAATTCCATCAAGTATGAGCTTCTGCACCTGCTTAAAATCTTTTTCATCTCTGGCAGGTTTTCAATGGAATTTTTCAACATCACCAATTCCCGGGCATTGGCATTCTGATATACCACACGACTCATAATACGCTCAAAATCATATATGGTGCGCAAAACATCCTTGATTTCTTCCCGCAGGAACAAATCCTGTTTCAATTCTTCTACTGCATCCAGACGCTTACAAATCTCTGCCGCTGACAACAGCGGCTGTTCCACCCATTTTCGCAGCGTTCTGGCGCCCATTGCCGTCTTGGTATCATCCAATACGCTCAAAAGAGATCCTTTTTTGTTCTTCTCCCGCATGGTTTCCGTCAATTCCAAATTTCGGCGGCTGGAAAGATCCAATGGCATAAAATCGCCGACCGTATAGTATTTGAGTGCAGAGATATGCTCCAAATGGTTTTTCTGTGTCTCCAGCAAATACCACAACAACCCTCCTGCCGCAGAAACGGCATGCTGCTTTTTAGCCAGCCCAAATCCATCCAGCGATGCCACATGAAAATGTTCTTCCAACGTATGCTTTGCCGTTTCATAATAAAACATCCGATCATCTATATCCTCCAAAGAGATTTGAAATCTTTCTTCCAACTCCAAGGCAACCGGATGTTCTCGAAATTCAGAATTACAAACAATTTCTGCCGGGGCAAACCGCGCCACCTCGTCCAAAATGCGAGCGGCTGCCAATACCGTCTGAAATTCTGTTGTCTGAAATTCTCCAGTCGTTACATCGCATATCGCAATGCCATACCCGCTTTTCGCGCCATAAACAGACAGAATATAGTTGTTTTTGGTTTCATCCAGCATGGTATGATCCAAGACCGTACCTGGCGTAATCACACGAATGACTTCTCGTTTTACAATGCCTTTTGCCGTTTTTGGATCTTCCACTTGCTCACAGATTGCTACACGATACCCTTTTTCCACTAGCCTTGCAATATATCCGTCTGCACTATGAAAAGGTACGCCGCACATAGGCGCCCGTTCTTCCTGTCCCCAATCTTTTCCCGTCAATGTAATTTCCAATTCTTTTGAGGCAATGACGGCGTCTTCAAAAAACATTTCATAAAAATCTCCTAAACGGAAAAAAAGCAGACAATGCTTGTATTCTTCTTTAATTGCAAAATATTGCTGCATCATGGGCGTTATTTTTGCCATCCATCTTCCTCCTTATTGACAGAACGTTATTTTACAAGCAAACCCGAACCCTGCAAAAATGCAAAGTTCGGGTGCAAAATGCCCATTTTCGATTACCGTGCCGAGATTAGTGACATCCTCCGCCACAGGAAGCGCATGCACTCGGATTGCATCCACCTGCCTGCGTCGGATCCTCTCCTGCCAGTGTGGAGGTAATAATATTGAATACAGAATTCATAAAATTATTGAAATTCATTTCTGCTGTATACAAATCCGCAGCCAGTTTATTGTTCTTGATGATTTCTCCACGGGTCTTCATTTCTTCGGAGAATGTTTTCTGCTCTTCGGGAGAAATCCCACCTGCCTGTATTTTTTTCTGGAATTCCTCATGCATCTTCGTATATTCTTCTACAGCCTTCGAAATTTCAGGATCTTCTTCATATGCTTTCTTTGCCGCCAGCAATGCTTCTACCTGCGGTGTTTTCTGCAATTCTTCACCCAATGTTCTAGCCAATTCAAATACGCTTGCCATATCTTTTCACCTTAAACCCTTTCTCCGATTACATAAAATGTTTTATTCTCTATCAACTTTACGGGTACCATTTGACCAATCCAGTCTTTGCTGCCCGAAAAATGCACCAATATATTCTGCTCCGTCCTGCCTGTCAAAACAGAGCTGTCCTGTTTGCTGACTTCTTCCACAAATACCATATATACTTTTCCAATCTGTTCTTCCACTACCTCATGAACGATAGGATTGAGCACATGGAGCATGCGGTCAAATCGATCCTTTACCACAGCTTCCGGCACCTGATTTTCCATCACTGCCGCTGGTGTTCCAGTCCGCTTGGAGTAAATGAACGTAAACGCAGTACAATAACGCGCCTGCCGAATCACATCCAGCGTTTCCTGAAAATCTTCTTCGGTTTCTCCCGGAAATCCAACAATAATATCTGTACTCAGCGTAATTTCTGGCATCGCTTTGCGCACCTTGCGTACCAATTCCAAGTAATGTTCTTTGGTATATCGGCGATTCATGCGTCGCAATATTTCATTGCTGCCAGACTGGAACGGCAAGTGCAGATTTTTGCATACCTTCCCGCATTCCTGCATCGCTAAGATCAAATCATCCGACAGATCTTTGGGGTGCGACGTCATAAAGCGAATACGTTCAATTCCTTCCACATCATTGACACGCCGCAGTAACTCCGCAAAAGAAATCGGGTGCTCCAGTGTTTTTCCATAGGAATTCACATTTTGTCCCAACAGCATGACCTCTTTCACGCCGTCAGTTGCCAGCCTTCGTACTTCTGTCAAAATATCTTCCGGCGTACGACTGCGCTCTCTGCCACGTACATACGGCACGATGCAGTACGAACAGAAATTATTGCAGCCAAACATAATATTAACGCTTGCCTTGTATGGGAAATGACGGATGCTTGGCAAATCTTCCACCACTTCCTGATGTTCCTGCCAGATATCAAAAACAGGCGTACCGCTTTCCTCTCTGGTTCTCATCAATTCCGGCAATTTATATAAGTTAAACGTGCCAAACACCAAGTCCACATGTCGATATTTTTGTTGTATGGTTTGCAACACATGATCTTGCTGCATCATACATCCACACAATGCAACAATCGCATTCGGATTTTCTTTTTTATAGTGTTTCAGCCATCCGAGCTTGCCATATACCTTTAATTCCGCATTCTCCCGGACACAGCAGGTATTATAGATAATGAAATCCGCTTCCGTTTCTTCTTCGGTTCGGATATATCCCATTTCAGCCAGCATACCTTCCAGTTTTTCAGAATCATGCGCATTCATCTGACATCCCATCGCCAAGCTATAAAATTTTTTCTGTCTGCCCGTTTCCGCGAAATATTGGTCGTTTTCCTGACGAATTTGGCGGATATATTCCATTTGCCGTGCCAGTTCCGCTTCCGCCGGCAATGCAGATGTTCTTTGTTTTTCCATGAAAATTCCTTTCTATTCGTAAATTTTGCGCACAAGATACCTTGTCCACATTTGGTATTTAGTATACCACATCTTGTGGTTATCCTCAATGCTTAATTCCATTTCGTCATATATTTTTTTTCGCTATCCTTCCAGTAGTTATTATAAAGAAAGGAACTGTACCGGATTACCATGTTCCCGTATCATTTGCTCTAAATCGGAAAATGCCAGAAATACAGATGCCGTATTATCGTTGGGATGTACTCCAATGACCTCCTTGTTTTGGAAATCTGCATCAAAAATCACTTCTACCGCGCAATTGGTATCATTCAAAATTCCAAACGGAGTCACTGCTCCTTTCGTCAATCCCAGATATTTCATCAAACGTTCTTCCGATGCGAACGACAGCTTTCCCGCGCCGATTTTCTCTCCCAACGTTTTCAAATCCGCACGTTTGTTTTCCTGTATGACTACCAAAAAATGTCGTTTTCCTTTTGCATCACGCAAAAACAGATTTTTTGCAATATCCTCTTCTTTCTCCAATCCAATTCCCATCATTTCCTCAATGGTAAATACTGCTTTATGGTCAAACCATTCATATGGAATGTTTTTTTCATCTAAATACACTCGAATATCTTCTTTTTGAAACATATGCCTTTCCTCCTTATAATTCGATGGATTCATTATACGGGTTCTGACATAAAATGTAAATCATTTCTCTCAAAAAGCAGAATTGTTCACAAATTATTTACATTCTCTACATATGATATTCATAGTCGTTTTGTATTATATAGGTGTCCAAAGCAAGGACAGCAAGGACGACATAGTAATACATACCCTCCCCTTTAACGAAAATCCCACATCTTCCCTAATGTGGGATTTTCTACATTTATTAAGGAATGTTGATTTTTTAGCGTTTCTTCGTTCTAAGATAATTACGGTATTGCGTAAATGGTTACAATATATGCAAAGCATTTCCTGCATTTTAGAAACACGATACAACTTTTATGCAATTTTTCCATACAAAAAAGCAATCCGTAAATTCAACTTTTTATTTTTCTATACTAATCATTTCATTTTATTGGCAATATCGACTTTGCTTGTTCATATTTTTCCCATCCGAAATACAAAACTTAAGCAAATCAGGTACTTCTTCCTATCATTTCACTCACCTTTGCCTTCCAAAAACATTGATACATCGGTTTTCCTTATCTCTTGCGTACCAATTCCCACATTCTGCACAGATATTTCCTCATCCTCTATTTAGATGGTATCAAATTTTAGAAAGTATCCGTGCTTGATCTATCGCTTGTCCTTTCTTTTGTTCTTGTCTCTTTTTCTTGTATACAAATTTGCTCCGCAATCCACGACATAATCAGATTTACAATTTTTTGCTGCTGTTTATCAGACAATTCCTTGCCTTCCGCCACACCATACCAACGATGCAAACATCCCCTGCAACAGCAAGCTGTCGCATGTTGCGCAATAAAAACGGGATGTCCTTTCATCGGTGTTTGCTTACCGTCATTTTTCGGGTTCGCCGGTGCCAAACGTTCTTTTACAAAACGTACGGCATGTATCTGAATTGTGTCCATTCCCACTCTTTGGATATATTCCAAATCAGCAGAGTGCAGTACAAAACGACTTCTAAATTTTGACTGTCTTAATTTCTCCAATGCCTGTGTAATGGTCTGCATGGCTATCCCTTCTTCCTGCTTTTCATCCAATTGCTGTCAGCATTTCTTCTTTGCCGCACAGATTTCTCCCATAAAATCATTATTCTGCACATACAAGCATACATTCATAGCATATCATATCATTCTTTTCTCTTCCAATACTTCAGCCAAGTATTTCTTTGTGATTCCTTCGACGGATGCTTCCTGTGAGCATCGTTATATCTTCTTCTTTGCTTCTAGCAAAACATTTGTGTTTGCAAAACAGATATCATCAAACACAGCACCAATAAACAACTCAGAAACTCCATTGATTCAGCAAACAAATTTCGGTAATACTATTGTCGGTAATTTCCAAGATATTCACCCAAAATAAACAGAAGCTGTACCAGAACGGTACAGCTTCCATATGGCTCCATCGTTACTTTTTGTTTTGACCACGGCAGCGTCTGTTGCCGCTTAACCAGAAAGGAAGAAACCGATTGTTCGCTTAGAAGCAAAAAATAATCAGCTGTTTTCCCTCATTTACATACTTTTTCTCTTTTGTAATTTGGCAATTCCTCTGCCTATTATTTATATACTCTCATACAGATTTTATTTTTCTTCTACCTCAAATGTAAACACATCTGGTCTGGAATAATGCCCGCAAGCATCAAATTCCATTCTGCTGGCAGGTACTTTCTGCATATCTAGATCTGCATAAATGATTGCTTCCTTATCCCATACCGGCTCAGTCACATAATTTCCGAATGGATCGACCACACAGCTTCCGCCTCTGCAAACAATATCCGGCAGTTTTTCAATTTCTTCTGGATGATGCAGATTTTTGGGATACATGTCTTTTGTAAAGAACATATCACAGTTAATAAAGAAGCATTTTCCTTCAATCGCGATATGTCGTACCGTTGCAAACCATGCTTCATAATCGTTTGTATTCGGCGAAATATACAGCGATACGCCCTTTTCATATAAAGCAACTCGCGCCAAAGGCATCAGACTTTCCCAACAAATCAGGCTTCCCATATTTCCCCAAGGTGTTTCTACAACCGGGAAATATCCTTTGTTCGCATCGCCCCAAACCAACCGTTCCGCACCGGTGGGTTTCAGTTTTCTATGAACGCCAATCAATTCTCCTTCCGGAGAGAAAAACAAATTGGTATTGTATAAAGTTGCCGTCAAAGCATCTCGTTCTGATACGCCAATGCTGACAAAAGCATGCGCTTCCTTCGCCGCTTGACCCAAACGTTCTGTTTCTTCTCCCGGCACTACAATCGAATTATCATAGTAGATCTTCCAATCTTTCCGTCCGTTTTCTTCTCTGCTCCCGACAGTAAAACCGAATGTCATGCCATACGGATATCCGGCAATATACAATTCCGGAAACACAATCAGTTCTGCACCATTTTTCGCCGCTTCCTGAATCTCTCGAATTGCTTTATCTGTGGATAATGTCTTATCAAACATCACCGGTGCGCCCTGTACTACTGCAACTCTACATACATCTTTCAAATCTCTCATGGTTCTCTCCTCCTATTCGTTTCATTGTCGGTTTATCGAAACAAGCGCTTTTCTTAAGCATTTTCCTGCATCCTAAAACCCTGTACCGTCCCTTTGCATATTCATCTGATTGTTTCCAATCACTTTATTTGATATCGCTCACCTTAGAAATACTTTCTCCAAAACTTTCCTACGGGCTGTATCCTTTCTGTGGTATATCCTATCTCTCATCCATTGGAACGGTTTCTTTACATTTATACTATCATAAGTTATACTATTAGTAAAATTAATTTCATTTATTTTTCTTATTAGTTTTTTTAAGAAAGGAATCTACCATGGAACTGCGTAATCTCATCACTTTTATTCATGTTTGTGAATTTATGAGTTTTTCAAAAGCGGCCAAACATCTGGGGTACACGCAATCCGCCGTTACTCAGCAAATGCAGCAATTAGAAACAGAATTTGGCGTCAAGCTGTTTGAACGAACTGGTAAGCATTTTTCTATTTCCGCCAAAGGGCTGGAATTATTGCCCTATGCCAATCAAATGCTTTCATTAGCTTCCGAAACCAAGCAGGTGATTTCAAATGCTCAGAAACCCAGCGGACTTTTACGAATCGGCGCCATTGAATCCACTTGTAATTATGTACTGCCTGAAATTTTAGAACAATATATGAAAGCATGACCTGCCGTCCACATCTCTGTTTGGACAGCGACCACATTGGAAATTATGGAGATGCTCAGAAAAAATCAAGTAGATATCATTTTAACACTGGACGAACGGGTCTCTTCTCCTACATGGGTTACGGCATGGGAACAAAGCAATGATGTTTTGTTTCTTTGCAGTCCGATACATCCATTTGCCGGTCGTACCGATGTTTTGCTCCAAGACGTTCTAAAAGAAAATCTTCTATTGACAGAAAAAGGTTGTAATTACCGACAAGTGTTTGAACATGATTGCGATCTCCGCAATTTATCTATCCAATCCAATCTGGAAATTGGCAGCATTGGAAACATTTTGAATTTCACAAAACAAAATCTCGGCATCACCTTTCTCCCAGCAGTAGTGGCACACAAAGATTTGGCAGAACAGACATTATCTGTGTTTCAAATTCAAGATTATTCGATGTTGATGTTGATACAGCTGGTTTATCGCAAGGATAAATGGCTCTCACCCGCTATTCAAGAATTGATTCATCTTTTCTTTCGTATAAACCCTGTATCCATGGGAAAAAAACTTTAATCCGCCTTATTCCTTGGTATCCTCAGCTTCTGCATGCCAGAAAGCACATCCGCCTTCTTTACAGACGAAACGGAATTGTGCTTTCTGGTTTTCTGAAAATGATTGTACGGCTCCAAACCTCTCCTCATTTCCAGATTGTCATCTATTTTTCACAAAAACTGCTTTCAACCAACAACTCTCCCGCTCCATAAAAAATCCGTCTATCATCCTATGAACACCCTGGCTTATCCAGCACCGTGATTTCTTCTTTCCATTAATATCCCCTTTTATTTGTTACGCCGCAAACCGCTCCTTGCATTTCCAAAATCAAAACACGAATTTTCTTCGTTTCATATTTGAGGAATGATATTTCTCTGACAAAAATATGACCTATCTTCTATCACACCTCCTTTCTCTTCTGCTGAGTTTTCTATGCTTTCGTTGCAGAAACAAACACTTGCATGTATTGCAAAAAAGGGGTTCCAACAATCGTATGCGAACTGTTGAAACACCCCTTTTGGACAGATATAATCCTTCCGTTACCATTATAAAATGATCCTTCCTTTATACACAGATCATTTATTTCTGTCATACTTCAAAAACAATTTTTCCGACACTGCCAGACTGACATTATGCCTCCGTAGCCATCTCATCGTGATACCGTTTGATTTCTCTATTTTCATTCAATACTACCTGCGCAATATTCATAGCGTGATCCGATATACGTTCCAAATTCCCCAGCAGTTCCAAAAAATGAATTCCAGAGTTAACATTGCACTCTGCATTGGATAATCTGTCAATATGACTTGCACGCAATTGCTTCTCCAACGCATCTACTTGCTCCTCCAAAACCGTTGTTTTCATCGCATAAGTAATATTATCATCATTCAGTGCTTTCAATGCATTTTGATAGCTAGCAATTGCAGCATGCGACATTTCTTTCAATTCCGCCTTTGCCATTTGGGAGAAAGAAATATCCTCTTTTTCCATTTCTTCCGCAATTTCGGCAATGTTTTCTGCATGATCTCCAACTCGCTCCATATCGCTAATGGCATTCAGCAAAGACATCACCGTCTGGTTCTCTTTTTCGCTGATTTGTAATGCACACAGCTTAATCAAGTATTCTGAAATACTGTCACAAACATTATCTATTACATGTTCTCGATGTTTTACTTCTTCTATTTTTGTATGATCTTTTTCCAACAATGCAGCAGATGCCATCTGCAAATTGTCCAACGCAATCTGTCCTAACCGAATGGTTTCCAATTTTGCACCTTCCACCGCCAAACTAGGGGTTTCCATCATGCGCTTATCCAAATGCACCAACTGACTTTCATCTTTACAGTCGTTTTCTTTGACTCCATTGATTTTCATTGCCGCCTTAATGATATAATTAGACAGCGGCAACACAATAATTGTTGTACCAATATTAAACGCCGTATGAATGACACTGATCTGTGTTTGTGTAATAATCCCTTCTCCAATTGCCGGATTGATATTGGTCAGGTAAAACACTGCTATAATACTAAATACAACTGTACCAATCACATTAAACATCAAATGCATATATCCTACACATTTTGCAGTTTTGGTTGCACCAATTCCGCTGATTAGTGCCGTTACACAGGTACCGATATTTTGTCCCATAATGATATACACCGCCGCATTGAAAGGTACCAGACCAGACGCCGCTAAGGACAATAAAATCCCCTGAGATGCAGAAGAACTCTGGATAATTGCCGTCACAAACGTACCGGCAAAAATACCCAACAACGGATTTCTTCCCAAAGTTACAAAGATAGAACGAAACGCCTCGGAATCCTGCAGCGGTTCTACTGAAGCAGACATCGTTTCAATTCCGATAAATAATACACCAAATCCAATAATGATGGAGGCAACTTCTTTACGTCGCGCACTTTTGCCACTCATCAGCAAAATTACTCCAAGCATAACAGCCAACGGCGCAATGGTTGCTGGACTGAACATTTTTGCCCACTCCGCACTAGATACGAGCCAGCTGGTAACCGTCGTACCAATGTTTGCCCCCATAATAACGCCCATCGCCTGCCCAAGATTCATCAATCCTGCATTGACAAAGCCGACAACCATTACCGTCGTCGCAGAAGAACTCTGAATAATCGCTGTTACTAATGCGCCTAATGCGATTCCCATAAACTTATTCTGCGTTAGTGCTTCCAAAATACTTTTCATTTTGGAGCCTGCAGCATTTTGCAACCCCTGCGCCATGATGTTCATACCATAAATAAAGAGCGCAAGACCGCCGATAAAAGGAATAATCATTTCTGCGTAATTCATCGCTGCCTCCCATTAAAAATTTTTATAGCCTATAATCCTTGTTTATATACTGTCAAACATCATAACATAAATATCCTCATCCCGCAATTGCAAAATGTGACAAACCTTGTGCTTTTCTTCCATTATACAGCAAATTTTCACGAAACAACCGCTGCTATTTTCGAAAGGATTATACCATCGTTGCTTCTATCGGATTCTGTGTACCGATGATGGTACCACCGCCCGCTACATATATATCATCATACAATACCAGAGACTGTCCTGGTGTAATTGCTCGTTGTGGTTCATCAAACACACATTCTAAAACATCTTGCCCAACCATACGCACTGTGCACCAAGCCATTCTATGACTATATCGTATTTTTCCCATCAAACGCATACCGTCTGTAAATGTAGGTACGCACATTCTGTTCACATCTGTTATATACACTGTTTTTGAAAACAAATCTGCATTTTCACAGAGTATCACTTCATTTTTCTCTGCATCCAAACCGAATACATACATCGGTTTCCCAAAAGCGATACCCAATCCTTTTCGCTGACCGACAGTATAGTGTGTAATCCCTTTGTGCTGTCCCAATATATTTCCACTTCGATCCACAAAATTTCCCGGGTTATGTTCCAACTTGCCTTCTCGCTCTAAAAAAGCTGTGTAATCGCCATCCGGAATAAAACAAATATCCTGACTGTCTCCCTTTTTTGCAATACTGCCATCCATTTGCTCCGCAATACTGCGCACTTCTTCCTTACAATACTCTCCAATCGGCATCAATGTTTTTGCCAACTGTTCCTGCGTCAGTCGATACAGCGCATATGTTTGATCTTTTGTTTTCGTTGCAGAGGCACAAATGGTATACCGACCTGTTTGCGGATGCTTTGCAATCCGTGCATAATGTCCTGTTGCTATATACTCTGCTCCCACGTGATTGGCATACTGCAATAATGCTTCCCATTTCACAAACCGATTGCAGACAATACAAGGATTCGGGGTCAGCCCTTTGGTATAGCTGTCAATAAAATAAGCCACTACCTGCGTTTGGAATGTCTCTCGAAAGTCCAGCACTTGAAACGGAATGCCTAGCTTTTTGGCCACCCTGGAAGCGTCCTGTACTGCCGCAATGTTTCCACATCCGTTTTCTTCCCCTGGCTCTTGCCACATTCCCATCGTAACACCCAATACGTCGTATCCTTGCTCTTTCAGCAGATAAGCGGCAACAGAACTGTCTACTCCCCCAGACATTCCTACAATTACTTTTCCCTTTGACACTGGCTTCACCTTTCCTTTTCTGTTTGTATATCAATCTTCCATCATATCGTAGCATAATCCCAATGGATAAACAAGTTGTTCCTTTCATTCCCTATCCTTACCTTTTCTGCAAAACGCCTGTACAGCTGAATTCATCCGCTCGTATGTGATCCCGCAGCCCTTTCCTTACTGAATTTTCTGCACATTATCTATATATCAAAAAACGCTGAATTTCGTCCTCCAGACAAAACTCAGCGTTTTCTTATTGGGTTAATCCAATAAAAACCCCCGGCTATGCCGGGGGAATCAGTAAGCTTCAGCTTCAAGCAAAAACCTCCTATGCTATAATCATCTTGAGTCCGCCAAGACACAAGGAAGCATAGGAGGTTTTTTATATGAATAGTTTAGCACATACAAGTTGGGAATGTAAATATCATATTGTATTCGCACCAAAGTACAGAAGACAAGTAGTATACGGAAAAATGAAAGCTGAGATAGGGAAAATACTTAGAGAACTAT
>DXEB01000023.1 GCA_019115165.1 Candidatus Anaerotignum merdipullorum | reverse complement strand
TATAACCATGAGAGAATTCAATTAAAAACAGGAGTGGCACCGCTTACGCTACGCCACTCCGTTTGAAAATAAAATATTATCCTCGTAAGAACGCTTTTTTGTGCTGTCCGCACAAATTGGAGCAGTTCACTATATGCGGAGCTCTTCTTTTTTTGGGCTGACATGGCGCTGCAGAAATGTTCAGGATATTGAAACTGGAACTCGGTTTTGGCGGATTTTTCTTGAAAATTTCTGTTTTTTTATTGTCAGTGGGCACAGGATTGCATATAATGTTACTAATTGTCAACTGCCCTCCATGGGTCAAAGAAAGAAGGGATGCAGATATGGGAAAAATTACGGTAGCGGTTATTTTCGGCGGACAGTCCTCCGAGCATGAAGTTTCCAGAGTTTCGGCAACGACCATGATCTCTGCCTTGCGGCAGGAAATCTATGAGGTGATACCGGTGGGCATCACAAAAGAAGGGAATTGGCGCATTTATCATGGACCGGTGGAAGCCATTCGCAATGGGACTTGGGAGCCTTACAGCACAGAAGTGGTACTCAGTCCAGATGCATCAAAGAAATGCCTGCTGAAGTTGGTAGGTGGAAAATACAAAGAAATTCCCATCGATGTCGTGCTTCCGGCGCTGCATGGTGCATGGGGAGAGGACGGCACCATACAAGGACTGTTGGAGATGGCGCAGATCCCTTATGTCGGCTGTGGAGTTCTGGCGTCCGCCGTTTCCATGGATAAAGTATATACCAAGCTGATTGCAAAAGCAGCACGGATTCCCATGGCAAAATATCTCTGGTTTGACGGCAGGACATTGGAGCATACGAAGGAAAAAATCATAGCGCAGGTAGAAAAAAAACTGGGATATCCCTGTTTTGTCAAACCGGCGAATGCAGGTTCTTCGGTTGGGATTTCCAAAGCGAAAAACAAGGCAGAGTTGGAAGCAGCGTTGGCTTTGGCGGCAAGTTATGACCGTAAGGTCATTGTGGAAGAAGCCATCGTCGGCAGAGAATTGGAATGTGCCGTATTGGGAAATGATCAGGTGCGTGTCAGCGGCGTGGGAGAAGTTTTGGCTGCAGCGGAATTTTATGATTATGAAGCAAAATATCACAATGCGGCATCCAAAACGGTCATTCCTGCAGATCTTCCGGACAAGACGCGGGAAACGGTACGGAAAATTGCCGAAAAAGTTTTTCGAGCAGTTGACGGATGCGGTCTGGCTCGTGTAGACTTCTTTGTGGAGCAGGAAAGTGGGCGCGTGATTTTTAACGAGCTGAATACCATGCCAGGTTTTACTGCTATCAGCATGTATCCGATGCTGTGGGAGGAAGAAGGCATGTCGAAATCAGAATTGATGGATTGTCTGATTCGTCTGGCATTGGAGCGAGACAACGGCATCCGTGGATAGGAAGAAGGATGGAAGATTGATGGATATAAGACCAATTGGCGTATTTGACTCAGGGGTGGGTGGTTTGACCGTCGTCAAGCAGGTTATGAAGGTTATGCCGCAAGAAAATATTGTCTATTTCGGAGATACGGCGAGGGTGCCATATGGTACCAAATCCAAAGAGGCGGTTACCAAGTATTCCCTGCAAAATGTACGGTTTTTACAAACCAAGGACGTGAAAGCGATTATTGTTGCGTGTAATACGGCAAGTTCGAATAGTTTAGAGGCAATGCGCGCATCAACAGATATTCCCATCTTTGGTGTAGTGGTGCCCGGAGTAGAGGCGGCGCTGCGCGCAACGAAAAACGGAAGGGTCGGCGTCATTGGCACAGCGGCAACGGTGCGTTCCGGTGCGTATGAGCGTATGATTTGCGGCGCAAACCCGCAGATACAGGTATTTTCCAAGGCATGCCCCCTGTTTGTCCCTCTAGCGGAAGAGGGATGGACAGATAATGAGGTTTCTCGTCTGGCTGCGCAGAACTATTTGACGGAGCTGACCCAAAAGGGGATCGATGCGTTGGTACTGGGCTGTACCCATTATCCGCTGCTCAAGCGCTGTATTGGCACGGCGGTGGGCGATGCAGTGAAGCTGGTGGATCCGGCAAAGGCAACGGCGCAGCAGGTGATGACATTTTTAGCAGAACGGGGACAGCGCAATGAAACGCAAGGAGAAGGAGAGAGACGGTTTTATTTAAGCGATACTACCGATACTTTTGGCTTTCTGTGTCAAAAGGCGCTGAAACGCCGTTATGAAGCGCAGATTATTGATATTGAAACATATTAACGGCAAAGGAAGAAATGGAGCGGAGGAAACAGAAAGAAACGCAGCGCGTTTCCGTCAGCGTTTTGGAAAAGAAAAACTAGAATTTTCCGCTTGTATATGATAAAATGATGGTAAAGAAGATCATAAAAACAGCGAACAGCGCGCAGTGAAAACATAAGTCCAGTTGTTTTCCGCGGGCTGTTGTTTTTTTGTGCAGAAGGAAAAAGGAAACTATGCCGCAAAATAAAAGACAAGAAGTGATTTTTGCAGGAATGATGTCATTTTTTATGGTACTGGGCATGGAGTTTTACAACGGATCGTTGCAGCTGGGCGCATGGACAACGGAAGTATTTGGTCTGATGGCTTCAGAGATACGGCTGATGCTGCCGCTGTGTTTTTTCATCAGTTTCTTTGTGGTGGAGAAACGAGTACAATCTTTGAGTGTTCGGATGGTGACGCCGGGAAAGGCTCATCCCGTTTTCGTGACACTGGTGCGTGCGGGGATTACCGTCAGTTTTATGTGTCCGATTATGAGTTTGTGTGCAACGCTAATCTTTCAAGGAATTTCTGTGAATATCATCAATCAGTGGCTGGGCACGGTGATTCGGAATTTTCCGATGGCGTTTTTCTGGCAGATATGCTATTGCGGTCTATTGGTACGATGTTTGTTCCGCAAGTTGTTTGCAGGTACAGCACAGAAACAGACCTCAGAGAGGACAGACAGTGCAGAAATGGGGTAATGCGGCGCTTGGAGAAGCAGGTGCGGCAAAGAGAGGAAATAGAGCGGAGCATGTGCCGCTCTGTTTTTTTCTCTATGGAATGGCGGAACAGAAAGAGGAAAGAAGAAATATTAAGAAAAGCGAAAAAAAGGCTTAAGAGATGTTTGAGATCGTTCTATGCGTCTTGACAGATGGAGATAATCGTATTATTGTATTAGTAAGTTAATACAATAATACAAAATGAGAAAGAAGATTCCGTTTGGGACATGGCAAAGATTCAGGAATCCGTATCGAATGGCTGTGGGCATCCTTCATGCAAGCAGGAATCCTTTGGAATGCTTTGCTGGACGAAGCGGAATCGAAGGGCAGCCATTTTGTCAGGAAATGGGTGAGTTCGGTATGGTTGTAAATGGATAGGCGCTAGAAGCGGGGCATGCGTTTGAGTCAGACAGAGATAACACGTCATACCAAGGAGGAAAGAAGGTTTTGGAGGCAGCGAAATCCCAGAAATCTGCAAAAAGGTCGACAGGTTTCGTTCCGGTGGGCAGTCGACGAAGGTTAGGGTACGGAAGAATTTGGCATAAGGAGGTGATTGTGTGCAATTTGATAATAGTTCTCCTTTGTATTTGCAAATTGTACGAGAAATGACGCTGCGGATTGTCTCCGGTGCGATGCAGCCCGGAGAAAAGATACCGTCGGTACGGGAGCTGGCAGTTACATTTGGCGTCAATCCCAATACCATGCAGCGCGCGATGGCGGAAATGGAACGGGAAGGATTGGTCTATACGGAACGCACCAGCGGACGGTTTTTGACAAAGGAAGAAGGCGTATTGGTGGAGAAGCGGAACTTACTGGCACAGGAAGAAACAGAAAAATATTTGGCGTATATGTATCAGATTGGGTTTACGCAGGAAGAAATTCTGAATTATCTGCGTATGGCACAGCAGAAAGGAGAGAAAGCGGAATGAGTTTGGTGGAGATTCAAAATCTGGAACATCGATATGGAAATCAAACGGTGTTGGCAGGTTTGAACCTGACGTTGGAAGAAGGCGAGATCATCGGACTGTTAGGACCAAATGGCGTAGGAAAAACAACATTGATGAAAATTTTATGCGGTTTGATCCAAAATTATGAAGGCAGCGTGCGTATAGATGGTCAGCCGATCGGTGTACACAGTAAAGCGATGATTTCTTATCTGCCGGAACGGACGTATTTTCGTAAAAGTGAAAATGTGAAAAGCGCCATTGGTATGTTTCGGGACTTTTTTGCAGATTTTGACGAAAGGAAAGCGTTGGAGATGGCGTTGGATTTGAAGCTGGATTCCAAGCAAAAGATTGGCAGTATGTCCAAGGGAATGCAGGAGAAACTGCAGTTAGTGTTTGTGATGAGCAGAAAAGCCAAACTGTTTGTGCTGGATGAACCAATGGGCGGCATAGATCCGACGACGCGAGATTATATCCTAAATACCATTCTGCATCAATATACGGAAAACAGCTCGATTCTGCTGTCGACGCATTTGGTGCACGATGTAGAACAGATTTTTGACCGCGCAGTGTTTTTGAAACAGGGCAGAGTGTTTCTCAATGAGCAAGTAGATATTTTGCGGGCAGAAACGGGGATGTCGATGGATCAGTATTTTCGGGAGGTGTATCGGGGATGATTGGAAAGGTAATCAAACATGACTTGCGGGCAAGCGGACTGCTCTATGGCGTGGGATTTTTGATCTCCCTGTTTATTGCAGTAGGAACCATGCTTAACCGCAACACCTTTTATTCGGAAAATATGCTGCTGCGGGCATCGATTTTGATGACGGCTTGTATCGTTTGTGTGGCGGCATTGGTACTGTTGTTCTTGATCCATACGGCGCTGCGTTATGACCGGAGTATGTATGGCGAGGAAGGATATCTGACGTTTACGCTGCCGCTTTCTGCGCCGCAGTTGGTATTGGGTAAATTTGCAGCAGCGGTGATCTGGGCACTTTGTGTATCTGCCATGTGTGGGCTTCTGTTGTTTTCCATACTGTACAGCGCGGTTTCGGTTGACGCGGCAGACGCATTTTGGCGGGAGGTCACTGGTCTTTTGCGCGATCCGGAAGTGTTTTACGGGCTGGCAAGTACGGCGGGTGTGATGATTGTGTCGCTGATAGAGAATGTGGCGTTGATTTTTGCGGCGATTACGATTGCGTATCTGCCGGCAATCCGCCGGGGCAACGGCATCCTTGCAGTGATTTTGTATTTTGGGATTGGTTTTGTGGAAAGTAAATTGATGAATGCGATTCCTGGATTTTCAGAACAGGGGATAGAGATGGCGTTGGATGCAGCGCTGGCGGAAGGTGAAATGCACTTTTTTGGCGCTTTGGGGGATCTGTTCTCTGCCACTATGATTTGGGGTGTCGTATTTACGGCGCTGTATTTGACCGTGACGATAGGATTGGTCAGAAAATTTACAGCGTTGCGATAAGGAAATGAAAAAACCAAAAAGACGGCGGCGCCAAAGGGCGCAGCCGCCTTTTCGTAAGGGGAAGAAGTAGAAAGAATGTGATTGCTTGGGGGAGATATCACACTCTTCATAGCATAGGATGACCAAAATAGGAATGGATATACATTTTTTTTGAAAATTTTTTTTAGACAATGGAGAACATAAAAAAGAATAGTTCTTAAATAATAAATTTTATTGCATATAGCACCAATTTGTGTTATACTAGATACATAATAAAATGAGAAACGAATGGATACAATAGCAATAGAACCAAAAGGAGGAATGGAAATGTTACATGTAAAATCCGATACCTTTCAGAAAGAAGTAATGGAAAGCAAAGTGCCGGTACTGGTGGACTTTTTTGCAACTTGGTGCGGACCATGCAGTATGATGGGACCTGTGCTGGAACAGCTGCAGCAGGAATACGGCGAAAAGGCAAAAGTGGTGAAAGTGGATATAGATCAGGCGATGGATCTGGCGCAGAAGTATCAAGTGATGAGCGTGCCCAATATGATCTTTTTCAAGGGCGGTAAGGTGGCAGACAGTGTAGTCGGCGCAGTCCCGGCTTCTGTATTGAAAGAAAAAATGGATAAGTTGCTGTGAAAAAAGAAGAAACTGTCCGCGGCTTCTCAGACAAGAAGTCGCGGACAGTTGTTTTTGAGACATAATGACGTTTTGTGCGGCAGAAGAAAAAAATGGATTGTTGAAAATACAAACAACGAAATAAGCCAGCGGCATTGTTCACAAAAAAAATATGTATTTTTTCCAGAACAAGCGTCATTCTTTCCATTGACGATGAGTTGACTGCGTGGTAAGCTGGTTACGCGAGAAATCCTCGCAAAAGTATGAAAGGGGAGAGTAGACAGCATGGCTGGTACTGTGTTTCACATAATCAAAGACATTTTTTTGTAGTTGGGCGCTTTTGATGATACTGTTCTAAGATTGCGCAGTCGCTGAAAGAATGCTGATTGTCGTGTGAAAACAGGAGAGGCAAGCGATGCTCCGTCAACCTGTTTTGGCAGGGTATGAAGGTTGCAGAGAGTTCCTGACAGTCAGTTTCGGGACTTTTTTACTTTCCGCATAGATATCCCATCGGAATAGGATATCATTACAAAAGAAAACAAAAGAATCCCTGCGGAATCAAAAACAAAAGAGAAGCAACATAAAAAAGCAAGTTACCAAAGACAAACCGTGTTTGCTTGTGAGCAAAGCGGCAAACAAACAGCAGGCACTTTGCCGTATTTTTTAAGATACGGTAAATTCCTCTTTCCAAAAAGGCACGGCAGCATAGCTGACCGTTGCCTTTTTCTTGGATTGACAAGGGGCAAAAATCGTACTATAATGACACCATATGCAAAGGGAGCTTCTGTGCGGAGGCTGAGAGGAAGGACGGATCCTTCGACCGTGACACCTGATTTGGATAATGCCAACGGAGGGAATGCAGGTTCGAACCAAGCAGGAAGCGTTGTGGTGCGCATGCAAGTAACGAAGGATTTCCAATGGGGAAGTCCTTTTTTTACGGAGAAAAACGACCGCACGGCAAGCGTGAGGAAAGAGAAAGAAGGTGTTTTTGCCATGAATGGCAAACAAGAAAAAAGTTATGTGTTAAAGATGGTCCTGACTGCGATTTTTGCCGGCATGGGATTCGCGCTCTCTTCGGTGGTATGGTTCCCTAATATGGCGCCGTTCCAGCATTTCATCAATGTATTGGCGGCAGTTTTTGTCGGACCTTATTGGGGATTTTTGGCGGCACTGATTACGGGCATTTTACGAATGATGACTGGAAGGACAGCGCTGGCGGTCATTGGCGCAGTTATCGGTGCGTTCTTGTCGGGGCTGCTGTACCGCAAATCCGGCGGTAAGCTGTATATGGCAGTCATTGGAGAGGTATTTGGTACTGGTATCCTGAGTGCTTTGGCGGCATATCCAGTGATGAAGTATTTGTATGGTATGGACCTACAGTCGCCGATTTTTTATGTACCGGCGTTTGTACCTTCTTCTGCCATGGGTGCGTTTTTAGCGGTATTGGTAATTACAGGCTTAAAGCGTTCCGGTGTCTTTGCCAGAATGATGGATAAAATGAACAGACGATAACAGGAGGGATACAGGATGAAAAACGGCAGTGATCTATTGGCGGCATTTCCGGAAGTGATGGAGCAGATACGGAACACGGAGCCTGTGATTCAGGCGATCACCAATTTTGTAACGGTGAACGACTGTGCCAATATCATATTGGCTGCAGGGGCGTCTCCTACCATGGCGCATGAAGTGGCGGAGGTGGCGGAGGTCGCTTCAGTAGTACAAGGATTGGTGATGAACATGGGGACGATGGGAGATCTGGATGCGATGCTGGTTGCAGGAAAAGCAGCAAATGCGGCAGGCGTACCCATTGTGCTGGATCCTGTGGCAGTCAGCGCAACAGCGCTGCGGCGGGAAGGCGGCAGAAAACTGTTGGAACATCTGAAATTTTCTGTGATTCGTGGTAATACCTCTGAGATCAAGCATTTGGCAGTGGGTTCTGGTGCGACGCGCGGGGTAGATGCCGCCGAGGAGGATAAAATTACAGAAGAAAACTATCGTGCGTTTGGGTATATGGCACGGGAATTTGCCAGAAAGACAGGCGCTGTGATTGCGGTTTCCGGTGTGATTGATATTATCGCCTCGGCAGATCGGGTGTTTGCCCTGCGCAACGGGGATGCGATGATGTCCCGTATTACCGGCAGCGGCTGTATGCTAACGGCGCTGCTGGGAGCTTTTTGCGGCGGGAATCCGGACCGTATTTTAGAAGCGGCAGTTTGTGCGGTGGCATTGATGGGCGTCAGCGGAGAAATGGCGCGGGAAAAAACAGATGCGCAGGGAGGCGGAACCTTGACGTTCCGTACCAACTTGGTGGATGCGGTCAGTTTGATGGATGCCCAAACGCTGATGGAGAGAACGCATTTGGAAGAATTGGATCTGCCAGAAAAAGCAACTCGCGCGTCCATGAAACTATATGCCATTACAGACCGTACTTGGCTGGGAAATCGAACGCTGCATGATGTGACAGAGGAAGTGCTGGCAGCAGGAGCAACTTTTTTGCAGATTCGGGAGAAAGAATTGGACGAAGCGGCATTTTTGGCAGAAGCAAAGGATTTGGCGGCGCTTGCAAAACAATATCATGTGCCCTTTGTGGTCAATGACCATATCGAGATTGCATTGGCATGCGGCGCAGACGGGGTACATGTTGGGCAGAGCGACATTGTGGGAAAGGACGTCAGAGCCATGATTGGACCGGATAAAATACTGGGAATTTCTGCCAATACCGTAGAAACGGCGATCAAAGCTCAGCAGAGCGGAGCAGATTATATTGGCGTAGGTGCAGTCTTCCACACAGATACCAAAAAAGACGCTCAGTCGCTGACCAATGCGGAATTGCTTGCCATTTGCAAAGCAGTGACGATTCCAGTGGTTGCCATCGGCGGGATCAACGAAGGCAATGTGATGCAGCTGAAAGGCAGTGGGGTAGATGGAATTTCGGTGATCTCTGCAATCTTTGCTAAGGAGAATCCAGGAGAAGCGACCAGAGAACTGCTGCGGAAAGTAGGAGAGATGCTGGAAGAATAACAAAGGGAAAAGACGCCTGGGTGTCTCTGTATGCCAATGGATGCAGATGGCAGATATTTTCGGAAAAAACAAATGTTAAGAACAGAAAAGGTGCAGCAGCTCCGCAGAGCATTCGGCGGTTGTTGCACTTTTTTGATTGCCAGCAAAAGCAGGGATGGACTGTTATTTTTAGATAAGCAGGTTAGACAGGAGAGAACATTTGCGCCAGTTCATGAAGTGTGTCAGCAAAGATTGGATAAGAGCGGTATGGGGATATGCGGAACAAAGGCTACGTCGGAAAGCGCCAGAGCATTTCGGCTTGACAAATCAAGCAATTTCTCAGATAATGAAGATACAGATACCCCTATGGGTAAAGGAGGCGGAAAAATGCGACAATGTATGGATGCGGATAATTTGCATCGGAGACTGAAAAAAATCATTGGTCAGGTACAAGCGATTGACCGTATGGTAGAGGAAGATATTCCCTGTGAAGATATTCTGGCACAAATCAATGCTGCGAAATCGGCACTGCATAAGGTAGGTCAGGTAGTGTTGGAGGGACATATCAATCACTGTGTTAAGGATGGTATTACCCATGGAGACGCGGAGAAAACCATTGCCAGCTTTACCAAAGCGGTGGAGCGTTTTGCGAATATGAAATAGATGCAATGCAGCACTCGGGGAAGGGAAGGCAATGGCAATCCAGCCAAAACGCAGTAGGTTTGGCAAAAAAGGAATGGCGTCAGGATCATCCTTTGCAGACGGCGTAAGATGCCGTTGTGATAGGGAAAGAAATGGTTGGAAGCAAGGGATAGAAACAGTCGAAGGAAACGCGGCAATCCGATGTGCTGCAGATGTCAGGATGGGTTGGAAAAAAGAATGCGAAACATAGGCAAGGGCACCTCTGATAAAAAGAGGTGCCTTGTTTGATGAGGAACGGTAACATACCGGCAGTGTCCGGCAGAAAGCGTATGTTCAGACACAGAGGAAAGAGATGGAGGAAAACCAAAGGGAAAAAGGGGGCGGGGTGACGATATATGGTGGTAAAGCGGGAAGCGAACAACATGGTTGTTCGGAAGGCTTTTGCAGTATATGGCTGCTGGCGGCAGATGAAATGATTTGGTACAAAATACAGCGGTAACGGCAGTAAGGAAAAGCATGAAATCAGCAGCAAATATGCAGGATGTAAAAACAGGAAAGAAAGCGCGCGCGGGTTTGTTTACGGCAAGATATCTCTTCAAGAAGGGCATAGACGAAGGGAAAGCAGTGCATGGCTGAAAGGAAAAACAGGCTTGACAACATATACCCCTATAGGTATTATATACATATACCCACATAGGTATACGAAGGGAGGAATACTGGTGGAAAAGATAGAAGCATGGTTGGAATGGGGCGGTGTGAAAAAAGATATCGCACTGCTGGTGATTGGTGGTTTATCGTTGCTCTGCAGTTTGTTGAAAATTCAGCCATTTCCGTTTCATATGGCATGGATTGCCGTGGCGGTATGCGGGATACCGATTCTTTTGGAAGCGGTCATCGGTTTAGTGACAGCTTTTGATATTAAGGCAGATGTGTTGGTATCGATTGCCTTGATTGCATCGCTGTTGATTGGAGAATACTTCGCCGCAGGAGAAGTTGCGTTTATTATGCAGTTGGGTGCATTGCTGGAAGATATGACGGTATCGAAAGCGAGAGCAGGTATTGAAAAACTGGTGCATCTGACGCCAAGAACTGCACGCAGAATTTCCGAAAATCAGGAAGAGATCATCTCTGCGGAGGCAGTACAGGTAGGAGATTTATTGCGGGTACTGCCGGGAGAGACCATTCCAGTGGATGGCATCATTCGCGATGGACAGACTTCGGTGAATCAGGCGGTGATGACCGGAGAATCACTGCCAGTGGATAAAGGCGTGGGAGATGAAGTAGCCAGTGGGACAGTCAATCAATTCGGTTCGTTTGATATGGAAGCGACAAAAGTGGGAGAAGACAGTTCCATCCAGCGGATGATTCGGCTGGTACAGTCAGCAGATGCAGGTAAAGCAAAAATTGTGGGAATTGCCGACCGATGGGCAACTTGGATTGTGGTGATTGCACTCCTCTCTGCAGCTTTGACCTGGTGGATCAGCGGAGAGATCATTCGAGCAGTGACGATACTGGTTGTTTTTTGCCCCTGTGCGTTGGTTCTGGCAACACCAACCGCCATTATGGCAGCTATTGGAAATGTTACCAAGCATGGGATTTTGGTCCGAGAGGGTGACGCACTGGAGCGTTTGGCAGGCGTCTCCAAGATATCGTTTGACAAAACAGGTACGCTGACCTATGGAGCACCGCAGGTACGGGCGGTTTGCCCTGCAGAAACAGAACGGGATGTCAGGAGATTCATATGCAGCATTGCTGCGGTAGAGGCTCGCTCGGAGCATCCGCTGGGAAAAGCGATTGTTCGCTGCTGCCAGGAGCGGGAATCAGGAGACATGCCGTCTGTTTCAGCGTTTCGGATGATTCCGGGCAGAGGAGTCAGCGGAGAGGTGAAAGGAGTTTGGATTTTAGCAGGAAATGCACAATTGTTGGAGGAAGCCGGCGTTCCGATTCCAGAACAGGCAAAAGCAGAGATGCAGCGTTATGTACAAGAAGGCTGTACTTTGATTTTAGCGGCAGAGGACAACCGGTATGCCGGTTTTTTTGCGCTGGCGGATACGCTGCGGGAAGATGCGGTGCAAACCATAGAAGCAGTCAAACGCGCGGGTGTGACACCGGTATTGCTGACGGGAGATCATGAAAATGCAGCGCGGCATATTGCGGATGGATTGGGGATTGCAGAGGTGCATGCAGAATGTTTGCCGGAAGACAAACTGCGTTGGATTGCGGAAAACCAGACGACGCATACGCAAGTTTGTATGATCGGAGATGGTATCAATGATGCACCGGCGCTGAAAAAGGCATACGTCGGCATCGCGATGGGAGGGATTGGAAGCGATATTGCCATTGATGCGGCAGATATTGTGCTGGTACAGGATGATATTCGGGAAATTCCGCATCTGCTGCGCTTGTCCAAACGAATGATGCTGACCATTCGGTGTAATCTGACTTTTTCTATGATGCTGAACTTTGTTGCAATCCTGCTGGCGATGACAGGGGTACTGCATCCGGTGCTGGGAGCACTGGTACACAATGCGGGTTCCGTAGTGGTAATTTTACATTCTGCATGGCTGCTGCATTGGAAAAATAAGAAATGATAGAAGCGATTTTGTGAGAATGCAGATGGCGAAAGAACGGATTGTATATTGACCGCAAGCGGAAAAACACTGCTTGAGATAGTTTTGGATCTCGGAAGAGACGGTCAGTGTATTGTGCAGAGCAATCAGACGATGGTACAGGCAATGTGGACAGAAATGATTGGGAACGATTACATCCAGTGATCTATGGATGTCGGAAACGGGAAAGGCATCGGTGCTTGATGTTTCCAGAGCGTTTGGAAAGGTTTTTAAAAGAGATTTGGAAGCAGGAAATCCCAAAATGGAAAGCAGCGGTACGGATGCCGCTGCACCATCTTAACTGGTTCAAAACATCCGCAGGTTTGGAATTTGCAGAGAGATGCGAATACCTCCAAACGGCGGATGTTTTTGTATATGGTATACTGGAGAGGGGATCAATGGAGAGGCAGTTGTGAAAACGGCAGAACAGAATAAGGCAGTACGGATCCCGCCGTTTTATCCAAATGCTGTAAAAATATGGTGAGCTGAGGAAAAGCAAGAGATGTGCACAAGACCCGAAACTGCAGAGGCGGAATGCGGTTGTGTGGGGATTGCTTTGGTTTTCTGCTGTTGGATCTGGGATGTCAGAGAATATCGGTTGCAGCCGGAAAGCCTGGATATGGTGCATAAGCGGAATTCCGCTGAAAGGTAACGGCATAACTTCCAAGCACCTGTTCACAGGGAATTGCCGCCGCGTGCTTGGCGCTGCAGGCTTGTTTGGGATAATGCGTTTTGATTGCTGTCGGGATGGCAGGCAATGTTTTGTCGATGCTGACACCGTGGGCGTCTTTTGGACCGAAGTGCCAAGAGAAGGTGCAAGAGCAGAACGCTTTGTTTGCTAAGATGGGTTCCGGCGGTCTAAGGGCAGGGGAGGTTCCCAAGAAAAAGCAGCCATCGTTATCTCGTTCTGCTGGGCAGGAGCCAACAGCACCAGTACGAGTAAAGGAAATGCGCAGAAAGTCCGTTTGAAACAGAACGGTATCCCCTTGCTTTATAAATGGAATATTCTGCCAGAAATCAATATTCAGCCAGCCCCGTTTTCCGTCTGCTTCCACTGCGGTATTCAGTTCAAGCCAGCCAACGCGCCCGTCCCAAATTTCTGCGTTGATACGAAGCACCGGGCGGAGGGAATGAAACCCTTCTGGCAGCATTGCCCGCAGTCTGTCTTGCTCTACGCCATAAGCCATGACGAATTGTTCTACGTTCATCTGGATGAATTCCTCCTTTGTCATAGAAATATGGATATTTTTTGCAGCAGGATGCAATTTATCAGCATGGAATCTCATATGGAAAAGAACAGCCGGAGTCGCATCTTGTTGCAGGCAAGCGCGTTCCGGCTGTTCTTTTTGGAAACGTAATGCGGAATTGGCTGTTATCGGCTGACCATGAGCTTTTTCAGTGCAGCATTCAGTCCGTCGATGCTCAAATCATACATATCAAAATCTTTGTGGATGATATCGTATGTTTTTGCCCACCAGCCGCCCCAGTAGGGGCGATCCGAGGGATTGAGCCAAACCAGATGAGGATATTTTTCCCGAAACCGGGTCAGCCATTCGATGCCCGGTACAGCGTCTCGGACGCCGTAATTGTAATAGCTGGCATCCAGCAGTTCGGAAGGCTCCATCTGTGCGTCGCCCACAATGATTACTTTATATTCGCTGCTGATGTTTTTGAGAATCCATTCTGTAGGAATTACGGATTTGGGACGCAGATGCGGATCTGTATAGACTTTGGAATAAATGCAGTTATGGAAATAAAAAACCTGCAAATCTTTGAAATGACTGGACTTGCTGACTGCCTGAAAGAGCATGGAGCATAGTCTGCTGTAATATTCCATAGAACCGCCGCTGTCCATCAACAACAGAACTTTCACGGTGTTTTTGCGCGGACGTTCATATACCACCTTCAAATTGCCTGCATTATCACAGGTTTCACGAATGGTGCCGTCTATATCAAATTCCGTCTTGGCTTCTTCCGCGCGGGAAGAAAATTGCCGCAGACGGCGGAACGCCATCTGGAACTGCCGGGTATCCAGCGTGTTGTCTTGTCTAAAATCTCGGAATTTCCTCTCTCCCGCTACCTGGAATGCACGGCGCTTACCGCCTTCTCCGCCGACACGAATCCCTCGCGGGCTGAATCCGCTATTGCCAAATACGGAAACACCGCCGGTACCGATCCAGTAGCTGCCGCCGTTGTGCTCTTCTTTTTGTTCTTCCAGTCGTTCTAAAAACATTCGCTGGATTTCTGCCTGAGACAGCCATTCGTTCTGCATGGCGCGATCCAGATCGAAGGAATCGCCGGGCTTGTCCTTTGGATTTTCCAGCCAATCCAGCAATTCTTGCGGAAGTTCGTCGGAAAATTCCATATCTTTGAAAAATTCCAAAAACGCGCCGTCAAATTTGTCAAAGTCCGCTTCGCTTTTGACCAGGATACTGCGGCACAGGTAATAAAAGCCTGTGAAGGAGGACTGGTGCAGTCCTTTATCCAGTGCTTCAATCAGTGTCATCCATTCATTCATGGAAACCTTCAGCCCTCTTGCCCGCAGCAAGTAGAAAAATGCTGTAAACATGGTATCACCCGCTTATCGCAAATATCTGTTCAGCGTATCAATGTCTTCATTCTTTTTGAGCAGTACGCCGGCAAAGGGTACGGTCTGCCGGATTTTGTCCGGATCCATACCGCCCAGTACCAATGCCTGAATCCAATCGATGACTTCTGAAGTACTGGGTTTTTTCTGTATGTTATATAACCCCCGGATCCAGTAGAAAGTATCCAGTACTTGCTGAAGCAGATGTTCTTCCACATGGGCAAAGTGTACATGGATGATTTCCTCCATCTGTTCGGCGTCCGGGAACTCAATATAGTGGAAAATACAACGACGCAAAAACGCATCCGGCAGTTCTTTTTCCGCATTGGAGGTAATAATCACAATGGGGCGCTGCTTTGCGCGGATGGTCTCTTTGGTTTCCGGAATATAGAATTCCATTTTATCCAACTCCCACAGCAGGTCGTTGGGGAATTCCAAATCGGCTTTGTCGATTTCGTCAATCAGCAGTATGACTTGCTCTTCGGAGGCAAATGCTTCTCCGAGCTTGCCTAATTTGACATATTTGGCAATGTCGTCTACACCTTCATTGCCAAATTGGCTGTCATACAGGCGCTGTACTACGTCATAGACATACAGTCCATCCTGTGCTTTGGTGGTGGACTTGATGTTCCAGATAATCAATTTTTTGCCCAGCGCTTGCGAAATTGCTTCTGCCAGCATGGTTTTGCCCGTACCGGGTTCTCCTTTGATCAGCAGAGGTTTTTGCAGTGCTATGGCAATATTGACAGAACGCATCAGTTCTTCGCTTGCAACATAGTTTTGACTGCCTTGAAATGTTGAGGTCATACAATACCGCCTTTCTGATATGGATTATGGGTATTATTGTAGTGAAGGGAGGGCAGGATGTCAATAAAAAAAGCGAGGAAATCCCGGCTTTTTGGGCAGAAAAAAAGCCGCTTATGCGGCTGTGACTGCCAACAAAGGGAGATACAGAGTGAATCCTTCCAATCAGCATAGATAGAAACGGTTTTCTCCTAGAAACAATTTTGGCAAGTGGTTGTTCGTTTTCGATGGTTGTGTCCATTCCCGTTTGTCTGCATGTGATCCAGACAGGATGGTTTGCCTTAGAAAAGCCTTTTTTGATGCCACAAAGCGCGCTTTAGCAATAAAGGTTAGGAGCGGACATCCAAGCCGGCAAGTTTTGCCATCTCCAAAATCGATTGTTTGGAGATTTTTTTGCCTTTGTAGTCAATCAAATCTTCCATACTGCCTGTGAAAATATCCGCAGGTTCGTATTTTTTCAAGATAATCATATTATCCGCCACAAAGATTTCCAGAGAATCTTTGATCTCAATTCCCATATGGCGGCGCAGTTCAATGGGCAGCACAACCCGCCCTAATTCATCCACTTTCCGTACAATGCCTGTTGATTTCATCCAGGTACCTCCAGACTAGACCAGATGGTCTGTATTTTCTTAGCAAAATTTTAACACAGTTTTTGTAAAAATACAACAGAAATCTGTGGAAATCAGAAAATGCGGAAAGCGTGCGACAAAAAGCGGGAAAAACGGATATTTTTGGAGTTGGCTGCATAGACTGGCTCAAAGGGAGGGAAACGGCATGCTGAATGTGATTTGGGGATTTTTCCTGATAGGCGGTATCCTAATGGGGGCGTTTTTGGGGCGGATGGATTTGGTGACCAACGCGGTGATTAGCGGCGGCAGGAGCGCACTGGAATTGGCGTTCACCATGGCGGGCGTAGTGGCAACGTGGGCCGGAATTTTGAAAATTGCGGAGAAGGGCGGCATGATCGACTTGTTAGAGGAAAAGATGGCGCCGTTTTTGAATTTTCTCTTTCCGACTGTGCCGTCCGGACATCCTGCCAGACGATATATTGCAGCAAATTTCGTGGCAAATTTTCTGGGACTGGGTTGGGCGGCAACACCGGCAGGGCTGCTGGCGATGAAAGAACTGGCAAAACTGAATGGGGAAACAGGCAGAGCCAGCAACGCCATGTGCATGTTTTTGGTGGTGAATATGTCCTCCCTGCAATTGGTGACAGTGAATATCATCGCATATCGTGCAGAATATGGTTCCGCGGCACCTGCGGAAATCGTAGGGGTAGGGATTGCAGCGACACTGGTTACGACGTTTGTGGGCATTATGCTGGCGAAGCTGCTGGAAGGGAGAGAGAAAAAATGAACTTCCTGCTGTGGTTATCAAATTTTATTATACCAGTGACGGTGCTGATGATTATCGTGTTTGGGTGTTTCAAACGGGTGAATTTGTATGAGGCATTTTTGGAGGGAGCAAAAGAAGGTTTGCAGACAGTGGTGGATATTCTGCCGACATTGATCGGTCTGTTGGTTGCGGTGGAAGTGGTTCGGGCAGGCGGATTGTTGGATTGTATGACGTATTTGTTGCGTCCGTTGGAGGATTGGTTTGGATTTCCAGCAGAATTGGCACCGCTGACTTTAGTGCGTTTGATTTCTTCTTCAGCAGCGATGGGGCTGATGACGGATTTGTTTACGCAGTTTGGACCAGATTCTTTTTTGGGGCGAGTAGCCTCGGTGATGATGAGCTGCACAGAAACGGTGTTTTATACGATGAGCTTATATTTTTTGTCCGTACATATTACCAAAACCAGACATACCCTCTTTTGTGCACTGGCGGCAAATCTGGTCGGAGTTTGGATTGCCCTAGTACTGGTGGCAGAAGTATTCGGCAGATAGGATGCCGAAAAATGGGGTTTGAAAAAAACACTTCCCTGCTTTATAATAAAGCTATCTATATGCAAAAATACTGCTGCGAAAAGAGGGAAGGGATCTATGAAGCAAAAAATACTCTGTCTGGCGGCAATGTGTGTACTGACGCTGTGTGCCTGCGGAAACACGGAAACGCCGCAGCTGACACTGACCGCAGCACAGCAGGAGCACTACACACAGCTGATGGAGACGGTTGCCGATACATATTATTGGGATTTTGACGGAGACAGTCTGCGCTTTTCTGCCGGTATCGTGCCGCAGGACAGCGAAGAAAGCCAAGCATTATTCGCGGCAAGCGCCGATTGTGAGTATCCACTGGATGGTTATGCCGGTTCAGAGGCAGTGATTGGAAGTGCAACACTGGTGCATTACAACGGAGATGCAGCAGGACAGCTGCTGTGCTATTTCTCTGGAAATGCGTTGATTGGCGTTTGCTATCAAGGGGGATACAATAATGGATATTACAGTTTGAATGCAAGAAATCCATTTCTGGCAGATGGTGGATTTCAGGCATACGAAGCTTGGGCGGGCATGGCGGCAGAAGTGTCGTCTACTGCGGCATCTTTTCCGGCGGATGGATTTGAATCCGTGGGCAAAGATGCGGATGGCAATGTACTGACAGCTTCCATACAGGAAGGCGTCGTACAGATATACCGTTATCAGAATGATCGTTTGCGCTTATGGCGCACATTGGGTTTTGCAAGTGGACTGGAAGCGACATCAGCGGCGTTTTTAGATGGGGCAGAGGGCAGCGAATTGGCAGTGCTGCTTTCCAGCATTGACGAACAGGGAGAAGGAGAAGGGGAGCAAATTTTTGCCCGTTCGGAAAAAATCGTGTTTTTTGATCGTAATCTACAGCAGACGGCGGAAGAAATTCCGCTGGAATCCAACAATGCGGGAGCGCTGGCTGCAGATGATGGAAAGCTGCTGCTTTCGGATGACCAGGCGGTGCGATATTATACACGAGGGCAGGAAGGATGGACAAGCACCAGCTTTACCCGTTTGAAACATACGGCACAGTATATCCATATTACGGATTTGGATGGAGATGGAACAAAGGAATATTTCATGAGCGATGGTCTGGACTTATATGTATATCAGAAAAACGGGGAAAATTTCCGAAAAATCTGGTCTACTCATTTGGGAGTGGAAAGTCTGTATGGTCCGATCACCAGCGGGGATTTGAATCGAGACGGTGTAAAAGAAGTTTATGTCTGTGATATGACAGGTACGACCATCCGCTATATCCTAACGGAAAATGGGTTGCGCTCCTCCAATGAAGATATTGCATATGGGCAGTGTATTTATCCCTGTGATCTGAACGATGACGGTTTGGACGATTATTGGCTGGTAACGGACGTGGAAGAAAGGAATGGCGCATTGTGCATGGCACAGGCGGAATAGAGGATTGAGATGACGGAACAAGATTTACAATATATGCAGGAAGCGTTGGCAGAGGCGGAATTAGCGTTGACAGAAGGCGAGGTCCCTATTGGCGCTGTGATGGTGCGCAATGGGGCAATCATAGCCAGGGGGCATAATCGGCGCAATATGGCGAAAAACCCGTTGCGGCATGCGGAAATAGACGTCATTGACGCTGCTGCAGCAGTGGTAGGTGACTGGCGTCTGGAAGATTGTACGTTGTATGTAACAGTGGAGCCATGCCCCATGTGCGCGGGAGCAATTGTGCAGGCAAGAATTCCAAGAGTGGTTTTTGGAACCCGCAATGCCAAAGCGGGATGTGCCGGTTCCATCTTGAATATTCTGAATGAACCGCGATTCAACCATCAGGTAGAGGTGGAGGAAGGATTGTTGCAGCCTGCATGCAGTGAGATGATGAAACAGTTTTTTCGCCGCTTTCGTAAAAACCAAAGCGAAGCGACAGAAGAAAGGAAAAAAGAATCGTGATTTTGGCGGCATGCGGAAATTTTGCATTGACAGCAGATGGATTGTTCTGTATACTATAATGGCATTTTGAGATGGGAATGGAAGCGGTAATATTTCCGTGCTAGCCGGGGGAGTAGCGGCACCCTGTACCCACAATCCGCTAGAGTGGGGGTGACGTCCGCTTTCGGCGTCGGCAAAAATGGTCTGCCCTTTGGAAGGAGCGTTGAAGTTCAAGTCTTGCACAACAGAAGCCTGTGAACCGTGTCAGGGTCGGAAGGCAGCAGCACTAAGCAGTCTACTTCTTGTGTGTCGCAAGGGCGCTTGGATGGAGCTTTGGAAGGAGGTTCCGCATGGTTGGCGGCGACAACAGCGGATGCACGGATTCCTATAGAATTAGAAAAACCGGAAATTCTTTGAACGGAATTTCCGGTTTTTTGATACTATGATGGAACAGACGGATACCGCTGTTTTTTTTCAAAGACCGGAGGGAAAGGGCATGATGGTCTGCTGTTTGTCAGCGGAATTGCTGCGGCGCCGTATTTGTAAGAAAAGGGCTAGAAAACCGTTGTCAAGCACGGCGGGCAGATGCGGAGGAAGAAAACGACAAAGGATTCGTTTTGCGGGGACACAGAAACGGCGGCAAGTAAGAGGTGGTGGAACTGGAAGTTGGGAAATGGACGAGCAAACTGGTTTTCGCCGCTTTTCATTTTTCTTTCTCTATGCTATACTGTATCTGTCTGAGGTTGGACAGTTTCGTCTGCATCTGGCAGACATAACGAAGGAGGAATCGCCATGTCATACACGGCGTTATACAGAAAATATCGTCCGAATGTCTTTTCCGGCGTGGTAGGGCAGGATCCAATTGTCAAGACACTAAAAAATCAGATGAAAACAGGACGGGTGTCTCATGCGTATCTGTTTTGCGGCACAAGAGGTACAGGAAAAACATCTACGGCGAAGATCTTTGCCCGTGCCATCAATTGCCTGCATCCCACTGCGGAAGGCGAACCGTGCAACCAATGCCGTTTGTGTCAGGAGATTCTGGCGGGACGCAGCGTGAATGTGATGGAAATCGACGCAGCATCCAATAATAGTGTAGATAATATCCGGGAAATTCGAGAAGAAGTGAAATATCCGCCGACGGAAGGCGTCTATAAGGTCTATATCATTGACGAGGTGCATATGCTTTCTAATAGTGCGTTTAACGCACTGTTGAAAACACTGGAGGAACCGCCTGCGCATGTGGTATTTATTTTGGCGACCACAGACCCGCAGAAGGTACCGCCGACCATATTATCACGTTGTCAGCGGTTTGATTTTCGCAGGATTACTGCAGAAGATATCGCGCATACCCTGATGAGGTATTTGGCAGAAGAAGGATTGTCGGCAACGGAGGATGCTGTGCGATATGTAGCGCAGCTGGCGGATGGTTCTCTGCGGGATTCGTTGAGCATATTGGATCAGTGCCTGGCGTTTTACAGTGGAGAAGAAGTAACGCTGGAAAAGGTTCAGGATGTGGTTGGCGCGGTGGATCAGACAGTGTTTTTTGATATGGTCGACGCGCTGAAGGAAAAAGATGCCGCAAGGGCAATGGCACTGACGGAGGAAATGCTACTGGCAGGCAGAGACGTGAAACAATTTGTGACGGATTTGTTGGTGCATTTGCGTAATTTGCTGGTGACGGCAACTGTATCGGAAGCAACACGCATATTGGATTTGTCCGCAGAACATATTCAACGTCTGCGCCAACAGGCGGCAGCACTTTCAGCGGCGGAACTGACCTATTGGATGGAACGCTTCTCTGCCCTGCAAAGCGATATCAGATATGCGGCAAAGGAACGGATCCTATTGGAGGTGGAAATTCTTCGATTATGTTCTGACTGGGCGGATACCGATCTGACGGCGTTGGCTGCCAGACTGGCAATGTTGGAACGGAAAGTGTCAGAGGGAGTTAGCATTTCTGCAGCACAAGTTGCCATGACGCAGGAAGCGTCCGTGGGGCAGAAGGAAAAGCCCAAACGCAAACCGCCGGCGCTTTCAGAAGAGAAAGAAAAGCTGCGACAGGAATGGCAGGCGTTTTGCAGCAGGATCGCTGATCCGGTGTTGCGCAGCAAGTTGTCCAATGTGGAAATTGGATTCAAAGAGGATGATGCGGTTTATTTGGTTTGTCCTTATGGTGCACTAGCGGATATGCTGCAAAAATACTTGGATACGATTGCAGCAGAATTGGAGCAGGCTTATGGAAAGTCGTTTACATTGCAGACCATCGAAAAAGCTGCTTATGAGAGCTGGCGGGAGGCGAATTACGGCAGCATCGAAGCAGATGGCGCAGGTGACGACTCGGAATGGACGAGTATTATGTCAGAATATTTCCCGGAAGCAGAAATGGAGCCATAAAAAGACTTGCGAAAAAACGGGATTTTATACTACAATAGAACCGATACGAAATAAAGGATATTTGCAGGAGGTTAGGAAACGATGGCAAAAGGCGGATTTCCCGGTATGGGCGGCATGAATATGAATCATCTGATGAAACAGGCGCAGAAAATGCAGAAGCAGATGGCTGCCATGCAGGAAGAACTGAATGAGAAAACACTGGAAATGACCAGTGGCGGTGGTGCAGTGAAAGTGGTCATCTCCGGCAAAAAAGAAATCAAAGAGCTGAAAATCAATCCTGATGTGGTAGATCCGGATGATGTGGAAATGCTGGAAGACCTGATTTTGTCAGCAGTGAACGAAGCCATTCGACAGGCAGATGAAATGTATACCAATGCCATGGGGAAATTGACTGGCGGAATGGGCGGTATGTTCTAAGTAAAAGAGGGATAGGATGAATTATTATGGAAATCCCATCACCAGACTGATTGAGCAGTTGGCAGGATTGCCGGGAATCGGCGGCAAGTCGGCACAGCGGCTGGCATTTCATATCATCCATATGCCAGAGGAGAAGGTTGCTGATTTGGCGCATGCGATCCTAGAGGCAAAACAACAGGTGCATTACTGTTCGGTCTGCTGCAATCTGACAGATACAGATCCGTGTCCGGTTTGTGCCAATCCCAAACGGGACCACAGTACCATTATGGTGGTGGAAGACCCCAGAGATATGGCAGCATATGAACGTACGAGGGAATTCCATGGCGTATATCATGTGCTGCATGGTGCAATTTCTCCCATGACGGGGGTAGGACCGAGCGATATTCGCATAGCGGAGCTGCTCAAACGGATGGAAGATACAGTGTCAGAAGTCATTCTGGCGACCAATCCCAATGTAGAGGGGGAGGCAACGGCAATGTACATCAGTCGGTTGCTGAAGCCTTTGGGCGTAAAGGTAACGCGTATTGCCAATGGCGTGCCGGTAGGCGGCGATTTGGAATATGTGGATGAAATTACGTTATCCCGTGCGTTGGAAGGCAGAAGGGAACTATAACAAGAAAGAAACAGAAGCAAGATTCGGAACAGTCCGAGGAATGCTTCTGTTTTTTTGTTTTGGACAGGAAGGATTGGAAGTTTGTTCCATACAAAATGGCTGTAGATAAGAAGCGGGATGACGTTCCTGTTAGATGGTATGTTATCACCTCTGCCTTTTTGTTTTTCTGTTCGGGAGAAGAAACGGCGGAACGTGAGGCTGTCAAAACCGGAACATGCTTTGCTGTCATAGGATCTGTGCCGGAATGCAGCAAAAATCTAAAATCTGTGGGTTCTCTATATAAGGCGAATAGGGACTTGGAGCGGGAAGGACATTTTTTCAGGTTGGGACTTTTTGAGACCAGTTTCTTGTTAGGATAACAGCGTAACCGAAAACAACAGAAAGGAGAGAAGGAAAATGGCTACTTTTACGGAACATTATGACCTGATTAAACCCAGTACTGACGATTACTATGATGTGGCAGATTTTAATGAGAATATGGATGTCATTGACACGCAAATGGCACAGACAGAAGCAAATGTGACAGATATTGGGGGAAAAATCGGAGAACCGGGGGATTCCGGAGACGATACGCTGTTTGGGCTGCTGCATCCGTCTAAAAATCAAAGCGGAAATGATGTATATCAATACTCCAAAACGGCGATCAAAAAACGGATTCAAAACTGGACGATATTGCCGCCTGGGGAAGAACCGGATGTATCGTTTTACGGAAAGCTGACGACATTGCATGCAGAAAAAGACGGTATGGTCTACGTCAAGATTGATTCTAAGGATAAAGGACAAACCCATTTTGGTATTTTTCACTCTGTCGGTGCGGCAATACATGATATGCCTGACCAGACAACGATAAGTGGATACAACACTTACACGCATCGAATGCTGGAGGCATACGCAGCATATGTGGACGAGTACAATAATACAGGAACGACTGCGAGAAACGTAGTTCTGGAATTGGCAATCCCTGTGCAAGGCGGAGTGGACTATGTATTCATGTACTATGGATATCGTCAGGATGAAGCGGTGCTCAATGAGTTTATCCTTGCCTATGAAGACGGCACGGAGGAAGCATAAGAAAAGGAGGAATGCAGGATGCTGATACATACGGGAGAAAATGGATGGGTCGAGTGGTACAATAATGTGCTGACCCAAGAGGCGGCTGCCGCATATTTGGATGAAAACACAGTCTGGCTGGATATTTCGCTGCCAGCGATTCCGCCGCACAAAGATGGATTTGTTCCAAGACTGCGTTTGACAGAGGAGAAAACACTGACGTATGACTATGAGCCGGAACCGGAGCCAGTGTACAGTGATTTGCAGATTTTGATGCAGGGGCTTGCGGATTTGGAACTGTTGATTTTGGAAGGAGGTGCATCCTAAATGTATGAGCAGCTCAAGCAAAGATATTTGCGGGGATATCTGCGCAAAGATCAGCTGGCGCGCTATGTTGCGTTGGGAAAACTGACAGAGGAGCAGTACCAACAGATCCTTGCACAGGCGTAACGGAAAATCAATTGGAAAAACCCATGAGACAGTGTGCTGCCCTCATGGGTTTTTTGATTGATTCTGTTTTAGTGCTACATTGAATACTGCACCCATCAGCATTGCCGTTGCGCTGCAGTCCATCCAGACCAGCAGAGCAATGATCACCCCGATTGAACCATAAATCAGGGAATAGCGTCCCACATGGTCCACATACAGGGAAAACAGCAGAGAGAATGCCATCCAGATTACCATAGATAGTACGGCACCTGGCAAAACATAGCGGGGCGGTTGTTTTTGCGCCGGAGAGAGGTAATAGACGGCAGAAAGAACGAACAGCAGCGCTGCTGCCATCGGCAGAAACCGCAGGGTTGCCCAAACATGGATAAAAGATTCGGAAATGGGCAGATACTGCCCGACAAAAGACAGTGCGCGTTCTCCCAATACCAAAAGTAAAATCAAAGCAGGAATCAGAAGAATCAATAACATCGTCAGGATGCCGCTGCGTATGCCGTGGCTGCTGCGGTGCGCAATGCCGTCGGTATTTCCATAAATATCTTTGACCGCCGCCATGAGATTGGAGACAGCGCGCAGCGGGAACCAAACCGTAAAAACCAACCCAAAGGTCAACAGAGCATTGTTGCTGTTTGCAGTAATATGGGAAATGGCAAGATTCAAAAAACGGATGACATCTTCCGGCAGAAACCGAGCGACATCTCCGTCCAAAGACAGCATGGGCAGATGCAGAAGCCCTAGTAGGGAGGTAATAAAAATTAAAAATGGAAACATAGCAAACAACAAATAATAAGTCATTGCCGCTGCGCTTCTGCCGATGCGATTGGAAAAATATCCTTGTATGGTCGACAGCAATACGCCCCAAATACCGTGTTTGTCTGAAAACTTGGACTGCAGATCCATGGGTCAGCCTTCTTTCCTTTTTTGTATTGCATAATTGATGCGTAAGAGCATTTCCTCCGGCAGAAATCGCTGGAACAGATGCGCTGTTTTGGTCGTGATTCCGGGCAGCACAATGGTTTTTTTACCAAATACGCCGTCTAAACCAGCTTTTGCGACTTGTCTGGGGGAGAGTCCGCGTACTGCCTGCCGAATTTGGGCGCGGTCATGAAATGGAGTATCCACCGGTCCGGGACACAGGGCACAGACGCGCACCCGGCTGCCTGTCTGCCGTAACTCCATATCAATGGCTTCGGTCAGACGCAGAATATAATTTTTTCCTGCATAATAAGACGCCATCAATGGTCCGGCAAGAAAACCGGCAGAGGAAGCTACATTCAAAATATATCCGTAATCCCGCTGCACAAAGTCCTGCAGGAACCATTTGGTCAGCATGTGGACGGCGCGCACGTTTACATTGAGCATATCCAGTTCGGTTTGAAGCGGGATATCCGTAAAGCGACCCCAGGCGCCAAAGCCTGCGTTATGAATGACCAAATCTATTGATTTTGTTTTTGCAAATGCATACAACCGTTGGCAGTCGGCTTCTTTGGATAAATCCACTGTGATAATATCTACCTGTGTGGGCAAAAGCCGGCGCAGCCGCTGCATTTTTGCCGTGTCCCGGCTGGCCAGAATTAAGTCAAAGCCGCGATGGCTGAGCAGACAGGCAAATTCTCGCCCAATGCCGCCGGTTGCTCCGGTAATCAATGCACGCATCGGCGAACACTCCTTTCCTTGGTTTTTCTTTCCATTATAGCGTCAGCATTCCCTTTTTTCAACGAAATTCCAAACGCAAATTCCAGTGCAATCAGACAAAACAAGCGGTTTTTCCGTTTGAGAAAAACCGCTTGCGACTTATGTGTATTTTGAAAAGATACCGTTACGCTGCTGTGTCTTCCAGTAATGACACAACCAGATCGCTGACATCCGCAGGATGTGACAATACGCCTCTTTCATACAGCCAATCTGCGTTGTTTTGCCATACCGACGTTTCCTGATGCAGGAATGCTGCGTTTTCTGTTTCCATGACCGGCAATAGCATTTCCATGCTTTGTTGTTCTACGACTTCGGATAACGGGAAGTTAGCTGCATTTTGGTGGTCCAAAAGAATTTGCAAAGATTCCGCCGGATTTGCTTTCATATCTGCAAATCCTTTTTGGCAGGCGCGTAAAAATGCCTGATATTTCTCCGGATTCTGAGCAACGGCATCCCGATTGGCTAAGAATACCAGTTCATATACCTCTGGTACACCGAAATCTCTCGGATAGAAATAATTGATTTCCAATCCCTGTTCCTGCATTTGGGGTACTTCATGGTTGACCATATTGCCGATGGTCGCATCTACCTGTCCGGTGGTCAGTGCCGACATCAATTCAAAACCGACATCAATGTATTCGCAATCTTCCGCAGACAGCCCGGCATATTCCAGCATTGCCGCAATCTGTGCTTCCGCCAGAACCGTTCCGCCATAGCCGATCTTTTTGCCTTTCAGATCTGCCGCAGAAGTGATTTGGCTGTCCTTCTGGGAAATGACCACATTTAGCGAGCTTTGGGTCACTGCGCCAATGGAAACAATGGGAACATTTTCCTCTACGGAAGTCAAAATTGCATCCTGCAGATAATACATTCCAACATCTGCCTGACCTGCAGCCGGTAGAGAAATGCCGTCATTGGTATTGGCAGGGAATTGAATGACCAGGTTCAGCCCTTCCTGTGCAAAATATCCCTTTTCCATAGCGGTATACAAAAAAGCATGGATCGCGTTGGGATACCAGTCCAGCACAATGGAGAAATCCTCCAATTCTGCTGTTTGGGTTCCGTCGGGTTCGGTTGGTGTGTTTTCCTGTGTGGTGCTGCAGGCGGTTGCGCCAAGTGCCAGAACACACGCCAGAGTCATTGCCAACAATTTTTGTTTCATGTGTTTAAATCTCCTTTCTCCAATGGATACATTTATGCTCAATCACGGTAATGACGCTTACCGCTAACATGGCCACGATTGACAGCAGTACCACAGGCGCAAATACGCCGGCGCCGTCCAGCTGTGACATCATCCGTTTGCTGAAATATCCCAGTCCTTCCTGTGCGCCTAACCATTCCGCAATGGCAGCACCAATGACGCTCATGGGAATTGCCATTTTGATTGCGGAAAAGAAATGAGGAAGCGCTGTAGGCAGCTTTAGTTTGCAGAAAATTTCGCCTTTGGTCGCGCCATAGGTATCCAAAAGCTCTTCCATTTCCCGTTTGGTTGCCTGAAATCCGTCAAATACCGTGATGGCAATGGGGAAAAACGTAATCAATATGGTTACCAGCACTTTGCTCCAGATGGAATAACCAAACCAGAGAATAAACAGCGGTGCTATGGCGGTCGTAGGTATGGTCTGAGAAGCGACAATTACCGGATATAACGCCCGTCTCAATTTTTCATTCCAATCCATGGCAATGGCGAGCCCAACGCCAAGGACAATAGAAATCAACAGCCCGACGGAAGTCACCCGCATGGTTGCCGGCAGATGTACCAAAAACAGAGGTTCTCTCAGTTCCCACAGCTTGGCGGCAATCTGTGCGGGAGAAGGCAGGATATACGCCGCATTCAACAGCATGGCGATGATCTGCCACAGCAGCAGTAGTGCTACAGCTAGTACGACGGCGGGAAGATGCTTTTTCATAGCGTCACACTCCTTCTGAGTTTCTTGATCAGACACTCCTTTAATTCCACAATATCCGGACGCTTCAAGTCTTCCCGGTTACGTGGATAAGCAAGAGGGACTTCCACTCGCTCCATTTCAGAAAATGGGCGGTCTTGTATAATAAAAATGGTTTTGGACAGAAAAATTGCTTCTTCTACATCGTGGGTAATAAACAAGATGGTTTTATGGTAATGACTCCATTGACGCAGCAGCCATTCCTGCATATCCACTCGCGTCAAATAATCCAGCGCGCTGAACGGCTCGTCCAACAGCAGCAGATCTGCGCCAGAGAGCAGTGTTCTGGCAAAGGCTACCCGCTGTTTCATACCGCCGGACAAGTCCTTAGGGTATTTTTTCCGATATTCCGTTAATCCGACTTGTGCCAGTACTTCCTGGCAGCGTTGTTCCTGTTCTGCTTTTGGTACTTTTGCAATCTCCAACGGCAGGCAAATATTTTTTTCGATGGTGCGCCATGGAAACAGCAGATCTTTCTGGGGCATAAACGCACTGTAATGTTTCAATTCCTGCACTGGTTTTCCATCCACGGTGATGCTGCCTTCCTGCAGTTTTTCCAACCCGTTGATCAGACGGAAAATGGTGCTCTTGCCACAGCCGCTGGCACCGATGATGGATGCAAATTCTCCATCTTGTACTTCAAAATGCAGATGTTCCATCATGCTGATGTCATCCTGGGCATAGCAAAATGATACATTTTCAAATCGCAGCATATCCTCGCTCTCCTTGTCTGAGGGATTACATGGTCATATGATATGCCATTTCCCAAAATTCCTGCTCATATCGGCTGCAGGTGACAAAAATCTCTGTCAATTTGGCTTCTTCTGCAGCCGAAATTCCTTCACTCAGCAGGTTGACGCAGTCGATAATTTCTTGTGTGCTTTTTCGATATGCTTCGCTGGCATATCCTTCCACCCATTCCCCGTAGAGCGGATGCTCCAGTGCGCCGGAAATGGCGGCGTGGTGTTCTCCAATGACCTGATAACTCCACGCGCAGGCAAGTACTGCCATCAGAATGTCCAGCGGTCCGCCTTTGTGCGCCACATCCAACATGTAAGAGGTGTAGGATTGGTTTGCCAGCGCGGACGGCGTTTTTGCAACTTCTTCCTCGGTAATACCCAGACGGGACATATATGCTTTGTGTACCTGCATTTCTCCGTCCAGCACATCATGCACCATGCAGGCAAAGCGGCGCATCAGCCCTTCCTCTTCTGTTTTGACCACACCCAAGGCGAACACCTTGGCATATTGCAGCAGATATCGATAATCCTGAATCATATAAAAACGGAACTTTTCCACATCCAGCGTGCCATCGCCCAGTTCTTTGACAAACGGCTGCTGCAGATATCCCATCCAAATGTCTTCTACGCTGCGGTACAGTCGATCTGTTAGTCTCATATCGTTTTTCCTCCTTGATTGTGCCATCATTTTGCAATCAAAAAAAGCCTTTCCCCCCATGGAGAAAGACCCTGTCTCTGTGTTGTTTCTTTATTTCGCTTCCCTCCGTTGGTACGAACCACATCAAGTTCAAAGGGTTGGATTGTCTATCCTCTCAGCCGTTTGCAACGGCACCCCCAGCTGATTATTCAGTTTCGTTTATTATAGTACAAAAGACTTCCGGTGTAAACCATTTTTTTGGATACATCGCATTAGAACCATCACTTTCGCACAAAAAACAATCGTCTGGATTCCAATAATTTTACTTTACATTTTGAGAAAAAAGAATACACTTAGTATAAAAATAACAATTTTCGGCAAAGAAACGGGGGTTTGGTCAATGGATAAGGATACCAAGCTGTTGAATCTGGCATTGGACGCAGGGGAAATTATGCTGATGTCCGGGGCGGAAACGCATCGGGTGCAGGATACCATGCTGCGGATATTATCTGTCAGCGGACGGCAGAAAATAGAAGCGCTTGCGCTTTCTACCATGCTGATTGTCAGCTTGCCCAGAGAAGAAAAAGGACCACTGTCAATGGCAAGGGGCGTATCGGACCGATCTGTGAATTTTGAGAAAATCTGCGCGGTCAATGCCATGAGCCGTTCGTTTGTGGCAGGAGAGATTACGTTGGAAGAGGCTTCTCAGCGGTTGTCGGAAATTCACCATACGCCGTCTTTTCCCGCGTGGATGCGCGTTCTGGCATATGGTATGACATCCGGCGGATTTACATTGGTTTATAACGGTACGCCATTGGATGGCGTAGCGGCGTTTGTCATTGGGATGCTGCTGGGGCTGACGGCATTATGGAACAGCCGTTGGAAAGCGCCGTATTTTTTTGGTTCATTTTCCGGCGGTGTGGTGACTGGCGTGTTTGCCGCGCTGTTTCATTTGTTGCTGCCGCAAACGCAGATAGGTATGATCATTATCGGCAGTATTATGCCGTTGCTGCCCGGTATCACGATGACCAAGGCGATCCGAGATATCCTGGAAGGCAACTTTATCAGCGGCAACTCCAAATTGATGGAAGCGCTTCTGGTGGCCTGTGCCATTGCCGGCGGTGTGGCGATTGCTTTGGGATTATTTCCTTCATTTTAAGAGAGCAGGAGGTGTTTGATCATGCCAGAATATACGATGTATGATGTTTTGTTTCAATCTGCCTTTTCTTTTGTTGCCTGTTTTGGATATTCCATTGTCTGCAACGCACCCAGACGGGAACTGATTTACTGTGGGATAAACGGCTTTTTGGGTTGGTTGATTTATCTGCTGGTATTCGTGCCCCATGGGCAATCTGTGAATGCGACATTGATTGCGACGATGGCGGTAACGGCAATTGCACGATTTTTGTCCTACCAACGGGAAGCGCCGTCGATTCTGTACCATATCCCCGGTATTTTGCCGTTGGTGCCAGGGGCGGCTGTCTATAATACGATGCAGGCGGCCATTTCTGGAAATATTCTTTCTACCTATTCCAATGCACTGACCGGTTTTAAGTTGGCAGGCGCCATCGGTATTGGTTCTTTGCTGATTCTGGTGCTTCCGTACCGTGCGTTTGAATTCATTCCTAGGTTTCATAAGAAAGCAAAACAAAAAGAATCTTCCTCTGAAGAATAAGCAGAGGAGCTGCCGGTGCAGATATGGGAATAAGGCAGTAAAAAAACAGCGAAAAAGGACGTTTCTGATCGAAAGGAGAAACGTCCTTTTTGATTTGCAATGGATCAGCCGTTACTTAGAGGGCGACGGAGATCGGATCGGCGGTAAAGGAATATAAGGTTGCTTCGGCCTCAACCAAATGACAAACTTCCATTTTGCCGTCATCTGCCTGATATAAGCGTTTCAGATCCGGATTTTGTTCCAACATGGCAATTTTGGCTTCTTTGCTGTCATCCCAAAGGACTTTGCCGCGAATGCGCATCCAGGTGCCATCCGGATGCATGCCGCACAACTCCACCCGGTTGTTTGCCTGTAATTGGCGATATACCTTTTTCTGGTTGGAAGTTACCAGATACACATGATTCTGATACAGCGCCACCGCGCCAAAGGGACGTACATGCGGCTGATCCCGTTCACAGGTTGCCAAGAAAAACACGTTGCATTCTCTTAAATACTCTACTGGTTGTTTCATAAACGCACTTCCACCTTTCTTACTCTTTTGTTGGATTCTGATATACCTATATATTCTATTATCCTACCAAATGGAAAAAAATACAAGTGGCAAAATCCGTGCTGTCCTGTGGATAACTCTGTGGAAAAGTGGATAACTTTTCGTGGACAACTTTCCAATGCATGCTTATGTTACAAAAGTAAACGCTTGATTTACAGTAAAATTACAGTTATATTACAATTAGAAAAAATCGCTTGCCAAAAAGTATACACCCTGATATGATAATCCTGCAAAGTAAATCTGAACGTTTTGTCCGTTCCTTGCAAACGGGCGGGGCGGTGCCAAAGACGGCGGAGGAGAACTCAAGGAATGGGGGAGAGGGAACCAAAGACGCCTGCGGGACGGCTCCAAACGGGAGGAGGGTACGGCGAAGGTTGGATGAAATGCAAACATCTTCGTTGTATAATTATAAAACGAACCAAAACAAACGAAACAAAAATTCTAAAGGAGGAATGATGACCATGAAAAAATTTCTTTCCATGGTAATGGCTGCGGCTATGGTCGTATCCCTGGTGCCCGCAACTGCATTTGCGGCAAGCGACGACGTAAAAGCCACAGCTAGAGTGGTAGATGCAGAAAACTACACTCAGGATGAAATCGAAGATACAAATAACAAAGTAATCTCCGGTCCTGAACTGCAGTTGAGATTTACCGCAACAGACTACAGTAGCGCTGCTGCAGAAGCAGAAATTACATTGACACTGGACAATGCATTCTTTACAGAAAATGGATTGGATGCAGACACTGTTTATGAAGCTGATAGAAGTGAAATTCCAGCAAATTTGGTATCCATCACAGCAGGCAACTATTCTTTCCCTGTTAATGCTGATGGTTGGTTCCAGAACACCAGAGCAGCAGGTAGTGATTATGTAGATCACAATAATTCTTTGATTGGTGTTGATGGTCAGGCTCTGAGATTGAAACAGATTGAAGTAGACGGCGATGATGAACTGATTCTGACAATCGAAGGCAAATTCGACCGTGGCTGGATGATGTACGTTGATTTGGAAACAGAAATGGATAAAACATCCAAAGGCAAAGAAGCTACAGTAAGCGTTTCTTCCAGCGATATCACCATTTCCAATGATGGTGCTGATCTGGTTTACGCTTCCGTGGAAAGCGAAGGCATTGATGTTTCTATCAAAGACACAACTGATATCGCAGAAGAAGAAATTGCTGAACTGGAAGAAATCACAGTAGAACCTTCCGTAGGCAGTGATTTTGCAGCAGTTGTGGATACAAACAATGACAAAGCGGAACTGACACTGAGACTGAGCAGCGGTTATGAATTCACAAAAGCAACCGATGTAGAAATCAATGGTCAGAATGTTGATTTTGACAGAGATGACGACGAAATCACAATTATGGTTGACGATCTGGAAGGCGCAGGTCTGATTAACGGCGTTGATGAATGGAAAATTACAGGTCTGGAAGTGGAAGCTACTTCTGCAAAAGCAGGCAGCACAGGCACAATCAGAGTAACTCTGACTGGTTCTGACACTGTATCTGTAGAAGCAATCAACGTGGTTGATTATGCTGTACAGATGAGCGTGGATGAAGACGAAGATGTACCTGTTATCTACAGTGGTGTAAACGTTGACAACGACGGTATCACAGATGACAGCGATCACGAATCTCTGGAAGTAACTCTGGAAGAAACTTTTGCTGGCGCTTGGAGCGATAGCAAAGACTTCACAATCTCTGTACCGGAAGGCGTTTACATTACTGATGTAGATGCAAACTGGGTTGGCGATGGCGATCTGAAGATCACACCTGATGCTGGCAGAGATAAAGTAACAACATGGTTTGCAGATGCTTACTATGAAGGTGAATATCTGGAACTGGCATTTGAAAGAAGAACTTGGGAAGAAACAGAACCTGGTACTGGTGACAAGATCGAAGTAAACTTCACACTGACACTGGTTGCAGACCCGAACTTTGAAGGCGACGTTGTTCTGAAACTGACAGGCGACGCTATGGAAGAACAGGAAGTAACGGTTGCAAAATTTGTAAAACCTTTCACAGTAAAAGCAGAACAGAACGACATGAAGATCGACTACAGAAATACTGAAATTCCGACTTCCGTAGTAATTACTGAAGCAGAAGCAGGTCTGTGGGATAAGAATGCAGAATTCGTTCTGGCACTGGATAAGATTGAATTCGATGATGAAGGTACTCTGACAATTGATGATCAGAGCGGTCTGGAAGTAAAAGACGATGAGATCAAAGAAAATAACGGTGTATTGTCCTTTACAGTAGACAGCAGAAGTGATGATGAACCCGCATCTGTAACGATCTCCGGCATGCAGCTGTACATGGAAAGAAGCCTGCCTGCAGGTGCATACGACTTGGATGTATGGATGGATAACGGTTATCAGGCTCAAGAGTTGTTTGCAAAAGACAAAGACAATAAAGGCACTGATTTGAATGTTGAAGAAGTAGAAGACGTTAATGACGATTTCTACAGCACAACAGCAAAAGCTGGTTTCGTGAACATCGTAACCGCAGGTAGAGATCAGGATGACAGCTCCTTCACAACAAAAGTAGTTGTACCTGTTGGCGAAAAATACCTGATCGCTGGGGAACAGCAAGTATCTTTGGATGTACCCGCATACATCAGCGCAGCCGGCTACACCATGCTGCCCATCAGAGCCGTATCCTATGCTCTGGGCATCACAACCGACAGCGTACTGTGGGATCAGGCATCCAGAACCGTAACAGTAATGTATGGTAGCAGAATCATCTCCATGCAGAATGGTCAGTCCGTAATGTATGTAAACGGCTCCGCTATTCCGATGAGCGGCGCAGTTGAAATCGTAGACGGCAGAGCATTCATCCCGATGAGAGACCTGGGCGTAGCTCTGGGTGTATCCGATATCGTATGGGATGCTTCTACCAGAACAGCTACACTGAACGGCAGCAAATAATTTGCCCCATTGGCAAATCTGCCTTAGCAGTGACGCGGTTTGAAAAGTAAATAGAAGAACCCTTCTTGGAGAATCCTCTGAGGAGGGTTCTTTTTTTGTTTCGCTGCGGAAAACGGCGGATGGATTCACCTCTTTTTCAAAAGCGGGAAGAGGCGGTTGGGGAGGTTGCGCTCGGGAGCATAGATGCTCTGCCATTGGGCGGCAGAAAGGAATCGCCTTGTGACGTCCAGCTGGGAAATGGTAAGCGCAGCGAATCAGCCGCAAATCCTGAAAACGCAGAGCGAAGGCTGCAAACCGCGCCCATCCCGCACCTCGTTAGAACACAAATAAACTACAAATGTATACTTATTCTGTTCCATACATCAAATGCAAATAATCGTCCCTTCAATACGCTTGCAAAAGCTCCCTCTATCTGTTACCATACAGAAGAATGCATACACATGATGGAAGAAAACAGTAAAAAAACAGAAAAATACAAAATGAATACAAAAGTGTACGAATGCAGTGTTAAAGCGTTACACTTGTATTATAAATGTATATATATGTATATTATACGTAAACAAAGAGAGAATTCCAATCAGATTTCCGATGTAATATGACAGCCATCCAGTCTCCTTTTTCTCTGATAACATACCGTAAAATGCTGCAAAATAGCCATTTCTACCGATTTTCCATTCTTTTTTTATGTTACCGTAAAATTACAGTTCTGTTACATCTGCAAAATTCGCTTGCAAAAACAAGAATGCATAGATATAATAACCTTGCATACGAAATTGCGCTTTCTCTGTATCGCTTCGGCGCGGATGAGAGCAGCACCAAAGAATCCAAGGGAACTTCGTGGAGTGGGGGAATGACTGAAGTGACTGCGGAGCCGCTTTCGGAGGCGGCGGACGGTAGAGAGAGGGGTGCGGAGAAATATGCAGGTTCGTTGTATAATTATAAAACGAAGAGACGAGATGAAAAGAAAAAAGGAGGAATGATTGCCATGAAAAAATTTCTTTCCATGGTAATGGCTGCGGCTATGGTCGTATCCCTGGTGCCCGCAACGGCATTTGCGGCAAGCGGCGACGTAAAAGCCAGAGCGAGTGTGGTGGAAGCGGAAAGCTACGCCGACGGTGATTTGGATGACGAAGATCCAATCGGTGGCGACGCAGAGTTGATGCTGCGTTTTACCACAGCAAGTTATTCATCTGCAACTGCATCTGCAGAGATCGAAGTGACTTTGGAGAATGCTACATGGGACGCGGATAAAATACTCAGCCAGGCTGGGGTGAGTGGTGCGGCACCAAACGTGTTCTATATTAACACTGACAAAGATGGTACTGCGAATTATCGAAATGGTGCTTCTGGTAAGTTTGTAGCTGTAGACGATAACACTGATGAGTTAACAGATAGTGATAATCACACTATCGTGGTATCAGATGTTGAGCTTAATGCTGACGAAGATGTACTGACATTTACCCTTTCTGGCAAAATGACGGCTGGTTGGGAACTGTTGATCTCTCTGGATTCCCTGATTGACAATGCCAACAGAGGCAAAACAGCTACCGTTACCGTAGAATCCGATGATATCGAAATCAACAACGGTGATGATTTGGTATACGCTTCTATTGAGAGAGAAGGCATTGACGTATCCGTAAAGGATACTGTTGACGTAGCAGAAGACGAAATCACAACCCTGGAAGATATCACCATCGAAGCAACTGTTGGCGATTTCAATGATTTTGGGTTGAGCACAGTTGATCCGGAAGATGAACTGACCCTGAGACTGAACAACGGCTTTGAATTTGTAACCAGCAACATGGCTGAGGCAGAGCTGACAGCAGGTACAACAACCAGAACTCTGAACGGTTGGGGTGCGCAGGTGGATGACGATGAAATCGTGATTCCTATGGATGATGCTATGATTGTTGATGGTGTTGATGGTATTGACGAATGGGAAATCACTGGGCTGAAGATCGACTCCGCGGATGCAAAAGCTGGCTCTGTTGCAACCCTGAGAGTGACTCTGGACGGTTCTGACACTGTTTCCGTAGAAGTTGCAACCATAGTAGAATATGCTGTACAGATGAGCGTGGATGAAGACGAAGACGTACCTGTGATCTACAGCGGCGTAAACGTTGACAACGATGGTATTACAGATGACAGCGATCACGAATCTCTGGAAGTAACCATTGAAGAAACCTTCGCTGGTGCTTGGAATAACAGCAAAGACTTTACCCTGTCTGTTCCCGAAGGTGTATACATTGTAGATGTGGTTAGCCCGACTTTCGATATTGGAACGGGTGGTGTTGACAATGGTGAATATCCTTGGTTCGAAGCAGCTTATAACGAAGGTGACTATGTGAACCTGACCTTCGAAAAGAGAAGCTGGGACGAAAGCGATCCGGATGATCCTGACAACGATGATCCCATCGAACTGACCTTCCAGCTGGTACTGGTAGCAGACCCCAACTTCGAAGGTGACGTTGTTCTGACCCTGTCCGGCGACGCTATGGAAGAACAGGAAGTAACCATTGCAAAATTTGTAAAAACCTTTACCGTAACAGCAGAACAGAACGATATGAAGATCGACTACAGAAATACAGAAATTCCGACTTCTGTCGTGATTACAGAAGCAGAAGCTGGTCTGTGGGATAAAGATACAGAGTTTGTTCTGGAACTGGATAAAATTAACTTCGATGATGAAGGTACAATCACAGTAGATGACAAGAGTGGTCTGGAAATCAAAGACGACGAAGTGAAACTGGACGGCAGAAATCATGACAATGATGTTCTGTATTTCACAGTAGACAGCAGAAGTGACGACGAACCCGCAGAAGTAACCATCTCCGGTATGCAGTTGTATATGGACAGAAGCCTGCCTGCAGGTGCATATGACCTGGATGTATATTCTTCTACCATGCTGGGCGTAGAAAAGGATAAATTTGGCGCGGACGATGCTAGAGAAGGTTACTTGCAAGAAGAAGTTCTGGGTATGCTTCTGAGCGATGGTGATGTAGATTGCATCGCAGACATCAACGATGATTTCGTATCTTACACAGCAAAAGCTGGTTTCGTGAACATCGTAACCGCAGGTCGTGAAGATGACGACAGCTCCTTCACAACCAAAGTAGTTGTACCTGTTGGCGAAAACTACCTGATCGCTGGTGAAAACCAGATCGCTCTGGATGTACCCGCATACATCAGCGCAGACGGTTACACCATGCTGCCCATCAGAGCCGTTGCATATGCTCTGGGCATCAACACAAACAGCGTACTGTGGGATCAGCCTTCCAGAACGGTAACCATCATGTATGGTAGCAGAATCATCTCCATGCAGAACGGTCAGTCCGTAATGTATGTAAGTGGTCAGGCTATCCCGATGAGTGCAGCAGTTGAAATCGTAGACGGCAGAGCATTCATCCCGATGAGAGACCTGGGCGTAGCTCTGGGCGTAACCGATATCGCTTGGGACGCAGCTACCAGAACAGCTACACTGAACGGCAGCAAATAATTTGCCCCATCGGCAAATCTGCCTTGGCAGTGACGCGGTTTGAAAAGCAAATAGAAGAACCCTTCTTGGAGAATCCTCTGAGGAGGGTTCTTTTTTGCGTGCAAATACAACAGCGCGTTTCAAACATAAAATTTTGCGAATTGTGAAGATTTTTATGAAAGAACAAAGAAGCTTTTGGCAGGAGGCAGTTCCAAAAAGCCAGCGTGTTTCACAAGATATCAGAAAATAAAAGATGATTTGGACAGAGAAAGGCAGGTCTTGTTTTTGGAGGAGATAAATTGCATCAAAAACATCATAATACATGATATTTTGCGCGATAAACCGAAACGGATGCAAAAACAAGCGAGAGCAAAGGCATTCCATTGTGTGCTTTATTTTTTTTGAAGGTTTTTTTAAGAAATGATAAAATACCTATTTTTTTCGCAGATTTTATGGTATAATTCGTTTTATCATAAACATATTTTTGAAAATCCTGTTCGGGAGGTTTGGAGAAATGAAATATTTGTTCTATAAAGGAAAAGTCGCGGCGGCGGTGGCGCTGGGATTGTCGCTGATGCTTTCCACATCGGCTTTTGCAGCGCAGGAAACGGAAGAAACAGTGCCTGCTGTCGAAATTTTGACGGCAGAAGAGGCGGCTGCCAAAGCAGCACAGGAGGAAAAAGAACTGACGCTGGAAGAAGCAGTGGATATGGCCATGGACAACAGCGCAGAACTGCGGAATGTAGCGGATACGGCGGAATATTTGCAGGAGTTGAAAGAAGATATCTGGGATATTACTGGTTCCTTCAGCGTGCCGACGGTATCTTATCAACAATGGGTGGATGATGATATTTACAGTATCTATTCCTCCATCCAAACGATTGGCAGTAATATGACCAAAAACAGCTATTCCAGAGAAATCACCAAGTTGACCATAGAAGCAACGGTAAAGAATTCCTTTACGTCCATTCTCAGTGATGAAAGCTCGCTGGAGCTGGCAAAGCAGGATACCGCAGTCAAGAAAACGCTGTATGAACAGGGCAGGCTGAAGAATCGCCTGGGATTGCTCAGTGATTATGATTTGGATACCCTGCGCAGTGATTATGAACAGGCGCAATATAATGTGACGAAATTGGAAATGGCGCTGGCACAGGAATATTTGTCGTTCTATGACTTGATTGGCGCAGACAGCGATGCAGCGTATATTTTGATCGATGACACAGAGTATGAGCCGTATACCATGAATCAGACCATGGATCAGTACATCAACAGCAAATTGAACTCGGATTATACGATTAAACTACAGGAACAGGCAGTAGACGATGCGGAATTCAACAAGAACTATTTGTCTATTTCCTCCACCAATGCGACTTCTGCGACCAATGAAAATGCGTATGATACGGCAAAGCGCAGCCTGAAAACGGCGAAGGACAGCAAAACGCTGGCGATCCAAAATGCATATAATACGATTCTATCACTGGAATCTCAGCATGAATCAGCACGAACTGCCTTATCGCAGGCAGAAGCAGCTTATCGTGTTGCACAGATCAATCTGGAAGCCGGCAATACCACGGCGATTACAGTAGAACAGGCGAAATTGGCTGTAGAACAGGCGGAAAATGCGGTTCGCCAGCTGGAATATGCGCATGACATGCAGATTTATCAGTTTGAAAATACGGAGCTGTTGTCCAGCAGTGGTTCTGCACAGTAAGACAAGGAGAAAAAATCCAAAGCGATTTTCGGGAAAACGGATGTCTTTGAAAAAAGGCATTCGTTTTCTTTTTTGTGTAGAACAAAATACAAAAAACCAACATTTTCCGAAAGAACATTTCAGATTGTTTGCATAGACGTTTCTAAGCGTTTACAATTTGGTTAGCGTTCGATGACGCCTCTTGCAATTGAAAATTTTGGCAGATATAATGGCGGTGCAAGGAAAACATAGTGTATCTTGATTCCAGAAACGTCCGGGGGAAGACAAATGGATGACAAGATACCTATGGACTCCAGAGCATCCTTACCGGAAAACATCGACCGGTACACGGTTGGGCACGGTGGCAGCGGTTATGCTTTCTGGTGAGGACGGTCATCATTTCCTGTTGTTCTGCCAGCAACAGAACAGCAGAACGTTTCGTTTTATATCGTGCAACGAAGATGCAGCACAACGGAGGCGCAAGCGGCAACAGATTGGAAAAACAAAGGAGGAAAGAACATGAAGAGATTATTTTCTATGGCAATGACTGGCATCCTCATACTGTCATTGCTGCCAATAACAGCTTTTGGTGCGAATGAAAATGTCAAGGCAACGGCAAAAATCGTCGGTGCGGAGAATTATACCGTTAGCGAGATCCAGGGAACAAACGGTGTGATTTCTGCTGATGAAGCTGCAGAGCTGCAGTTGACGTTTACCACAGCGGATTATGCCAGCACAAAGGTACCGGAAGCGGAGATTACGCTGACACTGGACAAAGCAGAGTTTCTGGACAGGAATGGGGACAAAGTCGGAAGCCAGACCACTGTGGAGAATCTGGTGGGTTTGATTGGACTGCGGGCAGACAGTGCACAGTATATCCTGACAGCAGGAGAAGCAGGGACGGAACAGGAAGGGCAGTATGTTTTTATCAATAGACAGGGAGACATTCTGACAGATTCCATTGGTACAACTGTGGAAGTTACTGCCTTGGAGGTGGATGATACAGACGATATCACAGTTACGTTGAAAGGACAGATGAAGCGCGGATGGGTCTTTTCCTATAATTTGACGTCTAAGCTGACAAAGACATCTAAGAATACACAGGCTGCAGTAACGGTGGAATCTCGTGATATGACGATTACGGGCGGAGATGACTTGGTTTATGCAGCGGTAGCGGCAAAAGGCATCCAAGTTTCTGTCAAGAAGCTCAAAGATGTGGCGGTAGAAGAAGTGGTTACCATTTCTGATTTGAAGTTGGAGCCATCTGTCGGTGCAAACATGAGCGCTGTTTTGAGCGAAGGCAATACCATTACGTTGAAGTTGAACAGCGGATTTGAATTTGCCAACAGCAACAGCCGCGCCATTACCGTAAAAGCGGGAAATACGGAAACGACGCCGGAGATCACTTATGACGATGACGAAATGGTCATCAAAGTCAATGCAGCAATGGCTTCTGCGGATGTGGAAGAGCTGACCATTGGTGCAGTCCAGGTAGAAGCAACAACAGCAAAAGAAGGTGCGACGGCAACCATCCGCGTTCTGGCTACGGGCAACGACACCGTATCGGTAGAAGTCGCGAAGGTGGTTGCGTATGCGGTACAAATGAGCGTGGACGAAGAGGAAGATATTCCGGTGATGTACAGCGGTGTAGACACGGAAAATACTGGCATTACAGATGACAGCGATCATGAATCCTTGGAAGTGACGATCAAAGAGACGTTTGCAGGCGCATGGGATAACAGCAAAGCGTTTATCCTGCGTTTGCCGGAAGGCGTATATGCGGCAGAGGTGGCTGTAAACGGGGATCCACTGGAAGAAGCGGACTTCTTAGAAGCGTATGAGGACGGGGAATACGAAGCATTCTCCTTTGGAAAACGCATTTTTGCGGAAAGTAAAATTGGCGATGATCCATATGAAATGACAGTGACATTTACATTGGTGGCAGATCCGGATTTTGAAGGAGACGTAGAACTAACGTTGGAAGGCGCTGCTTTGGAAACACAGGAAGTGACCATTGCAAAGTTTGTCAAACCATTTACAGTAACAGCGGAACAAAATGATTTGGCGATTGATTATAGAAATACAGAAATCCCTACCAATATTGTCATTACAGAAGCGGAAGCAGGTTTGTGGGACAAGGGCAGCAAATTTGCCTTGTGTCTGGATAAAATCGACTTTGATGATGATGCCGTAATTACTGCGAATAAAGACAGTGGTTTGACTGTAAAAAATGTAAAGACCAGCAATGGTGAAATTACCTTTACGGTAGATTCTAGAAGTGACGAAGAACCCGCTGAGGTAACCATTTCCAATTTGACCTTGTATATGGACAGAAATTTGCCGGCAGGCGCGTATGACTTATCTGTATATGGGTTAACGATGTTAGGCGTAAGTACCGCCGATGATGCGGAAAACTTCCGGGCAAGCAGATACAGCGCTGGTGCAGACGGATATCTGGTACAGACCTTATATGCTGATGATACTGTATTTGTCGGAGAAAAAGCGGAAGATATCAGTTATGTAGCAAAAACTGGATTTGTTCATATTATTACTGGAGGCAGAGATGTAGATGGATTTACCACGAAGTTGATTGTGCCAATTGGCGAGGCTTATCTGATTGCGGGAGAGAAGAACATAGAGCTGGATGTGCCGGCATACATCAACAGCAATGGATATACCATGCTGCCGATCCGTGCAGTAGCAACTGCATTGGGTACGGATAACAGTAATGTACTGTGGGATCAGGCAAGTCGAACGGTTACGATTCTGTATGGAAGCCGTATTATTTCTATGACAGCAGGCGCAAGTGTGATGTATGTCAATGGCAGTGCCATTCCCACTAGTGCAACATTAGAGTTGACCGGTGATAGAGCGTTCCTGCCGATGCGGGATTTGGCAACCGCTTTGGGCGTGACAGATCTGACTTGGGATTCTGACTCCAATACAGGAAAAACAACAGTAGTGTATATGAATGCCAATGCGTAAAGCTGGCGAACATGTAAGATTGCTGCGGTTATGTAACCAACTTCCAAATTTTCTTTTCTGACGATGACAGGGAGGTATCCAAAGGATACCTCCCTATTGGTATGTATGTTTTGGTCTGACGGAGGAAAGAAACCCTTTGGAATGATTGAAAGGCAGTGCGTACTGCAAGGTGTTGCATGGGACAAGACGGTGGTAATGAAAAGATGGAACTGCAGTAAGATGGCGCGAATAGCAGTTCTTTTGTGGATCAACTGGTAAAGATTGAAATTTTGTGCAGGAGAAGGATAGGGATGCGGTTTCAGGACAGAGAGCGTGATGGACGAAAGACGCTGAGAGTGGGAAAAGAGATGGATGCAGAAAGGAATCTGAGATGGTTGGGAATACAAAAAGGACTTGGTTCTATAAAACAAAGAATTCAGTGAAATATGAGATAAACATAAAAATTAAATTAAAAAAGAATAAGAAATTGATAAGGAATCGATAAAAAAACAATAAACGAACATTTTTCGAAAGAAAATCGCGAATTGTTTACGAAAAACTTACGAGGTGTTTACAATGAAGTTAAGATTCCGCTGTCCCTATTGCCAAGGAAGATACTGCCAGATATAATGGCGGTGCAAAGCAAAAAACAACTTTGTGTTTCATGGCTTCGTTTTGGGGAAAGGAAACGAAAGTGGAAAACGAGTTGGAAGGTTTTGCTTCTTGCCGAAAGACATCAAGCGGTTACGTTGGGGGATGTGTTTCGGTTCATTAGCCGCCCCGATTGGGAGCACCAGGCAAATCGGATGTGCGGATCGTTTCGTTTTTTCGTTTTATATCAGGTTCAACGGAGTTTTTGCAATTGAAGGAGGAACAAACATGAAGAGATTAGTTTCATTGGCAATGATTGGCATCCTAGCTACATCATTGCTGCCAGCAACGGCGTTTGCGGCGAATAAAAATGTAAAAGCCAGCGCCAAAGTGGTAGGGGCGGAGAATTATACCGTCAGTGAGATACAGAAAGAAAAGGGGATTATTGCGGCAAAAGATGCGCCAGAATTGCAGTTAACCTTTACGACAGCGGATTATTCCAGCAGCAGTGAACCGGAGGCAGAAATCACATTGGAGCTGGAAAAAGCAGAATTTTTGGATAAGGATAAAAATAAAATCAGTAAAAATACAAAGGCAGAGCATTTGGCGGGACTGATTGGTCTGCGGGCAGACAGTTCTCAGTATATGCTGCAAGAAGGCAAAGACACTTATCAATCCAAGTATGTTTTTATGAATAAACAAGACGAAGTGTTGGTAGATGACAATGGAAAAGCCATTGAAATCACTGATGTGGATGTCAGCGGCACAGAGGAAGTGACAATCACATTGAAAGGGAAAATGCAGCGTGGTTGGGTACTGTCTTATAACTTGACTTCCCAGTTGGAAAAGACATCGAAGAACACCAAAGCAACAGTAAGTGTTTCCTCCAAAGATATGACCATTAACAATGGGGATGATCTGGTGTATGCGGCAGTAGCCAATAAGGGGATCACCGTATCTGTGAAGAAGCTGAAAGATGTAGCGGTGGAAGAAGTGGTCACCATTTCGGATATGAAGATCAAGCCTTCTGTTGGTGCAAATATCAGCGCGGTGCTGGGAGAAAAGGACAGCATTACGCTGAAGCTGAGCAGCGGATTTGAATTTGCCAATAGCAAGAGTCGCGCCATTACGATTCAGGCGGATGGAAAAGAAGTGACACCGGAAGTCACCTATGACGAGGATGAAATCATCATTAAAGTCAATGAAGACATGGCGTCTGCAGAAGCAGATGAGTTGACCCTGATTGGGATCCAGGTAGAAGCAACTTCAGCAAAAAAAGGCGCCTCGGCAACCATTAAGGTATCGGCAACAGGAAATGATACGGTATCTGTGGAAGTAGCAAAAGTGGTAGATCACACCGTACAGATGACAGTAGATGCAGATCGGAATATTCCAGTGATTTACAGTGGCGTAGATGTGAACAATACCGGGATTACGGATGACAGCGATCACGAATCCCTGGAAGTAACCATCAAAGAAACATTTGCAGGTGCATGGGATAATGCCAAGAGCTTTACCCTTCGTCTGCCGGAAGGTGTGTTTGCAACAAAAGTGGAAGTCAATGGAGATCCTCTGCAGGAGACAGATTTCAAAAAAGCTTATAAAGACGGCAAATATGAAGAATTTTCTTTTGGCAAACGTATTTTTGAAGAAAGCAAGGTTGGAAAAGACGCGTATGAACTGCGGATTACCTTTACTCTGGTGGCAAATCCCGATTTTGCCGGTGATGCGGTGCTGACACTGGAAGGCGGTGCACTGGAGACACAGAAAGTGACGATTGCGAAATTTGTAAAGCCTTATACGGTGAAAGCGGAACAGAATGATTTGTCTATCGACTATAGAAATACAGCAATTCCCACCAACGTTGTGATTACAGAGGCAGAAGCCGGTTTGTGGGAGAAAGGCACTCAGTTTGCACTGCGTCTGGAGAAAATTGATTTTGATAATGATGCAGCGGTAGAAGCAGATAAGAAAAGCGGTCTGAAAGTCAAGAATGTAAAAACCAGCAATGGGGAAGTGATCTTTACGGTAGATTCCAGAAGTGATGACGAGCCGGCATCGGTAACGATCTCTAACTTGACACTGTATATGGATAGAAACCTGCCTGCGGGTGCCTATGATTTGTATGCCTATGCGCTGACGATGTTGGGAGCAGATTCTGCAAAAGAAGCGGAAAATTTCAATGCGGATCGCCGCACTGCTAAAGATAAAGGATATTTGATGCAGACCCTGTTTGCGGAAGAAACCGTATATGCTGGGAAAGAAGCGGATGATATTAGTTATCGAGAAAAAGCCGGATTTATCAATATTGTGACAGGCGGAAGAGACGTCAATGGTTTTACAACGAAATTGACCGTTCCCATTGGGCAGAAACAGATGATGGCGGGCGAAGCGACTGTACAATTGGACGCACCTGCTTATGTCAATGCAACTGGATATACCATGCTGCCCATTCGTGCGGTTTCTACTGCGTTGGGTATCAATAACAATAACGTGTTGTGGGATCCTTCCAGTAGAACGGTAACGATACTGTATGGCGATCGGATCATTTCTATGACGGCAGATGCGCGTACCATGTATGTCAATGGCAGCGCAGTTCCGACCAGTGCTACATTGGAATTGACCGCAGACAGATCTTTCCTGCCTATGCGTGATCTGGCAACAGCTCTGGGGGTTACCGATTTGACTTGGGATACCGATACCAAGACAGGAAAGACGACAGTTGTTTACATGAATGCAAATGCGAAGCGGTAAATGCTGCAAACATCAGATTGCCTCAGGGCGCCGACAATGTCGGCGCCTTTTTTTGTTGCGTAAAAATCTCCTGTCCCAACATCCCAATATAGGGTTCTCTGTAAGCAGCTGCAGTTGGCGGAAAAAGGAAATGACGGACGTGGATTGCTAAAAGGGCGGCGAAATGCGTATGGGTGGAAGTTGTGACAAAGAAAGCCAAGGGTGAGAGGAAAATTATCATCCAAACAACGGATACACATTGGTTTCCTTTGGGAAAGCAGGTACAGAGCGATATGCAACTGCTTGCACTTAGAAAGGCAGAATTACCTGTTTTCTGGGAAAAAACAGGTATATTCCGCGGCATTTGCGCAACACTATATCCCAAAAAGGTGGTGAAATAGGTTTTGAATATTGGAAAAGAATTGCAAACCAACCTGATGACGATGCAGAGCATATTCACAGACTGTGGCGATATTGTGTTTCGGGAATTTGCAGCGGCGGACGGACGGGGACGACTGTTTTTGGTTTATGCGGATAATATGGTAAACACCTCTGCGGTGGAAGACGCCATACTGACGAATATCATGAATCGATGTGATTTTGCGGAAGCGGAGGGCAATCTAGGGGACTTGATGGAAAGTGTGATTGCAAATCGTGATGTGCGGCGGGTATATACCATGGAAGAAGCGGCAGATGGTGTCATGGTAGGGGATACGGTCATTTTTATGGAAGGCAGCCCGTATGCGCTGCAGGCATCCACCCGTGGATTTCCAAACAGAGGAGTAGGGCATGTCGAAACGGAAATGGTGGTGCAAGGACCAAAGGATGCATTTACCGAATTGCTGGCATTCAATTTGGTATTGATTCGCCGGCGCATACGCGATACCCGTCTGAAAGTTGTTCGAAAACAGGTGGGTTCTCGTGGAAAAACGGATATTGCGCTGCTGTATTTAGAAGATTTGGTACGCCCGGAAGTACTAGAGAGTGTAAAAACACAGCTGGATAGGCTGCAGCTGGAAACGATATATGACAGCGGATATTTGGAGCAGTTGTTGGAGAAGCGACAATTTTCACCGTTTCCGCAGCTGCAGATGACGGAACGCCCGGATAAAGCGGCAGCGGCGCTGTTGGAAGGGCGTGTGGTGATTGCGGTGGATAATACGCCGTTTGTTGTTCTGTTGCCGGCAACATGGAATCTGTTCTTTCAGGCAGCGGAAGATTATTATGACCGATGGGAAATGATGAGTCTTATTCGCTTTCTGCGGTATGTAGCAGCATTGGCGGCGACTGCACTCCCGGGATTGTACATTGCGCTGACGGTATATCATCCGCAGCTTTTACCTACGTCTTTGGCGCTGAAAATTGCAGAAACGAGACAGAATATTCCCTTTTCTGTGGTTTGGGAAGTCGTTCTAATGGAATTGGCGTTTGAATTGCTGCGAGAAGCGGGAGTTCGACTGCCTTCTGCCATCAGTTCCACCATTGGCATCGTGGGTGGCATCATCATTGGTTCTGCAGCAGTGGAAGCGGGTCTGGTTTCTCCGGCAGTGGTTATTATCTCTGCACTGACAGGAATTTGTACGTTTGTGATCCCGAATATTTCCGTGGTATCCGGCTTACGGCTGAGCAAATATATTGTCATTGCGCTTTCGGCTGCTTTGGGATTGTTTGGTTTTTGGGTCGGCATGCTGTTGTTATTGGTGCATCTGGCGGGGTTATCTTCTTATGGTATTCCGTATTTGTATCCGTTTTGTTCCGCTTCGGTGAATCAGTATCGAGATTTGCGGGACAGTTTGCTGCGTCTGCCGCTGCCATGGTTGAAAGGATGTTCGATCTTTGAAAAAAAAGGAGGCAGACACTAATGTTTTCGGATAATCAAAAAATATCGCTGCGGCAATTGCAGGCATTATTGTTTCTCTATTTTTGGGGGACACCAGCACTGCTTTTGCCCGCAGAACTGGCAGGAGAAAGCGGGAGAGGCTGTTGGGTGGTTATGCTTCTGGGCGGTTTGGCGGCAACGGTATTTTCATTGGTGATAACGATACTATGGAAATGGGAACCCAGTTGGACAGGGGTAGAGTGGCTGCGTCGATTATGCGGCAGTGCGTTAGGGTCAGTCCTTGCGATTGGGTTTGCTGGAAAGATTGCGCTGGATGCCATCGTAGAGGCAAGGGTGTTTGCAGAAGTTTTGCGCAGTACAGTATTGCCGCATACGCCGCTGTGGCTGGTTGTTGGCGTGCTGTTGCTGTTGTGTGTGTTTGCAGTGCTTGGCGGTATGGAAGGGCAGGCAAGAACGGCGGAAATTCTGTTTTTCTTTGTTTTTCTTCCTTTGGTGCTGGTGCTGCTGACCGCTGCCTTATCCGCGGAACATGCCTATTACCTGCCGCTGGAAATGCCGACAGCAGGACAGATATACAAAGGTGCTGCTGTGATACAGCCGCTCTTTCAGGGAATGATATTTTTATTCTTTCTTTCTCCGTTTTTACAGCGTCCCAAACAAGCGGGGAAAAGTGTTTTTGGGGTATGTCTGTGTATCACGCTGCTGATGACGGCAACGGTTTTTCTGTGCCTAACAGTCTATGGCGTGGACACTTTGACACGGAAACTGTTTCCGACACTGCAGCTGATGGAGAGGGTTGGATTTTCTGGTATTTATTTGGGCAGACAGGATGTGCTGCTGCTTTGGTTTTGGATGGCTTCTGTTTTTTTATACTTGTCGGGTGCGTTGTTTTTTGGCAGCGTCTGCTGCGGACGAATCTTTCGTCAGAAAGAAACAATTTGGCGGAAATGGCTGTGGGTTTGGCTGCCGCTGATATTGGTTGGTACTCTGCTGCCTCGAGATATTGCTTCTGCTTATGCCTTTCGCAATGGGATACAGCCGTATGTCAGTGCTGTTTATGTAGGGATTTTGCCATTGATTTGTATCGGTGTGCATATTGCTTCAGAAAGGAGGAGACGCCGTGCATAAGATCAAATGGATGTTGTTGGGATTGCTGCCGCTTTTGCTGACAGGCTGTTGGGATGGCAGAGATCCGGAGGATCGGGCATATGTGATTACCATGGGAATTGATCAAACAGCAGAAGGCTTGTCTTTTACGCTGCTGCCGGCAAAAACCACAAGCCAAACACCGCAGGCATATCAAGTGACGGCAGAGACATTAGCGGGGGCAGTTGCACAAGCAGACAGTCATAGTTCCAGAGAGGTGTATTTGGGACAGTTAAAGACGGTGGTGTTTGGACAAAGCCTATTGGCAGATGCGACGGCATTGGATGGGGTACTGGCAGAATTGGAACGTGGAACGGCTGTTTCCGATAAAGTAATGGTTCTGGGCAGTGCTGGCAGTGCGGCGGACTGTGTACGTGCCATTGGGGAAACAGATGGGGCAACCGGGTTGTTTTTATGGGAATTTTATAAAAACACGGCAAAAGAGGTTGCCGTAACCAGAGGAATGGATTTGGATACGCTGTTGACGGACTTGCGGGTACAAAAAGGGAATGTCATTTTGCCGCGGATGGAGACAAGAGAAGAAGGATTGACACTGGCAGGCGGGATTGCCCTGGCGGACGGCGCATATGCGTTTGCGTTATCGTCGGAAATGGAGCAGGCGCATTTGTTACTGTTGGAAGAAGGGATCGGCGCTGTATGGGAAGGAGAATACCAAGGGGAGTCCATTCCAATGGAAATTCGAAAAAATCAAGTATCGTATCATGCTATCGTAGAAGAAGATGGAACAGCGGATTGCCGGATTTCGTTGGAATTGAGCGGCGCACTGGTTGGCGGAACGCAGAAGGTGATGGAATCGTCACAACGACGTGCATTGGAAAATTTTTTTGCAGACATCATAAAAACAGATTTGGAAAATACAATAAAAGAAGTACAGGAAATCACATCGGCAGACGTATTTGGCATTGGCGCTGCGATCCAACGGCAGATGGGAAAAACAGAATTTGCAGTCCAAGATTGGCAGAATTGGGAAATTTCTGTGGATTGCCGGATAAATTTGCAGGATACCGGACGCATGCGATGACGTTTGAAACAGAAAAAAACGGGCAATACTCTCACCATCAAACAAAAGAAGGTGAGGAGTAATGAAACAATGGCGGTTTTGGTATGGAAAAGGGAAAGTATTGTGGAAAAAAGAAGGACGGTATTGGGCAGTGGCTTTGTTATGCAGTGTTTGTCTTTGGACGGTATGCCTAATTACGTCAGGATATGCTGCACAAATCCAGTCGGGTATCTCTGCGAAGGTCGTACGGTTTCACGTATTGGCAAACAGTGATCGCACAGAAGATCAGGCGTTAAAGCTAGCGGTGCGGGATCGTATCTTAGCAGAGTTTGGAGAGAAATTAGAGAGTTGTACGAGTAAAGAGGAGACATTGCAGGTACTGCAGAACAGTAAAGAAGAAATTGCAGTGATTGCAACGAAAGAAGTGGTCCGTCAGGGGCGTCAGGATGCGGTACGGGTATCTGTGGTGCGCGAGGACTTTCCGCAGAAGCAGTATGGAGATTTGGTATTTCCGGCAGGCGTATATGATGCACTGCGAGTGGAAATCGGCGCTGCCCAAGGGCAAAATTGGTGGTGCGTGTTGTATCCGCAGATGTGCTATGTGGATGCGGCATGCAGCAAGCCAACGGCAGAGAGCCATATACGGCTGGAAAATGCATTGACAAGAGAAGAATTTTTGGTGGTTTCCGCATTGGAGCAGGAAACGGCGGTACCAAAACTGAAGTTGAAAATCGTGGAGTGGTGGCAAAATCAGTAAGAAAGGGGAAACGATATGGGGCGAGGAGGCAGGTGGCTGATCTGGTGCTGGATTGGTGTATGCTGTTTTGCATTATACAGCGGGTATATGAACCCGTCAGAAAGTGCAGCGCCGGAAGCAGTCACAGCGGTGAATTTCGTGTCTTGGGGCACACGCGGCGCGTTGGTGCGTCAGACGCAAGAGCGGTTGGAGCAATTGGGATATGATGTAGGGACACCGGATGGTATTTTTGGAACACGCACCTATGAAGCGATCCGGCAGTTTCAGGCGGATAATGGACTGACGGTAGATGGTATTGCCGGCAGTGCAACGCTGGAGAGACTGGGAATTTCCATTGGTTCTGGAACCAGCAGCGTTGGAGAGAGCGGCAGCAGTGATTATGAAGAAGATGTGTATCTATTGGCGTCGATCATTCATGGGGAAGCCAGAGGGGAGCCATACGAAGGACAGGTTGCAGTCGGTGCGGTAGTGCTCAACCGAGTGGCAAGTCCGGACTTTCCGAATACCATCGCTGGTGTGATCTATCAGCCTGGGGCGTTTGATGCCGTAGCGGATAATCAGTTTTACCTGACGCCCAATGAAACGGCATTTCGGGCTGCTCGGGACGCATTAAACGGCTGGGATCCCACCAATGGTGCGCTATATTACTGGAATCCTGCAACGGCAACCAGCCGATGGATTTGGAGTGTCCCCATTACTACAACCATTGGACGGCATGTATTTGGTGTGAAATAAGAATATCTTGGATGGTCTCCATACCAAAACCGAAATGGGGCGATTTGTTAGGAAATGTCAAAAGAGAGAATTTGCTTCGGTATGTCGGAAGTTTGGTTTCAGCAGTGTTTCTTTACAGATAGAAGATGCAGAAAGATTGGGTCGCAGCGGCTGAAAAGAACCCATACCGGTAGTTACAAGTGGCGCAGAGAAAATGCTTGGATACAGAGCCTAACAGGATATATCGGTAGGCGTGATAGAGATCAAAAAAGAGCGTTTGCTGGAGATTCTCCAAAAACGCTCACGTAGGTGAAATTAGACGGTAAGAAATACGAATTTCTGCATCAGCATCACATACAGAAATGCGTGCAGAACCGTCGTCAATGCATAAGCCAATATAAAATCAATATGTTTGGTTTTATGGCGTTTGGTAAACATGCCAACAAAGCCGCCGATACCTCCGCCTAATATCGCCATTAAAAACAAATTTTTTTCCGGGATTCGGCGGCGGTTACTGACTGCACGGCTTTTATCCAGTGCCATTGCGCCAAAAAGCAGAAGATTGATGAAAAGATAATAGCCTGTGATGACGCAAAACGGTATGGTTTGAAATGAAAAAGGCATATTATTTCACCACGTTTCTCCAGTCCAAGTCTCCTCTGTCCAAAGCCAGCAACAAAACTTCTGCCGTTGCCAAATTGGTAGCAGTTGGAATATTGTGTGTGTCACACAGACGAAATAGATTGCTGTAAATCTCATAAGATTGGTGAGAGGACGGGTCACGCAAAAAAATCATGACGTCCAAATCGTTATTGATGATTTGCGCACCCAACTGTTCCGAACCGCCCAATTGTCCGGCAAGGTGCTTATGTACACTCAGGTTTGCAGCTTCTTCCACCAGTCGACCAGTGGTAGCAGTTGCATACAATTTGTGCTTGCACAAAATATGGCGGTAGGCAATACAGAGATTTTCCATCAATTTTTTCTTATTATCGTCCGCGATCAGCGCGATGTTCATAACAAACCCCCCTCGAATAATGATCTGGTTTCCTTTTTTCGAATATTTAATACCAATCCAATCGCAATCATATTGGTCCACATGGAACTTCCTCCATAGCTGACAAAAGGCAAGGACATTCCGGTATTGGGGACAATGCCTGTGGCAACACCTGCATTAACAAATGCCTGGAAAGCGATCATGCCAGCAATGCCGACAACAATCAGTTGGCTAAAGGTATCCCTGGTGGATAATGCGATTATAATACAACGAAATACAACAAAAAGCAATAGCCCTAATGTAAATATACAACCTAAAAAGCCAAATTCCTCCCCAATGACAGAAAAAATAAAGTCATTATGCGGTTCTGGCAAATAACTGAGCTGATTGAGCGTACCTTGAAATAGTCCTTTTCCGGTCAATTGCCCAGATCCGATGGCACTGATAGATTTTTCCGTCTGATAGTACAAATCCGCATTGGCGGTAGGGTCTACAAAAGACAGAATCCGGTTGAATTGATGGGGTTCAAAAATTTTGTCCATAATCAACGGATTTTCTCGACTGACATCCCAGAAAATGAAGATCAGCAAAGGAACGCATACAATGGCGGTATTACGAATCCAATGAATATCCATTCCGGCAACAAACACCAAAACGCAGAAGATGGTAACCAATACCAGACTGGCAGAGAGTGCCGGCTGCTTCAGTACCAGAAAAATAGGCACAGCGCCAATGACGCATAGTTTCAGGAAAAAATCCAAGCGATTCATTTTGGAATGATGCAGTGAGATATACTTTGCTAAAAAGAAAATCATCATGACTTTGGCAAATTCCGAGGGCTGTATGGTTAAGGGACCGATTTGGATCCAGCGTGTGGCGCCATTGGATTCATTTCCCAGCAAAAAAACTGCCAACAGCAGAAGGAGATTGACAAAATAAATCGGAATATAAAATTGTGAAAAATATTCATAGTCTACATTGGCTGCTACAATCATCAGCACCAGACCGATCAGGAAAAATGCGATTTGTTTATAGACTTCGGAAGAACCCTCTCCCAAATTAAAATGCAGTGCGCTGGCAATGCAAAGAATGCCAAAAACGGCAAGCAGGCAAATGGCGCCGATCAGCAGCAGATCCAGATTTTGGAACCATTTTTTCATTTGCATCAGGCTGATGCACCTCCGATTGATTGAATTTTGTTTACAAGGGTTATAACATAGTAAAGCCGGTGGAAAGATGCGCATTGCGCACTCCCCCGGCTTTGTTTTTGTTGGTGTGATATCAGTCCTGGTTGACTTTACGCATACTTTTGATTGGAATATTAGCATAAAGTACAGGTACGGTACCGCTTTTATCATCGGATTCCGTTTGTGTGATTTGGATATCCAGTTCTTCCTCATCAATTTCCATGTAATTGGAAATCACTTTGATAATGTCGGTTTTCAGCATTTCTAAAACCTGAGAGGAACAATTCACACGGTCGTGTACCAGAACCAGTTTTAGTCTATCTTTTGCCACACTGCCGGAGGGCGGTGCGCTTTTCTTTCTGAAAAAACTAAAGAAATCCATCGTGACTCTCCTTTCCAAACATATAACGGCGCAGTATGGAGGGCTCTCATACAAATGATACAGTATCGCTGCGTAGTCAATCTGTATCTGGCAATGAGCAGACCTCAACGGCGGAACAGTTTTTTGAGTTTATCCATAAAACTTTCCGGTTCTTCCTCAAATGTCATCAGCGGCACATCTTCGCCCAATATGCGCTGTACAATGTTGCGGTATGCTTGTCCTGCGCGGGAGGTTTCACTGCTGACAGCAGGTTCTCCTTTGTTCGTGGCGATGACAATGGTTTCGTCATCTGGTACAACACCGATTATATCAACGGCAAGAATTTCCGTCACGTCTTCAATATTCATCATTTCGCCGCGCTTTACCAAATCAATGCGCAGACGGTTCAAAATCAAAGAAGGATTATTCAGTCCATGGGCTTCCAACAGACCAATGATACGGTCTGCGTCACGTACAGCGGATACCTCCGGCGTCGTTACGACGATGGCACGATCTGCACCGGCGATGGCGTTCTTGAAGCCCTGTTCAATGCCAGCAGGGCAGTCAATGATGATATAATCAAAGCCCTCTTCCTTCAGATTATCGCATAATTTCTGCATCTGTTCTGGAGAAACAGCGTCTTTATCTCTGGTCTGCGCTGCAGGCAGCAGAAACAGTCCGTCATAGCGTTTATCTTTGATCAGCGCTTGTTTCAGACGGCAGTTGCCTTCTACTACATCCACCAAGTCATACACGATACGATTTTCTAACCCCATGACGACGTCCAGATTACGCAGCCCGATGTCCGCGTCTACCAATGCTACTTTTTTTCCTTGTATAGCCAGACCGCAGCCGATGTTGGCGCTGGTGGTGGTTTTGCCGACACCGCCTTTGCCGCTGGTGATTACGATTACTTCACTCATGGATATTGTCCCCCTAGTTCTTCGTCAGTTCATGTGTATTTTCCAAAATCCGAAGGGCGGGTACTTCTATGCGCCCTTACGGGAAAATATCATATATATTTGTATTTTAACAAAAATATCCTGAATTTGCACGAAAATTTTTTAGCAAAATACAAAATCTTTTGCGCTTTTACGACAAAGCCATGACAAAAATTTGTCCGTCTTTGACGAAAGCGTATTCCGGTGGTTTGGGTCCGCGTTTGTTGGCTTCTGGAAAGCGGGTAATGATATCAGCGATACGCAGCTGAACCGGCGCCATATATACTGCTGTAACGAAAGCATCGGACATGCCTTTGCAGCCAGCGTGTGCCATCCCTTTGAGCTGTCCCAAAACAATGATATTCCCGGTTGCCTTGATTTCTGCGCCGGGATTGACATCTCCAACCACAACGACGCTGCCGTCAAATTCAATTTTTTGTCCATTGCGCAGGGAGCCTCTGTGGAATTTCGTCAGATTAAAGCTGCGGATGTCTTTTTCCAGCAATTCGGAAATTTGTTTGAGTTCATTGTTTTCCGTTTTAACAAATGTGATACGCATGGTGGTTTTCTCTGCAATGATGCGCAGCAGTGTTTCTTCTTCCTCTTCTGTAAAACTTCTGCCCTTAAAGGCGAGGGAAGTTTTGACTTGATCAAAGAATTTGCCGGCTTCTTCCACCTTTTTTTCCAACTGTTCGCAAAGCGTTTCAAAAGGCACATCCTCCTGAAAGAGTACCGTCACGCCGTCTTTGGTGCCTTTGAAGATCACATAATTTTCCTGATTCATAGTTCCCCTCCTGAATGTTATTGCGTCAATAAGGTTTCCATATTGGTGTTTGTCGGTGTGTAATCCAACCCCAGATATTCCCGGATGATTGCCTTGGCAACCTGTGGTGCCGGAGAACCGTAGTTTTCGCCAAATGGGATCATAATGGTGATGGCGATTTGCGGGTCTTCATAAGGTGCAAAGCAAACCAGCCATGTATGCGAGCTGCGGGACAGATCTTCCTGTGCAGTACCAGATTTTGCAGCCACAGTAACAGGCAGATCCGTAAAGGCGGTACGCAGCGTACCTCTGGAACCGTTGGCAACCAGATACATCCCTTCGTAAACCGCTTGCAGGTTTTCCTCTTGTAGTTCCAGGATGTTTTCCACCACTTCTTCTTTTTCTTCGTATATGGAACCGTCCGGATTTGTCACTTTATCGACCAGATGATACTGATAGAGCGTGCCGCCGTTGGCTAATGTAGCGATATAGCGGTTCATCTGTGCCGGAGTGTAGCTGTTGACGGACTGTCCGATGAATGCACGGATGGTATCCCCGTCTGTCCAACGAGTCTGACTGGTGGTAGCGTCCGGGTTGTATGTTTTGATAGTACGTTCTTTATAATACGGTGATGCCATGGTGGGCGCATATTCCTCCAGTTCAATACCGGTAACGGAATTCAGCCCAAACGCCGCCATATATTCGTTCAGTGTTGTAATTGCCTGTTCTGTTGTTCCATTTTCGGCATTTCCCATGCGGTAAGCCAATTCATAGAAGAAATAGTTGCAGGATACTTCCAATGCGTGAGACACATTCACAGCGCCGTGTGTACCGCCCGTATTGCTGTAAATCCAGCAGCGGGCATAAGGCGTTCCCGCATCACGGAAGATTCCTTGGTCTGTGATGATTGTGCTGGTTGTGATGGTGCCAGTTTCCAGACCTGCCAGCGCAGGAATCATTTTGAAGGTAGAGCCGGGTGCTTTTTTCTGTTTCAATGGACGATTCACCAGTGGTGTATTGGTGTCTTCCAACAGCATATTGTAATAGCTGTTATTAAACGTATTCACTAATTCATTATTGTCATAAGACGGATAGGTTACCAATGCCAGTACTTGACCGCTGTCCACTTCGGAAACAACGACAGAACCGGTAGAGGGGTCCAATGCGGTGTCAGAAGGAGAGAGTTCTCCGCTTTCCAGTTTTTGGATGACAAAGGAAGCGGGGGATAAAGAGCCGCTTCTGACTGCTTCGATTTCCTCGGGTGTAGCAGGCACCCGTTCTTGCTCAATCATGCACAGCAGCAATTCCTGTGCGGAAACAGAGCCATTCATCAATCCGTCGTTCAGGAATGTTTTCAGCTGTTCAGAGGCGTTTTCTCCGTCTGTGGTAAAGTCCGTAATGGATGCCTGACAGCGTTCTACCAGCAGTTTTTGGGTGGTGCCTTCCTTGGCAGAAAGCATCAGCGACGCTGAGATATGGTTAGCATTGAGCATGGATGCAAAAAGTTCTGTGGTAGACACGCCGTATCGCCCTCCAGAAGAAAGTCGATTGATCAGTACATCCCTCAGTGCTTCTTCCAGAGCGGTATATGCGGTGGACTGCAATTCGCTGTCTATGGTCAGATAAACGTCTTTTCCGGGGATAGGATCGGTAGAGCTGATGACACTCATGCGACGACCTTGGCTGTCCACTTCCATGGTGATTTTACCATCAGTACCGTTCAGATCCAGTTCATAGAGTTTTTCAATGCCGGATTGCCCAACAATGTCCGTATTGCTGTACACAGGATTTCCTTCTGCATCCACAATATCTTGATATAATGGAATATCGGATTCCGTCATTTGGCGGATATAGCCGATGATTTGAGAAAACTGCTCTCCGTTGGGATATTCCCGCAGAGAAACTGTGCTAATCAGTACATTAGGGAAAATATCTTGGTTTTCTTCTACATATGCCAGTGTTTTGTCGCTGACCTCGGTGGCGATGGTTACGGATTGATATCGCTGATAGCGCACAGCATAAATAGAACTGCGAATCCCCACAGCTTGTCTGGTCAGGTCGGTAGGCAGATATTCCGGGAATCCGAACAATTCCCTCAGATAGTCCAGCATTTCCAAAGAGTTGTAGCCGTACAGTTCCGTTTGGTCTACACCGCTGATCCACCAGGTGTTTTTCCAGTTTTCTTCTCGGGTTTTGCTGCCATTAAATTGGAATGTATAGGGATATTCCATATCCATTGGGATATCATCCTGCAAGGTTTCGCCGAATTCCGTCAGTTTTTGTGCCAGCGTCAGACACATCAGATTTCGGTCGGTCAGTTGCAGACTATAATAGATGTACATACGTTTTTGCGCTGTGGTATAGTCAGAAGGCGCTTCGTACAATTCATATAGATATTCCAGACATTCGTCTGCGGACCAGTCCATTTGGCTGCGTTCCAATCCGATAGAAGTTTTCCATTCTCGTTCTGCTTTGCGCTGTTCCCGCTCAGTACCGTCAAATAGAAATGCGGCGGGAGTGGATTGGGAAATGGGCAAAGCATCATTTGCCTGTGCGCCTGCAGCAAACAAAGTATCCAATAGATCCTGAATCAGCATATTGCGGTGATCTTCCAAATCCAATGTAACGCTGTCGTCAATCTGAACAGAGTATGCAGCTTTGTTTACAGCAAGAGGACGACCGTAACGGTCATAGATATTGCCGCGGGAAGCAGGTACATTGACTTCCTTAGAAATACTAGTCAGCAGGGATTGATTATAATCTTCTCCGTGGATGACCTGCAAAGTAAACAATCGTGCTGCCAATATGAAAAAAAGCAGACAAATCCCGCACAATACGACAAATATTCTGCTTTTGCATAGTTCTAAAAAATGTTCCCAGTATTTTTGCATTGGAGCCTCCTAAAAACAAACAGGCAGTCGTGTTAAAACAGCCGGTATTTGTATTTTTCTTTCAGTTCCAGCCATTCGTTGACGCCAAATAAAAGTCGATAGATTGGTACAGTAACCACAGCCGTATAAACGGCTTCTGGAATCAGCAGACGCAGCAGGAAATAAAGAATATTGGTTTCACCCTGAAACACAAAACCGGTGATAAAAACAATGCTTTCATAGACCATTGCCGTCAGGGAACAAATGATGACGGGCAATAAATAATTTTCGCGATAAAATTCTTTTTGACTGCGTCCGATGGCGAGCCCTGCCAACAAAAACAGCAAGGCGTAAAACCCAATGGAAGTACCGAAGAATATGTCCATCAACATACCACTGAAGAACCCTACCATTGCGCCTGAAATACTCCCACGCAGGAGTGCATAAGAAACGACGATGATCAATGCCGTATTCGGGAGCACGCCGCCGATAGACAAATAGGGCAGAAGCGTAGTCTGCAATATGAAATTGACGAAAACAAGGATGCTTGTCAATAATATTCTCAATTTACTTCCTCCTCCAGAGGGATGCTTTCGGTAAGGGAGTCATCTGCGGGCAGTTCTGTGGAGTGCGAAGGATCTGTTGCTGCATCTGTGGTTTGATTCTTATCAATCACAAGCAGGGTATCCAGATGCTTCAAATCCACCGCCGGTTCGATCACGGCGTATTTGGTCAGCCCGTTGGCATCCGATTGGATTTCCCGCACCTTTCCAATGGTTAAACCGGGTGGATAAATATCGCTCAGATGGGAGGTAACGATTTCATCTCCAACGGCAATTTCTGCCTCTGCGTCAATATACTCCATCATACAAAGTCCATTGTTCATGAGAGTATAATCGCCCTTAACAACACCTAAATCGCCGGTGCGCAGACTCATCGCCGGAACCGAACTGCGGCTGTCCAGGATGGACTGCCCTTTGGCGTAGGTGGCGCCGCTTTCCAGTACTTTGCCGACCAATCCTTCCGGTGCAACGAGAACCATGTTCGCTTCTATGCCGTCCATAGAGCCGCTGTCTATGGTAAACACATCATAAAAGACGCCGGGATTTTTTGCGATAATGGTGGCACCAAAAGAAGCGTACTGCGGATATTTCTGCGCAATACGCAGCAGACCAGAAAGGGTTTCATTTTCCGTTTCGTACAGCGCCAATCGTTGATTGTCTGCTTGTAAGGCAGCTACTTCTTCTCGCAGTTTTTCGTTTTCTTCCAGCAGTTCTGTTTTTTCTCTGCGAGAGGAAGTGGTGTTTTCCACCCAACTGCCAATTCCGCTGGTGATATCTTGGAAGGGCGTAACCACAAAGCCAATGGCACTGTCCAGTACAGTAGCATTGAGTTTTTTTCCGCTTGTCAACAAAGCAAGCGCAGCCAGCAAAAGAATGGCGCCTGTGAGAATCAATTTTTTATGTCTTTCAAAAAAAGAAAACAATGCAAACGCTCCTTCGTCATGATATTCAGGGATGGAATAATCTTAAAACAGTGCTTTTCTGGGAGAGATCAATACGTTTTTCAAAGTATCAATATGCTCCAGAACCAATCCGGTACCCATGGCAACGCAGTTGAGCGGTTCCTTTGCCACATGGACGGGCATACCCGTTTCTGCCGTAATCAAGGCATCCAGACCGCGCAGCAGTGCGCCGCCTCCGGTTAAGGTAATGCCATATTCCATAATATCAGCCGCCAATTCCGGTGGAGTCGCTTCCAAAGTCTGTTTAATGGTTTCGATAATGGAGCTGACCGGTTCACTTAAGGCTTCCCGGATGTGTACAGAATTCACTGCAATGGTTTTGGGCAAGCCAGAGATCAGATCGCGTCCGCGAATTTCCATCTTTTCTTCTTGCTCCAGCGGATAGGCAGAACCGATCGTGATTTTGATTTCTTCGGCAGTGCGGTCTCCAATAGCCAGATTAAATTCCCGTTTGATATAGCCGACAATGGCGTTGTCTAATGCATCGCCGGCAACCCGCAAAGAGGTGCTGGTTACGATGCCACCCAAAGAGATGACTGCTACTTCGCTAGTACCTCCGCCGATATCTACGACCATGCTGCCGGTGGGATCTGCGACGGGCAGCCCGGCACCAATGGAAGCGGCCATGGGTTCTTCAATCAGATAGGTGTCTTTGACCTTAGAGCCTGCGGCGATGGCAGCTTCTAATACGGCCCGTTTTTCTACTTCTGTTACGCCGGAAGGAACACAAATGACGATTCTTGGTTTTGGACCAAACATAGAACGCACATATGCTTTGTTGATAAAGTAACGCAGCATAGCTTGTGTCACGTCAAAGTCTGCAATGACGCCATCTTTCATCGGACGGATGGCAACGATATTGCCAGGGGTACGACCGATCATTTCCTTGGCTTCATTGCCTACGGCGAGTACTTCTTTGGTTTGTGTGTTGATAGCTACGACGGAAGGTTCGTTGACGATAATGCCTTTCTCCCGCATATATACCAGTGTATTGGCTGTACCTAAGTCAATACCCATATCTTTGGAAAACATAACTGTGATAAACCCCTTTCTATTTTGGAATCCAGCAAAACAAATGCCGGATAATTTTTATGATGTTTTTTGCTGCAAACAATGTAAGCGGTATCTGTCGCCCATGCCTTATTATGATATCTTACCTTTTTTTGGCGGATTTTTCAATATAAAGGCAATGAGAAATGGCAAAAGTTCCGATTTTTCCAAGTCAAAAAACGACAGAAAAAAACCGTCGCTCCCGTGGACTGCTCCCCCGAAATAGACGGTACGTTCCGTTTATATCTTACGGTAGATCAAAAAGGCAAGGACGATGCCCAGAATACCGGCAATGGTAAATCGTATCGTAAAGCCAAAGTGTAGAGTCAGTACGCCCAGATCCAACACCAATGGAGAAGAAAGTCCAAAGCTTTTCCCATATGCCAGCCAACTCAAAGCGGGATTATCGCCCAAAAGCTGTGCGAGAAAACCGCCTAAAACAACGCCTGCCAACAGCAGCAGTATTAAGACCCATATATTTTGTGTACGACCTTTCATTTTGCTTTCCTCCCGCGTTGTTTTTCAAAAGTATATCATATTTTGCGGGTGGGGTAAAGGGCGCAAAACAGAAAAAAACAAAGGAAAAGCAGGAATGGTTTCGGAAAACATCACCATAGGGAAGATATAAAAAGAGATGCGTTTGGAAAACGCATCTCTTTTTTGTGTCAATCGGAAAGAAAGTTTGGATCCGATTGGAAGAAACAAATTATTCTGCAGGTTTTTCTTCTGCTTTTGGTGCTTCTTCTGCAGGCTTAGCTTCTGCTGCAGGCTTAGCTTCTGCTGCAGGTTTAGCTTCTGCCGCAGGTTTAGCTTCTGCCGCAGGAGCGGCAGGTCTTTTACCGGTCAGAACACCTTTTGGACATTTGTTTGCACAAATACCGCAGGCTTTACATTTGTCGTAGTCGATGACCGCCAAATTGTCGATGACATGAATCGCGTCGAACGGACAATTCTTTTCACAGATTTTACAAGCAATACAGCCAACAGAGCAGCTCTGCATTACATTTTTGCCCACATCTTTGGAAGAACACTGTACTTTCACTTTTTTCTTCGCGGGGAGCAACTCAATGATATGTTTGGGGCATGCAGAAACGCATTTGCCGCAGGCAACACATTTTTCTTTGTCAATGACAGCAATGCCGTCAATGATTTCAATTGCGCCGAATGCACAGGCTTTTTTGCAGCTGCCCAGACCCAGACAGCCATAAGAACAGCTTTTTGCACCGCCGCCGGCAAGCTGTACTGCCATATTGCAGTCATCAATGCCGAAGTAATCATATTTTTCTTTTGCTTTTTCGCAAGTACCGCCGCATTTTACAAAAGCAGCAACGGGTTCGGAAGCGGAAGCTTCGATACCCATAATGGCGCCGATTTTTTCTGCTACTGCAGCACCGCCAACCGGGCAGGCATTTACAGGTGCGCTGCCTGCTGCAATTGCGGAAGCACAGCCGCCGCAGCCGGGGAAGCCGCAGCCGCCGCAGTTTGCGCCGGGCAAAACTTCCAGAATTTCACCGATCTTCGGGTCTTCTTCTACTTTGAAAACCTCGCTGGCTATGCCAAGGCCTGCTCCAAAAACAACACCAAGGCCGCCGATGCTCAGGATCGGATAAACAATACTCATAATGTCCATTTTTGTCACACTCCTTGTTTTACAGTTTAATCAGACCGGAGAATCCCAAGAATGCGATTGACATCAGACCTGCTGTTACCAATGCCATGGGATAACCGTCAAATGCCTTGGGGGTATCGTTGTCAGCAATTCTTTCACGAATGCCGGCAAACAGCACGATTGCCAGTGCGAAACCAGCAGCGCCGCCGATACCGTTGAAGATGGATTCAATGAAAGAGTATTCTCTCTGCATGTTCAAAACGGCAACGCCCAGTACGGCACAGTTTGTGGTAATCAAAGGCAGGAACACGCCCAGTGCCTGATACAGTGCAGGTGCTGATTTTTTCAGGAACATTTCTACGAACTGTACCAGAGAAGCGATTACCAAGATAAACGCGATGTTATACAGGTACTCAATCTGCAACGGTACCAGAATCAGGTTATATACCAACCAGGAGGCCGCGCAGGCCAATACAATAACGAAGATTACGGCAACGCCCATGCCGGCAGCAGTATCTACTTTTTTGGAAACGCCAAGGAACGGGCAAATACCTAAGAATTGGGATAATACGTAGTTGTTTACGAAAATCCCGGCTAACAATAATAAGATTAAATACATTCTCTACCCCTCCTTATGCATTTTTTTTGTTTTTGAAATAGTTCAGCAGCGCCATCAGGCAAGCCAATGTAAAGAATGCGCCGGGAGCCATAACAAATAACAATGTTCTGGGGAATGCTTCGGGCAGTACAGTCATATCAAACAATGTGCCTGCACCGATGAATTCACGAATCAGACCGATAACGGTCAGTGCAATTGTGAATCCCAGACCCATACCGATACCATCGAAGATGGAAGCAACCGGACCATTTTTGGAAGCGAAAGATTCCGCTCTTGCCAACAGGATACAGTTAACTACGATCAGGGGGATGTAAAGCCCCAAGGATGCATTCAAAGCGGGCAGATATGCTTTGAGCAAAAATTCTACAATGGTTGTGAACGATGCGATTACCACGATAAAGCAAGGAATTCTTACGGTATCAGGGATTGCTTTTCTCAACAGAGAAACGAACAAGTTTGCGAAAACCAAAACCGCCATGGTAGATAAGCCCATCCCGATGCCGTTGATTGCGGAACTGGTTACAGCCAGCGTCGGACACATACCAATTACTTGGACGAAGGTAGGGTTTTCGTCGATAATACCATTTTTGATAATTTTAATAGGGTTCGCCATTAGTTAGCACCTCCGTTTGCTGCAAACCAATCCAACGCTTCCTGGGCACCGCTGCAGACTGCTCTGGAAGTGATGGTGGAGCTGGTAATCGACACAATTTCGCCGCCGTCTTTGGTTACGGCTACACTGCCGGATTTACCAGTAAACTGTTCATAGAAAGAAGGGTCGGTTGCTTTTGCGCCCAGACCGGGTGTTTCGGAATGGCTGGTAACGCGCAGACCGGTGATAACGCCTTCGGTATCAATCCCAACCATAGTGGATACAGCGCCGCTGAACCCGCCGGGTTCGGTGGTGATGACATAACCGCCATTATCCGCCAGATAAACACCGGAGATGGTGCCGGTTTTTTCCACGTCGGTCAGCTCCTCAAAGGAGGTTGCCTCCGGCATAACCGCCTGAAGAGATTCATTCAGTGTTTTTTCTTCCTGTGCTGCAATCGGCGCTTCCGTAATCGCGGAAACTGCGCCAAGGCAGCCGCCGGCGATACCGGCGATCAGCAGGAGCACGATGGCAGGTCTTACGATTTCTTTTGTGTTCATGCTTTTTTCGCCTCCTTCACTTTGGGCAGTGCGCCGAAGATCTTCGGTTCTGTAAATCTTTCAATCAGAGGCACAGCCAGGTTCATAATCAGGATAGAGTAGGATACGCCTTCGGGATAACCGCCGAAAATACGAACCAGTGTGGTAATCAGACCACAGCCAATGGCGAAAATCACCTGTCCCTTTGGTGTAACGGGAGAGGAAGCATAGTCTGTTGCCATAAAGAAAGCACCCAGCATCAAACCGCCGGTGAAAATTTCATATACGGGTACGCGCAGACCGTCTCTGCCAATTGCAGCAGTCAATACAAATACGGTCAGGATGTAGATCACAGGGATTCTCCAGCTGATGACATGTTTTGCCAGCAGATAGATACCGCCGATGATCAGTGCAACAGCACAGGTTTCACCGATACAGCCGCCGATGTTAGTGCCCAAAATCACATCCATCAGGCTTGCATCAGGCATTACACCTGTTTTCAGGGTTGCCAGAGGCGTTGCTACTGTAGTTGCGTCTACGCCGCTGAATCCGGTCGGAGCAGGCCATGTGGTCATTTCCGTCGGATAGGACGCCAACAGGAATGCTCTACCGGCCAGGGCTGGGTTGATGAAGTTCTGCCCCAGACCGCCAAAGAGCTGTTTTGCGAAAATAATTGCGAATGCACTGCCGACAATCGGGATCCAGATTGGAGCGCCGGAGGGCAGGTTCAGTGCCAGCAGCAGACCGGTTACAACTGCGGACAGGTCGCTGATGGTGACAGGTTTTTTCATCAGTTTCTCATACAGCCATTCAAAAAATACGCAGGACACGATGGAAACCAAAATTAAAATCAATGCCGGAATACCGAAGAAAAAGATACCCGCTGCTGTTGCTGGAATCAGCGCAATGATTACGTCGCGCATGATGCTTTGAATAGATTCTTTCGAACGCACATGAGGGGTACCGGATACTACAAAATTAGACATTCTTTACTCTCCCCCTTCTCAGTTCTGCGCGGCTTTTGCTTTCGCTTCTGCTTCAGCCTTTGCTCTTGCTGCTGCAGCTGCGGCTGCTTTTTTGCCTGCTTCGATTTTCTTGGTTGCGCGGATGGACTGTGCCAACTGGCGTTTTGCGGGGCATTCATAGGAACAGCTGCCGCATTCAATGCAATCCAGACCATGATGTTTTACAAAACCTTCGCCATCGCCTTTGAGTGCAAGAGCATTGAGCATAAACGGCATCAAGCCCATTGGACAGTGATCTACGCACTTACCGCAGCGAATGCAGTTTCTTTCTTCCGGAATATAAGCCTCTTCTTTGGTAAAGCACAGCAGACCGGAAGTGGTCTTTACGGATGCAACGTCCAGTGTGTACAGGGTAGGACCCATCATAGGACCGCCGGCAATCAATTTTACGGGAGGGTTGTCTTCTTTGAATCCACCAATGGCATCTACCAAATCTCTCAGTGTCATGCCGATACGGATCTTGTAGTTGCCCGGGTTTTTGATCGCGTTACCGGAAACGGTTACGATTCTTCTCATCAGGGGTCTGCCTTTGCAGATGGCTCTTTCGATGGCAACAACCGTATCTACGTTATCTACGATACAGCCTGCACTTGCAGGCAGAGCGCCGGATTTTACTTCTCTTTTGGTGATTGCATAAATCAGGTGTTTTTCAGAACCCTGAGGGAATTTGGTTACCAGGGGCTGAACACTGATGTTTTCGACGCCTTCACAAGCCTTTGTCATAGATTCAATGGCTTTGGGTTTGTTCATTTCAATACCGATGACGCCTTTTGCACCGGGATGCAGTTTCAGCATAATCTGCAGCCCTTTGACAATCCGTTCGGGTTCTTCCAGCATCAGGCGGTAGTCGCAGGTCAGATAAGGTTCGCATTCTGCCGCGTTGATGAGGATGTAATCAATGGGCGTGTCTTTGGGAGGGTTGAGTTTTACATGTGTGGGGAAGCCCGCACCACCCAGACCAACAACACCGGCGTCCTTGATGGCAGCCAGAATTTCTTCGTTGGACATGGTTGTGTAATCTCTGCCCTGGTTGAGACCTTCGATCTCTTCCATTTTGCCATCGTTTTTGACAACAATGGATTTTACGGTTGCACCGCCGGGTACCAGCATTGGTCTGATATCCACAACTTCGCCGGAAACGCTGGCAAAGATGGGAGAAGACATAAACGCAGGTGACTCAGCGATCTTCTGTCCTACTTTTACATAGTCGCCAACAGCTACCAGTGGTTCACAGGGAGCCCCGATATGCTGGGACATAGGGTAGAACAACTCAGAGTTTTCTTTGGGGAGTATCACCTGAATGGGTTGCTCTGCAGACAAAGCCTTCCCATCGGGCGGGTGAACTCCACGTTTGAACGTTAAAGCTTGCATATTATCCCCCTCTGTCAAGTGATTTTTGCGCCCGTAGGGGCGCGGGTTTTGGTTGCGTTTACAGCACAAAAGGCAAGCATTTGCACAAAAACGCTTGATTTGGTTATACTTTATAAAAATATAGCTATATATAACAGCAATATTTTAATACAAAAATGAAGATTTCACAATATTTTTTTCAGAAAAAACAGGAAAAAAAGGTTTTTTTGTGAAGAAAACGACAAAAGAAGAGTGGATCGTTTGATTATGAAAAAACTTGCTGAAAGCCCATAATTCCTAGCTTTTCTGTATGCAAATCAACTCTCCTATCTCAGTTTACTATTATTATTTACAATTGTAAATGCTTATTTATTACCAACATTTTTTTTGTGTTTCGATCATCTTTCACAAATTTGAATTGTAAGATATGGAAGGAATGGAGAAGATTGGCATAAAACTTGCTATATTTTTTGAGGAGTGATAAAATAAAGCAATCGAAAACGAAATTGTGCGACAGAATGATATGGATGGCGCAGATAGAAATGGTATAGAGAAAGGAGGAGAACAGTATGGATTTATCCTTGCAAATGCAGCAGAGGCAAATGTTATCGCAAAGGATGCAGCAATCTGTGGAAATTCTGCAAATGAATACATTGGCATTGTCGGAATATATTCGTGAAATGACAGAGGAAAATCCGCTGTTGGAATGGAAAGAAGAAAGTGCGCCGCAGCAGGAGGAAATGCGTCTGCTGGAACGTCTGCAATGGTTGCAGGAATCAGATGAACAAAATCGCGGATATTATCAGATGGAGATGGACAGTGAACGGGAGCGGGAGGACTTGCGCTTTGGGAAAAAGGAAGCCCAAAGTCTGCGGGAATATCTGCAATTTCAGATTCATCTTCTGCCAATCACAGAGCGGGAGAAAAAGATTCTGACATTTTTGGCGGAAAGTACGGAAGAAAGCGGATATTTGGAAACGGGAGCATTGGAAGCAGCGATGCAGCGATATCAGCTCTCGCAGGAAGAAGCTGAGCGTTTGCTTGTACAGATGCAGGCGCTGGACCCGCCGGGAGTGGGGGCGAGAACGCTGATAGAATGTCTGCAAATTCAGCTGCGCCAAAAGGGCGCCTGTCCCCAGGCGTTGGAAATTGTAGAACAGTATCTGCCGGACGTGGCGAAAAATCGTCTGGCTTTTGTGGCGAAGAAACTGCATATTTCTATGGAAGTAATGATGGACGCTTTAGAAGAAATCAAATCCTGTGTTCCGAAGCCGGGCAGCGGATATGCCAATGACCGTCCATTGGAATATGTTATTCCAGATGTGTTTGTGGAACGGCGGGGTGACGAATTGTCGGTTCATATCAACAGTCATACCACTCCCAGACTATATATCAATCCTTCTTATCAGAAAATACTGCGAGAAGACAGTTCCAAGGAAACCAAAGACTATGTCGCACAGAAATTGCGACAGGCAGAATGGACCGTGCAGTGTGTACATCGCAGAGAATCTACGCTTCTGGAAACGGCACAGCAGATTGTGGCAGCACAGAAAGAGTTTTTTCTTTATCCGGACGGTTGTCTGCAGCCGCTGCGCATGGTAGATGTGGCGGAGTGGATGCAGGTGCATGAGTCTACGGTCAGCCGTGCGGTGAAAGATAAATATTTGCAGTGTGAAAAAGGCGTGTTTGCCTTGGCAGACTTTTTTTCCAAAGCAGTGGCAACTGATCATGCAGAAGAGATTTCTGTACAACAGATACAAAAGCGGTTGACGGAATTGATGGAAACGGAGGATAAGAGACATCCGTTGAGTGATCGGGAATTAACAGAGCAGCTAACGGCGGAAGGGATTCGTATTTCCCGCAGAACGGTGGCAAAATATCGGGAGAATATGGGTATTCCTGGTGCTTCCGGCAGAAAACAGTATGGAGAGAGACGGTGAGAGAAGATGGAGGACTGCTTTCAAATCCCATTAAAGAAAGATTCGGATATCCCAATTTATCGGCAGCTGGCGGATGGAATTGCAGCACTGGCGGAAGATGGTGTGCTGCCAGCAGACAGCAAGTTGCCGCCGATTCGAAAAATGGCGGCACATTTTCAGGTCAATCCAGTGACAGTGGTAACAGCATACAAATATTTAGAGCAAAAGAAAATGGTATATTCTCGTGTAGGCAGCGGTACGTACATATCGCCGCTGCCAGTGGAGAAAGTGCCTGCACCGGTAGCGCGGAAAAACTTGGCGATGTTTGAAAAGATGCCGGCATTGGAGAATGCCATCAATTTTACGGTGACACAGCTGCCCAACGAGTTATTTCCGGTGGATGCCTTCAAACAGGCTTTTGATACCGTGCTGGAGAGAGAAAAGGGCGGGGCGTTCCGTTATACGGACAGTATGGGTTATCTGCCGCTGCGAGAGACATTGTGTCGTTATTTGGCTTCCTTTGGCATTCAGACTACGGTGGACGCCATGCAAATCATTTCTGGCGCACAGCAGGGGATTGATATCATGTCAAAAGCGGTACTGCAGTATGGGGATGTGGTTTTTGTGGAAAGCCCAACGTTTTATGGCGCCGCAGGTGCATTTTTGTCCCGTGGTGCAAAACTGATTGGGATACCGATGGAAATGGACGGCATGGAAATGGCAGCATTGGAGAATTATCTGAAATTGTACCGTCCCAAATTTATTTATATGATGGCGTATTATCAAACGCCAACCGGCGCATCTTATTCCATGGAGAAAAAACGTCGTCTGTTGGATTTAGCAGAAAAGTATGATACATATATTATAGAAGAAGATGATTTCTATGATTTCCATTATGGAAAGGAAAAACTGCTTCCGCTCAAAGCGTTGGATTATAAAAACCGGGTGGTATATATCAAAAGTTTTTCCAAAATTCTGATGCCTGGACTGCGTATGGGATTGATGGTGCTGCCAAAGAAAATGAAGACGGCGGTGATGGAGGCGAAATATACAACGGATATTTCTACCTCCGGTTTTATTCAAAAAGCGCTGGAGGAATACCTTCAGGCAAACGGATGGGAAACGCATGGCAAAAAAGTGCGAGCATATGGCAGCGGCAAATATCATAAGGCGGTTTCCATGGCAAGAAAATATCTGTTGCCTGCAGGCGCCTCCTTTTTGCTGCCAGAAGGCGGTGTCAGTCTTTGGGTGCATCTGCCAGAAAGGGTAGACGCAGAAATTCTATGCAATCGGGCTTTGGAAAAACATGTGTTGATTTCACCAGGCAGTCAGTTTTCCATTGACGGAACGGAACGGCAGCATATTCGGTTGTGCTTTGCTGGGCTGACAGATGATCGGATTGAAGTGGGGATGAAACGACTGGGCGAAGTGCTGCGGGGGATATAGATGGTGGTCGGACGTTCTGAGAAGATGGTGCAAGACAGTAGGCGGAAAAAAAGCAAAAGGAATTTTGTAGGATGGCGGCTGTTTTTCTTGACAAAGGGAAACGGCTTGTCTATAATCTAATTATATTTTTATACAGAAACAAGCCAAGAAAAGAAGGAGTATGCAACGGGTGGACGTTTCAGAGAGAAAGTCGCTAGGTGAGAGATTTTCCGCAGCACATTGCTGAAGCAGTCTTTTCGGGTAAAGAACCACAGCTCTTTGGCGGAAAGAAGAGTATGTCAAAGCGTATGCCTGCGTTAAAGGCTTGGAGCGACGCACTTTTTCGGAAGGCGTAAGAAGGGTGGTACCACGGAATCATTCGTCCCTGACTGAAACTGTCAGGGGCGTTTTTTTATGGTTGCCAGCTTTCCTGTGAAAGACGGCAAGGAAAATGGAAGGTATATGTTAAGGAGGCGGTAAGATATGAAATATTTAGGAGTTAATGAGATTCGTGAGGAATTTCTGCGTTTTTTTGAAGGGAAAGACCATTTGCGGCTGCCCAGTTTTTCGCTGGTGCCGCATAATGATAATAGCCTGCTGCTGATTAATTCCGGTATGGCGCCAATGAAAGCATATTTTACGGGACAGGAAATTCCCCCCAGAAAACGAGTGACGACTTGTCAGAAATGTATTCGTACCGGTGATATTGACAACGTTGGGAAAACTGCTCGCCATGGCACTTTTTTTGAGATGCTGGGTGATTTCTCTTTTGGGGATTATTTCAAAAATGAGATCATTCCTTGGTCTTGGGAATTTGTGACCAAAGTGCTGGAAATTCCGGAAGATAAATTATATGTGACGATTTATCAGGAGGATGATGAGACGGGTAATATTTGGCATGAAAAGGTAGGGCTGCCCTGGGAGAGAATTGTCAGATTGGGCAAAGAGGATAACTTTTGGGAACATGGGACGGGTCCCTGTGGTCCGTGTACAGAGATTTACTATGATCGCGGAGAAGAATATGGCTGCGGCAAACCTACCTGCGGTGTCGGCTGTGACTGTGACCGATATATGGAATTCTGGAATTTGGTATTGACTCAGTTCAATGCAGAAGAAGACGGCACTTATACGGAACTGTCTCAGAAAAACGTAGATACTGGTATGGGATTGGAACGTATGGCAACCATTATGCAGGGTGTGGATTCCATTTTTGATATTGATACCGTGAAATCCATCCGAGATGCGGTTTGTATGAAGGCTGGCGTAATCTATGGGGCAGACCAAAAAACGGATATTTCTGTGCGCGTCATTACAGACCATATCCGTTCTGTGACCATGATGACGGCGGACGGTGTGCTGCCTTCTAATGAAGGACGTGGATATGTGCTGCGTCGTTTGCTGCGTCGTGCTGCGCGTCATGGCAAGCTGCTGGGGATCGAAGGCGAATTTTTGGCAGAATTATCCAAGTCAGTGATTGCATGCAGTGGAGAAGCATATCCGGAGTTGGTGGAGAAACAGGATTATATTTTCAAGATTCTCTCGATTGAGGAAAATAGTTTCTACAAAACCATTGATAAGGGAATGGAAATTTTGCGGGCAGATATGGAAGAGATGAAAGCAACCGGTGATAACGTGATGAGCGGCGAAAAGTCTTTCCGTCTGTATGATACCTATGGATTCCCTGTGGATTTGACGAAAGAAATCCTGGAAGAAGAAGGAATGGAGATTGATGAAGATGCTTTTGCAGTAGAAATGCAGCAACAGAAAGAGCGGGCGCGTGCGGCAAGAGCAAAATCCAATTATATGGGCGCTGCGGATACGGTGTACAATGAATTACCTGTAACGCTGGAAACGGCATTTGCGGGATATGATACGTACGATGTGGCAAATGCCAAGGTGGCTGCATTGGTAGCCGATGATGCTGTGACAGACATGGCGCAGACAGGGCAGAGTGTTGCGGTATTTTTAGACAGAACACCGTTTTATGCAGAAAGCGGCGGACAGGTAGGCGATCACGGCGTGATTCGCACGGAAACCGGTGTGGTGCAGGTAACAGACTGTGTGAAGGTTGTTGGCGGGAAAATTGCCCATATCGGAGAAGTGACAGAAGGCACGATACAGGTGGGAGAGATTGCCTGTGCAAGTATCGACGTACCGACGCGGATGGCTTCTGCCAGAAACCATAGCGCGACGCATCTGCTGCATCAGGCACTGCGCACGGTGCTGGGAACGCATGTGGAACAGGCGGGGTCTTACGTTAGTGCGGAACGGCTGCGGTTCGACTTTACACATTTTGCGGCCATGACAACAGAAGAGATCAAAAGAGTGGAACAGCTGGTCAATGACGCAATTTTTGCAAGTTATGAAGTGCACGCAGAAGAAATGTCTTTGGAAGAGGCGCGGAATATGGGTGCAATGGCACTATTCGGCGAAAAATATGGAGATGTGGTGCGTGTGGTAAATATGGGCGGTTACAGCATTGAATTATGCGGCGGTGCGCATCTGCATAATACAGCGCAGATTGGCTCGTTCAAAATTTTGTCTGAAAACGGGGTAGCTGCGGGTGTGAGAAGAATCGAAGCGTTAACAGGAAAAGAAGCGCTGAAATATTATCAAGCACAGGAAGAAGAAATCAAAGAAATCTGCCGGAAAGTGAAATCCACACCGGATAAGCTGTTGGCACGGCTGGATCAGATTTTGGCGGAACAAAAAGAAACGGCAAAAGAGCTGGAAAAATGGAAAGCAAAGATGGCAGGAAGTGCAGTAGATGAATTGCTGAATGCCAAGGAGGAAATTGGCGGTGTAACCGTGCTGGCAGCAGAAGTGAAAGACGCGGATGGAAATGCACTGCGTACCATGGGCGATCAGTTGAAGCAGAAACTGGGCAGCGGTGTGATTGTACTGGTGAGTGGAACATCCGGAAAAGTGAACCTGATGGCAATGGCAACGGATGATGCTGTGAAAAAAGGCGCGCATGCCGGTAATATCATCAAAGCGGCAGCTGTGGTCTGTGGTGGAGGCGGCGGAGGTCGTCCGAATATGGCACAGGCAGGCGGAAAGGATGCCTCGAAGATATCGGATGCTTTGGAAAAGGCAAAAATGGTGATTGCAGAACAGTTAGGCTGTTAAGGCAGAACGTGCGGTACCATTTTCTTGAGAAAAGAACGAAACCAAATGGAAGCAAACAAGGGGAGGATCCAAGGAAAAAAGGATGCTCTCCTTGTTTGTGCAGGTTTTTCAGAGAAAAGAGCAGAAGATTGGATGTACAAAGTGGATATCAAGTGGACATTGTGGGAAGAGGTATTCTGTTGGAAGTTTTTTGGGATAATGCATATTTGCTGTCTGCAGATGCAGGAAGTCGGAATATAAGAAAGTCCAGAGATTCCATGTGTCAAAATCGTGGCAACATGAATGGTTGGCACTGTTTTCATTTTCGGAAGGAATGTGGGGATATCAAAAAACGGCAGTGCGTGTTTGCATAGCGGTTTATCGGCAAAAAATTTTTTCGAACTGCATATGCATGGTTGTGGTGATTTTTCTATAGAAAAGAAAAAATTTGTAGGACATTGTGATTCCGTACTGAAACCCCGGAAGGATTGTATTTTTCTGAACAGAACGGACGGAACAGATGAAAGTATATAGAAAAAACACGGATAACCGATCCATGGTTTATCCGTGTTTTTGTTATCATTTTGGTGTTATTTCCATCCAAGCAGGACAGGGCTGAATCAATGAAAGGGAAGATCAGGCTGCGCTGCTTTTGGAAGGAATGAATTTACCGATGATACCACCTACGATTGCAGGGATAATCCAAGCGAAGCCCATATCAGACAGAGGCAGAGCGCTTACAAATCCGGTCGGCAGACCGAAACCAGCCAGGATTTCCAGTGCACTGGTAATCATTGCAAAGTAAGCAGCACAACGGTAAATGTTGTTGTTTTTGATCTGTTTGTGGAAGAATGCCAGAATGATCAGTACCAGCAAACCGGGATAAATCAGGTTCAGCAAAGGTGCGGAAACCTGAATGATGGTGCTAACGCCGAAGTTGGAAACAACCCAGCTGAAGATTACCATAACGGTAACCAATGTGGTGTATTTCAGTTTTCCGTTGGACAGTTCCACAAAGTATTCGCTTACAGCGGAAATCAGACCGATTGCGGTAGTCCAGCATGCGAACAATACGATGATACCCAACAGAATAACGCCGATGTTGCCAAACAGCCCTCTTGTAATTGCAACCAGCAGGGAGGTCTGATCCAGACCTTGGTAATCAGCCAGTGTACCGGTGGTAGCGCCCAGGAAAGTCAGACCGCCGTAGATCACCAGCAGCAGAACCGTTGCAACAACAGCAGAGCGCATTACCGCGCCGGCAAGAGAACCTTTGTCAGTGTAGCCTTTATCCCGCGCACTGTTTGCGATAATGATGATAAAGATCATAGCGGCGATAACGTCCAGAGTCTGATATCCGTTGTATGTACCTTCTCTGACTGCATTTACTGTCGGTTCGGACTCGATGGGTCCCAATGGATTGACAATACCTACAACGATCATGATCAGCAGGAAGATAACCAGAATAGGTGTCAGATATCCGCCGACGATGTCGACTACTTTGGAAGGACGAATGGTCAACACCAATACAACTGCAAAGAAAATTGCGGTAAAGATCCAAGAATTGAAGTTAGGAGCTAAGGGAAGTACACCTACTTCAAATGTGGTTGCAGCGGTACGGGGAACGGCCAGGAAAGGTCCGATACACAGTGCGCCGACTGCACCCAGAATAGAACCGGGCACTTTGCCCATTGGACCGGTCAAACCGGTGATAGAGTAAGTGTCTTTTCCGATCAATGCAAGGATGGCAACCAGCGCCAAGCCTACGTCAAAGATGAAGAAGAATAGGAATCCGATGATCCATGATGTCCCAGATTGCTGACCCAGCAAAGGCGGGAAAATCAAGTTGCCGGCACCAAAGAACATGGCAAACAGGGCTGCGCCGATGATCAGCATGTCTTTTGCCTTAAATTTCTTTTCCATAATACTACCTCCTTATTTTTTCTCTCTCTGAAAAAAATAGATGATGACAAACTGCTTGGTCTTTTATCTTCCCCTATAAAAAACCAATAGCTTAGAATATATTATGCAGAAAAAAATGAAAAAAC
>DXEB01000022.1 GCA_019115165.1 Candidatus Anaerotignum merdipullorum | reverse complement strand
GCATTGGTGGATACACCGGGGTTTTTTGCGGATATCATCCGCAAAGTGACAAAAATTACATATTGTCATGTGGCACTTTCTTTTGATGCACAGCTACGGGAGGTCTACAGTGTAGGCAGACGCAAGCCATCGGTTCCGTTTTTTGCAGGAGTAATACGGGAAAATACAGAAGAAATTTTACACGTATTTCCGGATGCCAAATATCGGATTACCCGTTTAGATTGTACAAAGGAACAAAAAGAACTACTGCGAAAAAAAATGGAGGAATGTTATGCGCATCGATTTCAATATCACTACTGTGTGATCGGGCTGCCATTTATTCTGTTGCATAAACCCTTTTATCAAAAGAATTATTATACGTGTTCCTCCTTTTTGGCTCGTATGCTGATGGAGCAGAGAATTCTGATGTTTGCAAAGCATTTTTCACTGGTGACACCAAGAGATTTTTTGGAGTTGGAGCAGACGGAATTGATGTTTGAAGGGAAATTAGTTGATTTTTTGCGTTGCCGCAAAGATGATACGGTAAAAGGAGAAGCCTATGGGACGTAAGTATATGGGAAGCCTGGCACTGCTATTGTGTTTGATTGGTCTGACCTGTTTTGTGATAGTACAAAATAATGATATGACGGCAGTGTTTGCAGCAATTTCGGCGGCAGACACAGATTGGCTTCTGGTCGGAGCGGCGGCTGCATTGTTTTTTGTAGTGGCAGAAGGGGGAATTATTTGGTATTTACTGCGGACTTTGGGACTGCGGATCCGGATGACCCATTGTGCGGCATGGTCGTTTATCGGATTTTTCTTTTCAGGAATCACACCGTCGGCGACAGGAGGTCAGCCAGTGCAGTTATTTTATATGAAGCGGGAAGGGTTATCTTTATCTGAAACAACACCAGTTTTGATGGTTGTGGCGGTATTATACAAATTTGTATTAGCGGTGTTGGGGATTTTATTTCTCCTATTTCGTGGAAAGACGCTTGCCGGATACTTTGGGCAGCATGTTTGGTTGTTTTATTTGGGTATTATACTAAACATTGCCGTAGTGATGATTTTAATTTGGGTGATGGTAACGCCGCAATATGCAGAGCGAGCAGCTTTGTATCTGGAGGGATGTTTGGTGCGGGTACGCATTTTGCGTGTATCGCAGGAAAGAGAGGAAAAAATCCGAAGTGCTGTCAAGCGCTATGGAGAGGTCGTACAGTTTTTTCGAAAAAACCCAAAGAAAATCGCAGTTGCCACAGGAATGACGTTGATACAGCGCAGCAGCTTGTTTTTGCTGACGTGGTGCATTTATTGCAGTATGGGGCTGTATCAGGAATCTATTTGGACGATTATGATGCTACAGGCAGCGGTATATATTGCAGTGGATATGCTGCCGTTTCCAGGGGCAGCAGGCATATCGGAACTAGTATATACGGTGGTGTTTGCGTCGGTTTTCCCGGGAGAGCTGTTGGCAGCTTCTCTGTGTATTTCCCGGGGAATCAGTTTTTATTTTGTATTATTGTTTAGTGCTGCTGTTTGGGGGATTTGGCATTGCTATGGTCCAAACGCAGTCAGGAAAAAAGAAAAGAGGGAATGTATATGAAAAGGCAACGGAAAGAGCAACCAGATGTTGTCGTTGCAGGTGCAGGATTTGCAGGAACGGTGATTGCCAGAGAATTGGCAGAAGCCGGAAAACATGTTTTACTGCTGGAAAAAAGAGAGCATATTGGCGGCAACATGTATGATGAAAAGAATGCGGACGGTATTTTGATTCATCGATATGGACCACATATTTTTCACACCAATGATGCAGCGGTATATGAATATGTCCGGCGTTTTGGTACATGGACGCCCTATTATCATCAGGTGCGTGGGAAGATTGGCGGGAAAGAAGTGCCGATTCCATTTAATTTTCAAGCGATGGAACAATTATTTCCAGCAGAAAAGGTAAGTCGACTGCAACAAAAACTGCGATTTTTGTTCCGAGAAAGAAAACGGGTCAGTGTGATGGAATTATTGGAATGCTCAGAAAAAGAAATTGCAGAGTTGGGGCAATTTGTGTATGATTTTGTATTTGCGGGATATACGGCAAAGCAATGGGGGGTCCCTGTAGATCAAGTTGACCGTTCTGTGATCAATCGTGTGCCGGTGGTATTGGGATATGAAAACGGTTATTTTGCAGATGTATATCAATTGATGCCGCAAGAAGGATATACTTCTATATTTGAAACAATGCTTCGTCATCCTAGGATCCAGTGCTGCTTGGGAACAGATGCGCAAACACGCATAACATTGCAGGAAAATGGAACCATATGGTTGGATGGGACAGTATTCCACGGTGTATTTGTGTATACGGGTATGCCGGATGAATTACTGCATTATCGATATGGTACATTGCCGTACCGCTCGTTGGATTTACAATTTGAGACATTGCAGCTAGAAAGTGCGCAGTCTGTTGGAGTGGTGAATTATCCAAACAGTGAAGCATTTACCAGAATCACAGAATTTAAAAAGTTAACTGGTCAGAAAAAAAGCGGTATAACGACGATTTTGCGGGAATATCCAACTGCATTTGCCCGTCAAGAAGGGCAGGAAGCGTATTATCCCATTGAAAATCCAGAAAACCGCGCACGGTATGAACGATATCGTACCGCATTGGCGACATGGAATCAATTGTATTTATGCGGAAGATTGGCTGAGTATAGATATTATAATATGGATGGGGTCGTTGCCCGCGCATTGCAGGTATCTCAGGAGATTTTGGAGCGAAAATCACTGTCAAACGATTCCCGTACCGCCTGCCTGCTGACTTAATTTTATACATCAAAAATTGTATATTTATTTGCATTGTGCATGATTTTCTGCTATACTGATACAATAAAGAGAAGCTTTCAACAAAAAGCCAATCGGCTCTGTTTTGTGTATAAAAGCATCAGAAATAAAAAGATAGGAGGGAGCATATGTCTGACTATCAAGCGGCAAATGGCAGTATTCAAATTGCAGATGAAGTCATTGGGGTGATTGCGGTGACAGCCGCATTGGAAGTAGAAGGCGTTGCTGCAGATGCAGGAAGTAGTAAAAGTTTGGTGGAATTTTTTGGGAAAAAAAGCCAAACAAAATGTGCAAAAATTTCTAAAGAAACCGATGAGGTTTGCATAGAAATGGAAATAATTGTGAATTTTGGCACGAAAGTGCAGTCTGTTGCGCAAGAGGTACAAAAAAGAGTCAAGAACGCTGTGGAAACAATGACTGGTCTTTCCGTATCTGCCGTAAATGTGGATATTGCAGGCATTGTAAAAGAGAAATCAGCGAAAGCGGAAGAAGAATAAATCGGATCAGGTACCACTCTGTGAAAGGAGTGGTATTTGTCCCTATGAAACAGAAAACGGAGGAGTATTATGAGCCGAAGAAGTGCAAGGAAAAATGCGTTTGTGCTGTTGTATCAAATGGGATTTAATACAGCAGAAGAATATGAACAGATGAAGAATGTATTTTTCGCAGAACAGGAAGAGGCGGTAACAGAAGAGGAAAAAGCCTACATTGTGAGAACGGTGGAAGGAGCAAAGGCGAATGTAGCAGATATTGACGCGATGATTGACCGTGTTGCGAAGGGTTGGAATACACAGCGGATGAATCAAGTGGATTTGGCAATTCTGCGGTTAGCGGTATATGAACTAGAATATAGCAAAGAAGCGCCAGTTGGCGTAATCATCAATGAAGCGGTAGAATTGGCGAAACGATTCAGTTCAGATGAAGCCCCTGCATTTATCAACGGCGTATTGGGTAAGATTGCTTCTGCATCATAATCAAAAAGGAATGATGTGGCATGATTGAACCAAAAATTTTTACGGTAGGGCAAATTAATCGTTACATAAAAAACCTTTTGGAAAACGACTTTATCTTAAACAGCTTATTGGTGCGCGGCGAAATATCAAATTTCAAAGCCCACCATTCCGGGCATTTTTATTTTACATTGAAAGATGCTGCCGGTGCGATTGCCTGCGTGATGTTTCGAGAGGATGCGAAACAACTGCCCTTTGTGCCAGAAAACGGGATGCAGGTGGTGATCTACGGGCACATTTCGCTATATGAAAAAACAGGGCAATATCAATTGTACGCAGAATTTTTGGAGCCCATTGGAGCGGGTGCGCTTCAGGCGGCTTTTGAACAGCGAAAAGAAAAATTGGCGGCGGAAGGATTATTTGATGCAGATTACAAACGGCAGATTCCGGAGTATCCAAAATGCATTGCAGTAATCACTTCTCCAACGGGTGCAGCGATACGAGATATTCTGCAAATTGCAAAGCGACGAGATCCCGGAGTTAAGATAGCAATTTTTCCCACGTTGGTACAAGGCGATCAGGCGGCGGAGGATATTGTACATTCTTTGCGGTTGGCGAATGAGTGGGGAAAGGCGGATGTTATCATTTTGGGGCGTGGCGGGGGTTCCACAGAAGACTTGTGGTGCTTTAATGAAGAAATGGTAGCGCGAGCTGTTTTTGCATCAGAAATACCAGTGATTTCTGCAGTTGGTCATGAAACGGATTTTACCATTACGGATTTTGTAGCGGATTTGCGTGCACCGACGCCCTCAGCAGCTGCAGAGCTTGCAACCACACCGTTGAGCGAAAGACAGGAAACGTTCCGCCAATGGATTACTAGGTTAGAGCGAGGTGTACAGGCTTGTTTGGCAGATTGTCGCAGAAGAATGGACTGGATGATGTGCAGACCAGCGTTGACAAGACCATTGGAGCGGATGATACAGGCGAAGGCGGAAGTGGACAAGCATTGGCAACGGCTAGATAAAGCGGCAGGTCAGCGGTTGCGAGATGCTTCGGATTCTCTGAAAGCAGCAGACCATCGATTGGAAAGTGCTTCTCCGCTTTCTGTGATGCGGCGGGGATATGTGATGGCACAGCGGGAAAATGGAGAGCTGCTGACATCGGTTCAGGATGCTGTTCTGGGAGAATTACTGGTATTGCGCATGCAGGACGGCAGTTTGACTGCCCAAATACAGGAAAAGATGGTGATGGGATATGGCAAAGAAAAAAATCACATTTGAAGATGCCATGACACGGCTGGAAGAAATCGTAGAACGGTTGGAAACAGAAGAAGTTCCATTGGAAGAGGCAGTGAAGCTGTATCAAGAAGGGTTGTCATTGTCTGCGATATGTAAGGAAAAATTGGCGGCGGCAGAAGGCAGTATTGTACTGCTGCGCAAAGAGGCTGGAATATGGGAAGAAGCACCATTTGTGGAGGAGGAAGCCTGAAATGGAAATCAAAGAGGAAATGCAGCAGCGCATCGCGAAGATTGAACAGGCACTGCAGAGTTATCTGCCCAAACAGGAGGCGTTCCCTCCCGTGATTTTTGAAGCAATGCGTTACAGTTTATTTGCAGGGGGAAAGCGTCTGCGCCCGATACTGGTACTGGCGGCGTGTGAGGCTGTGGGTGGACAGGAAAATGAGGCGATGCCTTTTGCCTGTGCTTTGGAAATGATTCATACCTATTCTTTGATTCATGATGACCTGCCTGCAATGGATAATGACGATTATCGGCGCGGAAGATTGACCAGTCATAAGGTATACGGAGAAGATATGGCCATTTTGGCAGGAGATGGTTTGCTGCATCATGCAATGGAGACGATGGCGGCTGCATGCTATGCGAACCCATCCCAAAAGAGCACTGGAGCTATGCTGGCGATTGCCAGAGGCGCTGGGATAAATGGTATGCTGACGGGTCAGGTGGTAGACGTTTATATGGAAGGAAAACCACTGGATGCACAGACACTGGAATTTATCCATCTTCATAAAACAGCGGCAATGATTCGAGGGGCACTGGAAGCTGGTGCGACGGTAGGAGGAGCAGATGCTGAAACGATTCAGAAATTTGGATTGGCAGGAGAAAAGATCGGCATGGCTTTTCAGATTTTAGATGATATATTGGATGTCACTGGCACGGAAGAGGAATTGGGCAAGCCGATTCATAGTGATGAAAAAAATGAAAAAACAACTTATGTGACTCTGTATGGCATTACACAATCCAAAGAAATCGCAGCAAGACTCACAGAGGAAGCCTGTCAGATCTGGGATGAGATGGGAGAAAGCTGTCGTTTTCTGCATGCGCTGACAGCATATTTGCTGCAACGAACTTATTAAGAGACTGAGAAAGAAGATGGATTCTATGGGAATTGAATCACTTTTATACAATAAACCGCTATGGGCTGCTTTGATTTCTTGGGCAATCGCGCAGGGGTTTAAGACCATCCGCCCGATTGTTACAGAAAGACGATTTGATGCTACCCGATTGACAGGGACTGGCGGTATGCCAAGTTCACATTCTTCACTGGTGATGGCGATGACGGCAAGCATAGGAAAATACTATGGTTTGGACTCTGCATTGTTTGCGATATCCCTGATTTTTTCTTTTGTTGTGATGTATGATGCGGCGGGCATTCGGCGGGCAGCTGGAAAACAGGCGGAAATTCTGAATTATTTGATTGAACATCATAAGTTGCCAGAGTTTGACAAGGTAAAAGAATTGCTGGGACATACGCCGCTGGAAGTGTTTGTCGGCGCACTTTTGGGAATTGCAGTGGGTTATTTGTACTGAAAAGTTATGATAAAAGGAAAAGCAGGTGGTTTTTGTGAGCGGACGATTGGATAGCATCCGGTTTCCGGAAGATTTGAAAAAGCTGAATATACAGGAATTGGAGGCTTTATGCAAGGAACTCCGCAAGTTTTTGTTGCGTTCCGTTTCCAAAACGGGCGGACATCTGGCGTCAAATCTAGGTATCGTGGAATTGACAGTGGCTTTGGAATACTGTTTTCAATTACCGCAGGATAAGATTATATGGGATGTTGGGCATCAGGCGTATATCCATAAGATGCTGACCGGTCGCAGAGAAGCATTTGCAACGCTGCGTCAGTGGGGTGGATTGAGCGGGTTTCCAAAGCCGAAAGAAAGTCCGTATGATGCTTTTGCAGCGGGACATAGTTCTACATCCATATCTGCGGCCTTGGGCATGGCAGAAGCAAGAGATTTGATGGGGGCAAACAATCATGTCATTGCGGTGATTGGCGATGGTTCTATGACCGGAGGTTTGGCGTTTGAAGCTTTGAATAATGCAGGCAGGGAAAATACGGATTTGATTGTCATTCTCAATGACAATCAAATGTCTATTGATACCAATGTTGGTGCAATTAGTAAGCATTTGAATGCATTGCGTACAAGCAATCGTTATCAGGCATTGAAGGATAATGTCAAGCATTTTCGAGATGCGGTGCCAATGTTGGGCAGACCGGCATATTTGATGCTGGAAAAGGTCCGTGACAGTGCAAAACTGTTGTTGCTGGAAGGCGCAGTGTTTGAAAGTATGGGATTCAAATATATTGGTCCTGTGGATGGACACGATTTGCCAGAGCTGATTGAATTGTTCCAGAATGTACAACAAATGCATGGACCAATCTTGATTCATGTCAAAACCGAAAAGGGAAAAGGATATCCATATGCAGAAGAACGTCCATGGGATTATCATGGCGTCAATCCATTTGATCTGCGGACGGGAGAGCCATTGAAGAAAAGCAGAAAACCAAGCTGGTCAGCAGTTTTTGGTAAAAAAATCGTAGAAATAGCGAAACACAATCCAAAGGTAGTTGGGATTACGGCTGCTATGTGCAGCGGAACAGGATTTGAACGCTTCCGAAAAGAGTTCCCGCAGCGATTTTTTGATGTTGCGATTGCAGAACAACATGGAACGACGTTTGCGGCAGGAATGGCAAGCCAAGGGATGATTCCCGTTTTTGCGGTATATTCTTCTTTTTTACAGCGAGCATATGACCAAATCATTCATGATGTGTGTATGGAGAATTTGCATGTGGTATTTGCCATTGACCGTGCAGGGGTAGTCGGTGCGGATGGAGAGACGCATCAAGGGGTATTTGACCTCTCGTTTTTGCGCCATATTCCGAATATGACAGTTTTGTCACCAAAAAATGCATGGGAATTGGAAGAGATGCTGGATTATGCAGTCAATGTCTGCAAGGGACCGGTTGCGGTACGCTATCCCAGGGGAACTGCGTCAGAACAGTTTGAAATGCATCGTTTACCGCTGGAAACCGGAAAGGCAGAGTGGATTGCAAAAGGAGAAGAAATCGGCATCATTGCGGAAGGGCATATGCTGGATGCAGTTTACGAAGCGGCAGAACAGCTGCGTAGGGATGGAAAGAATCCTGCGGTGATAAACGCACGGTTTATTTGTCCGTTGGACGAGGAAATGCTGCAGGAAGCAGCGAAGCAATGTTCGATCATCTTTACTGTGGAGGATAATATTCGGGAAGGTGGATTCGGTTCTGGCGTATTGGAGTTTTACAGCGACCGAAATATACCGGTTCGAGTAAAGAATATTGCATTTCCCGGTATATTTATCCCGCAGGGCACACAAGCACAGTTGTTCGCAAAATACGGTTTGGATGCAGCAGGGATTTACCGAACCATCAAAGAGAGTATGGGAGAAGGATAACATGGCTGAAAAAATGGAAAAAGAACGTTTGGACGTACTTCTGGTACAGCGCGGGTTGGCGCAAGGCAGAGAACAGGCAAAGGCATATATTATGGCGGGCAATGTGTATGTGGATGGTATGAAAGAAGAGAAAGCAGGGACAAAGGTTTCAACGGCAGCAGAGATTGAAGTGCGTGAGACGGCAATGAAATATGTCAGCCGTGGCGGATATAAGCTGGAGAAGGCAATGGAAGTGTTCCCGATTGACCTGAAAGGAAAGGTTTGCTTGGACATTGGAGCCTCTACCGGTGGATTTACAGATTGTATGCTGCAAAATGGTGCATCAAAAGTATATGCTATTGATGTAGGGTATGGTCAATTTGCATGGAAGCTGCGGAATGATCCCAGAGTTGTCTGTTTGGAGAAAACGAATGTGCGTTATGTCACAGTGGAACAAGTGCCAGATGCGGCAGATTTTGCCTCCATTGATGTTTCCTTTATTTCTTTGACGAAAGTTTTGCCAGCGGTATTAGGCGTGATGAAAGCAGATGGTCAGCTGGTTTGCCTGATTAAGCCGCAATTTGAAGCGGGCAGAGAAAAAGTAGGGAAACACGGCGTGGTAAAAGATATTGCCGTACATCAAGAGGTGATCGAGATGATTACGGATTATACCATGGCAAATGGTTTAGGAATTTTTGGATTGGATTATTCCCCTATTAAGGGACCGAAAGGAAATATTGAATATTTGATATTCCTTTCTAAATCACAATCCGGATGGACAAAAGAAGAAGTTCATACAAAGATGAAAGAAGTGACAGCAAAATCACATGAAGAACTTTGAAACTTCGTGGGGGCGAAAGTATGAAAAAAATCGGAATTTTGCCAAATGTGGAAAAAGATAAAGATTTGGCAGTAACAAAAAGATTGATACAGTATATACGGGAACGTGGCTGTACGCCGCAGCTGATAGAAAAAGTAGCAGAAAAAGCGGGATATCCGGAGTATGCGCAGAATGAGGAAATGTTATATCGCTGCTCGGATTTTTTGATTTCTTTGGGCGGAGACGGCACACTGCTGGGTGTTAGTAGAAAATCTGCACCTTATGCGACACCAATCTTGGGTATCAATTTGGGTACGCTGGGATTTTTAACAGCAGAGGAAAAAAATCGTGCAGAATACGCCATTGATAAGGTACTGGCAGGCAGTTATAAACTGGAGAAGCGCATGATGCTTTCTGCAAGTGTGATGACCAAAGAAAAGCGAATCAATGGGATGTTGGCGTTGAATGATATCTGCATTACCCGTGGATTGTTGTATAAGATACTGGAGTTTAATATTTTTGTAAACGAGGAATATGTGGATACGTTACGTGCAGACGGCGTTATTATTTGTACGCCGACCGGTTCTACGGCGTATAATTTATCTGCTGGCGGTCCGGTATTGAAAGCAGATGCACAAATTATTGCGATTACACCAATTTCAGCACATACACTGACTAGCCGATCCATTGTGGTTTCTGCAGAGGATGTGGTTACAGTGGAAGTCAATCCCCGAGAGGAAACGGATTTTACTGTCAGTGCCGATGGACAGGATGCATGGACGTTGCAGGGAAAAAACGTTGTGCAGGTAAAAAAAGCGGAAGAATATGCATCCATTATCAAAATCAATCCTCAAAGTTTTTATGATGTGCTGCGTCATAAATTGAGCAGATAAGAAGAATAGGAAAGGTTGTGACGAGAGTGAAAATTGCCAGACACGCGAAAATATTGGAATTGATTGAAAAGTACGATATTGAGACCCAGGATGAGTTGGCTCAGAAATTGTGCGAAGAAGGATTTATGGTAACGCAAGCGACGGTTTCCAGAGATATTCGCGAGATGAAACTGACAAAAATCGCCACAGAACGCGGCAAACAAAAGTATTCTGTGATTACGGGAAACGATACGGAAATTACGGAGCGTTTGACTAGAGTATTCAAAGAAGCAGTTGTCAAAATGGATTATGCACAGAATATCATTGTGATTAAAACATTGGAAGGAATGGGAATGGCTGTTGCTGTTGCGCTGGATAATATGCAAAACAGCGAAATTTTAGGAACCATTGCCGGAGACGATACCGTGTTTTGTGTGGTTCGTACGCATAATCAGGCTGCGGTAATTATCGAAAAATTATATCGTATCATACATAGCGCATAAGAAACGGAGGGATTGCCGTGCTGGAACATCTGCATATTAAAAATGTGGCGTTGATTGCAGAATGTGAACTGCAATTTGGACCGGGACTGAATATTTTAACAGGCGAAACCGGTGCCGGGAAATCCATGGTGATTGATTCCCTGCATTTTGCATTGGGCGGTCGGGTGAGTCGTGATTTTTTGCGGAAAGAGGCGCAGTCTGCAGTGGTGGAAGCGTTGTTTTTTTCAGATCATGCCAAGGTAAGGGCATTTTTGGAAGAACATGGCATTACCATGGAAACGGACGGATCACTGCTGATTACACGAAGTATGCAGGCGTCTGGGAAAACGGTTGCCCGCGTCAATGGCAGTACGGTTACAACTGGCATGCTGAAAGAACTGGCGGCGGAATTACTGGATATTTATGGGCAGCATGAGCATCAATCCTTATTGAATCCATCCCGGCATATTTTATTGTTGGATCGATTTTGTGCAGAGCCACTGTTGGAGAAGCTAAAGCATTATCGTTTGCTGTATGCCAAAGAAAAAGAGTTGAAAAAACAGTTGGAAGCTTTATGTGGAGAAGAAAGCAGCCGTGCGCGGCGACTGGATATGCTGCAATTTCAAAAAGAAGAAATTGAGGCGGCAGATTGGAAAGCAGGAGAAGAAGCGGTTTTGTTGGAACAAAAGAAACGTTTGAGCAGTGTAGATAAATTGATGCGCCTATCTATGGAAGGCATTGGGCTGCTGTATGATGGGAAAGAGAGCTTGCCCTCTGCATGTGATCAAATCGGAGAAGCCCTGCATGACCTGCGAGAGGCTTCTGAATGGGATGCATCTCTGGCGCCGCTGCTGGAACGGCTGGAGGATGCCTATGCGCAATTGGAAGATGGAGCAAGGGAATGGAAGCGATATGCACAGACTTTGGAAGTGGAACCAGATGCATTGGAACAGACGGAGGAACGACTGCAAGTGTTGTATCGTCTGAAACGGAAATATGGTGGAAGTGAAGCTGCAGTATTTGAATTTTACCAAAAAACGGTAGAAGAGATGGAGCTTTTATTAAATAGCGAAGAAAAAGCTGCAGAATTGGAAGCAGAAATCAAGCAAATCCGGACGGAAATGGAATCCATTGCGCAAGAACTCTCTGCGATACGCAGAAAAACAGCAGATCAAGTACAGGAGCAAGTAGAACAAGCGCTCCATGACATGGAAATGGTTCAGGCAAAATTTGTGATTGGAATTGAACCAAGAGAGCAGCTTGCGGCAGACGGCAAAGACCGCGTAGAGTTTTTGATTTCAGCCAATGCAGGAGAAGATTTGAAACCATTGGCAAAAATTGCGTCCGGTGGAGAGATGTCTCGGATTATGCTGGCATTAAAAACGGTATTGGTAGATGCAGATGAAATTGAGACATTTATTTTTGATGAAATTGATACTGGTGTCAGCGGAAGAACAGCGAGAAAAGTGGGAGAAAAAATGAGTTTACTGGGGAAAAAAAGACAGATCCTCTGTATCACGCATTTACCGCAAATTGCAGCTATGGCAGACAGTCATTTTCTGATTCAAAAACAGGTGATACAGGATCGTACTGTAACAAGTGTACAGCAACTGGATGAAGAAGCTGCCTGCAAAGAAGTTGCGCGCTTAATGGGGGGAGCGGAAATTACGGAAACAACATTGGCGGCGGCAAAAGAATTGCGTGCTGGAAAAGCATAATGAATGGAAAGTTTATAAATTTTTCTGTTTCTGAATGGATAGTTTATTTTTGAAACTGATATACAAGATAGAAAGAAAGGTATCCGTTTCCAAATATTTCAGAAGAGCAAAATCTGTCGGATTTGTTTGATCGGGTGCAGAAAGGAACGGATGAGAGATATGATTATTTTGATTACGGGTGCCTCTCATACAGGAAAGACTTGGTTGGCGCAAAGACTTCTTGAAAAATATAAGTATCCATATCTGTCGATAGATCTTTTGAAAATGGGATTGATTCGGAGTGGGAATACCAATCTCACACCGGAAGACGATGCAGAGCTGGAACCATATTTATGGTCCATCGTTCGGAAAATGATTCAGACTGCTATGGAAAATCACCAAAATTTAATTGTGGAAGGTGGATACATTCCATTTGATTGGAAAAAGGATTTTGCTGATGAATTTTGGCGGGAAATGCATGCCTATTGCCTAGTAATGAGCAAACATTATATTAGGCACCATTTTTCTGATATCAAACAATATGCGAATATTATAGAACAGCGCGGAGATGATTCCTGGTGCACCATCGACTTTGTAATGGCGGAAAATGCACGTTATCTGAAACAGTATCATACATGTGACTGGCATCACATCTTAATAGATGATTGTTATTGTGTAGAAGTGGAGTTGTAAAACAGAGTTGTATTACAATGGATGGATTCTAAAATTGTATGGGGATTGTACACAAAATAAAACTAGAGTTTATTTCGGGAAACTTTGGTTTTGTTCGTATTAGGCAGAACATGATAACAGAATGGATTTCAATTATAGATTGTTTGGCGGAATACGACAAAATATTCTTGACAATGTGAATAACAGTTGCTACAATAGGAACGTTCATCGGAGGGTGCGTAATACTTGAGAGATTACAGCTGGATAAGATGGCAGGTGAGAGTCCTGCTTCTTATCCGGCTTTTTTTTGAGAGAGGAGAGCTTTATTTGGAACAGACGTATTCTTTGACAGAAGGAAATATTGGCAGTACATTGCTGCGCTTTGCCATTCCGTTTTTATTGGCAAGTTTTTTACAGGCGTTATATGGTGCTGCGGATTTATATGTGGTCGGTAAATTTGATACGGCGGCAGGAGTTTCAGCAGTTGCCATTGGCAGTCAGGTAATGCAGACCATTACCGGCATCGTGTTAGGGATTTCTACTGGTGGCACTGTTTTATTGGGAAGATGTGTTGGAGAGCGTAATTGGAAAGCGGCGGCATATGCGATTGGTACCATTGGAATTGTATTTTTGATATTGGCAATGGTAGTAACACCCGTGATGCTACTGTTAGCGGAAAATATTTTGCTGGCAATGGAAACGCCGCAGGAGGCGTTTGCCAGCGCGAAAAGCTATCTTATGATCTGTTCGGCAGGGATACCGTTTATTGTAGGATATAATGCCGTCAGCGGTATTTTTCGTGGATTGGGAGATTCCAAAACACCGCTGTATTTTATTTTTCTGGCATGTGTATTGAATGTAGGAATGGATTTTCTATTGGTTGGTGCATTTCACATGGGGGCAGCAGGGGCCGCCATTGCTACGATTTTTGCACAAGCAGTGAGCTTTTTTACTGCATTGTTATATATGTGGAGGAAAGGATTTTCTTTCCCGTTTCATCGTGAATATTTTCGATTAAATCTATCGTCTGCACTACGGATTTGGAAAGTAGGGCTGCCATTAGCATTACAGGATGCATTGGTGAATGTTTCGTTTTTGATTATTACAACCATTGTCAATACCTTAGGATTGATTCCGTCAGCAGCAGTAGGCGTTGTGGAAAAGATTATTGTGTTTGCGATGTTGCCGCCTACAGCATTTGCATCCGCAGTTGCTGCAATGACGGCGCAGAATCTAGGCGCAGGAAAAATGGAACGTGCGAAAAAAACGCTTTGGTTTGGCATTGGGTATGCATTGATCATTGGTGTAGCATTCTGCATATGTGCGCAAGTGATACCAGAACGGATTACAGCAATTTTTTCTAAGGACACGGCAGTTGTGATTGCTGCGGCTGAGTACTTACGTTCGTATGCGTTTGACTGCGTATTGGTTGCTTTTGTATTTTGTATGAATTCATACTTCAGTGGATATGGAAAATCTGTCATTGCGTTTGTTCATAGTATGATTGCGACATTTTGCGTCAGAATTCCAGCTACCTACCTATTTAGCGGATATGCTACAGATTCTCTCTATGTGATGGGGTTAGCTTCTCCTTTGGCGACGTTATTGTCATTGATGATTTGTCTTGTCTTTTTGCATATGCTGCATCGAAAAGAGACGTTGATGACAAAATGGTAAGAGAATCCATATAAGAATGGAATATGAGATAAAAAAAGACCTTCTTTCAGCAGGGATTGCCTGTGAGAGAAGGTTTTTTTTAATCGTTTTTGTATTCTTTACTGGTTTGGGCAACACGGAGTGTAGGAGAACTTTCTACGGATGATTTTCTTTTTTCATCACGATCTAACAGCCACTGCATATACATCAATAATTCTTCTCGGCTGCTTTTACTTAACTGTTTATAATAATGTTGAAATTGATTAAATTCAAGGGAGTCATCTACGGTTGTTAAATAAGGATAGCGTAAATCATTAACGCCAAGTAAATAATCCAGAGATACATCAAAAATCGAGGCAATTTTTTTTAAATCCGCAATGGCGGGCTGATTTCGCCCGGATTCATAATTGGCGATGGCGGTATATCCATAGTTTAACATTTCACCTAGTTTTACCTGGGTTAGTTTTTTTTCTTTGCGGAGCATTTTTAGTCTGTCTTTGAAGTCCTGCATTTGATTCACCTCATTTCAAAAAATAGAATGCAGAAAAAAAGTTTTGTATATTTTCTTATTATATTGGTAATTTTTTTTTGAGAAAAGGTACTGACACGATGAACAAGAAAAAAATTCTAAAACATCACCTTTTGTGAAAGGTTTTTTAATAGTTTTTCCCAAAAAGGGATTGACAAAACAGAAAAAAAGTGGTAAATTCAAATCACATTAAACCTATTAAAATAGTATGATATATAATAGAGAATAACATACCATAAAGGAGGACAAGAATATGGCAACAAAAATTTATATGGATCATGCGGCAACCACGCCGGTTAGAAAAGAAGTTTTGGAGGAGATATTACCATTTTTTACAGAATACTATGGGAATGCATCGGGAATTTACAGTATCGCGCAGGAGAGTAAAAAAGCAATGGAGAAAGCGCGGGCACAAGTGGCAGCGGGGATCCATGCGAAACCGGAAGAGATTTACTTTACCGCAGGTGGTTCAGAAAGTGATAATATGGCGCTGCGCGGAGTAGCAGAAGCCATGCGGCAAAAGGGAAATCATATTATTACAACCAAAATTGAGCATCATGCGATACTGCACACATGTGAATATCTGGAAAAACATGGATTTTCCATCACTTATCTTGATGTGGATGCAGATGGGAAAGTTTGTCTAAAAGATTTGGAGGCGGCAATTCGTCCTGAAACCATCCTGATTTCTATTATGTTTGCCAATAATGAAATCGGTACGGTGGAACCCATTGCACAAATTGGGAAACTAGCGAGAGAAAACGGTGTTGTCTTCCATACAGATGCAGTGCAGGCTATGGGACATGTGCCGATTGATGTAGAAGAAATGCAGATTGATCTACTGTCTATCAGTGGACATAAGTTGGGGGCGCCAAAAGGAATTGGTGCACTGTATATCCGTAAAGGAGTCAAAGTGGAGCCTTTGATTTTCGGTGGTGCACAGGAAAAAAAGATGCGTGCTGGCACAGAAAATATTCCAGGCATAGTTGGACTGGGAAAAGCAGTAGAGCTGGCTGTGCAAGAGTTGCCAGAAACAAAAAAACGTCTGGAGGCAATGCGTGATCGTTTGATTCATGGTATTTTGGACACGATTCCTTATAGTAAACTGAATGGTCATCCTGTGGATCGGCTGCCGGGAAATTGCAATATTTCCTTTGAATTTATTGAAGGAGAATCGATGTTGCTGCTTTTGGACGCACTTGGCATTGCTGCTTCCAGTGGTTCTGCCTGCACATCTGGTTCGTTAGATCCGTCGCATGTATTGCTGGCAATTGGGCTGCCCCATGAAAAGGCGCATGGTTCTTTGCGATTGACTTTAGATATGGATAACACGGAGGAAGAGATTGATTTTGTACTGGAGAAATTACCTGTGATTATACAGCGGTTACGAGATATGTCCCCGCTATATGAAGCAATCCAAAAACAGAACTCATAATTTAATGGAAATAACAGAAAACGAATGAAAAAATTCAGGAGGAATGCGATATGGAATACAGTCAGAAAGTAATGGATCATTTTATGAACCCAAGAAATGTTGGTGAAATTGACAATCCCAGTGGTGTTGGAACAGTGGGAAATGCCAAATGCGGCGATATCATGAAGGTATATTTACAGATCGAAAACGGTATTATTCAGGATGCAAAATTCAAGACATTTGGCTGTGGTGCAGCGATTGCTACAAGTTCTATGGCGACAGAATTGGTCAAGGGGAAAACGGTGCAGCAGGCATTGGAGGTGACCAATCGAGCAGTGATGGAAGCATTGGATGGATTGCCGCCAGTGAAGGTGCATTGTTCCTGTCTGGCAGAAGAAGCGCTGCATGCAGCATTGTGGGATTATGCGGAGAAAAACCATATTGTTATCGAAGGTTTGAAAAAACCGGTGCAGGATATCGAAGAATTGCATCATCTGGAAGATTGAGAAAACGGCAGAAAAAAACGGTGCCCGGTTCGGGCACTGTTTTTTCTATCTCCTTTTCGGTTCCGTGTTGCTCTATTACTGAATTTTGATGCAGAAAATTTTATTAGGAAATAGAAAAAGGTTCCATCGGAAGTTCGAAAGCCAATTTCTCTCGGATTTTCGCTCACGGTTTTATCATGTTTGGTTGTTCCTTTTTAATTGCAGGGATAAAAAGTACAGCCCTTTTCTGCATGAAAATCATCGTGCTTAGTTGCTGTGTTTCGTTGTGGAAGCTGGCAGATATCTGCACGGAAAACAGAGATTTATTGTTTCCATTTTTTATAATAATAAACAGTTTGAATTAACCATAGGATACTACATGTGACTGTAATGATACCGGTGAGAAAATAGGATTTCGATGTAATGTGAAGCAGTATGATCACGAGAATCATCAGTGGCAGCAGCCAGAGTGTGCGGATGAATTTTCTTCTATCACTCAGCTTCCAAAAACAAAATACAAAGCCGCTGTCTTTTTTCTCGCCATTGTCCAATATTTTTTCCAGCAATAGGGAAATAATGATTGCAAGGACAAAAGGTATCCATATCCGTAGATCATGCATAATATCCCTCCAAATTCTAATTTACTGTTCAATACAATCTTCCGCTTTGCAGCGGACAGCCTTTTTTATCTCCTGTGCGATGGCTGAACTGATCATTAGCAGGAGAATTACAATACCGGCGCGGATGACCAAATCCACGGTTGATAGACCGTGCCACAGCGGTACATATCCAGTACATATATCTCATGCAAGCTTTTGGAGTATTTTCTGCGCGTCCACTGAAACACAGCACGCATAATCGGTGGGCAGTTTTTCGCTTGGGTAGGTCATAGATAGTCATCAAAATAGACGCAGACATAAGAGATATCTCCAGCGGAGCCAGATAGCAGTGGTTATAGTAGCCGAATGGTAGGATTCAAGTCAGAAACTTCTGACCGGGTTGGCGGAGTGATCCGCAGAGATGTACTTGTCAAGGGAAGCATTCGTGTCCCGTCGTTTTTCTTGTAGCTTTGTTCTCCCGTGTAGCTGATATTCTGCAGGCACAGTAAGGAGCACGCAATCAGACACTCTTGGAATGTTGTGACGGGGATGTTTTTCATATGGGAATCCACTGCATCAGCTTGGGTATATATCATGGAAACGGTTTGATCCGGCGTCTGTCCCTGTCCTGTTCCCATTCCGACCCAAAGGTCATAAATCCAGCCGATGGGGGCGCATATCATCAGCTGCACACGAAAGACGATCCCGCATGCAATTTTCAAGATAGAAAGAGGGGAGTATATGTTATGTTCCACTCGTCTCTTTACTCTAAAATTATGGGAGTATTGACCGAATCCATCGCAAGAAATGCCCGGATCAATAGGAGTGTTTATTTGTATGCATTACTGCTGGCATCGGCGTATTCCACGAATAAAATGTAGTCTCTTGCTGAGACTTTTGAACAAATGATTTTCATATCGGTTGTATCAAAAATAATAGGTGCCTTTTCTGTTCCATTTACTGAAGAAGTAATTTCAGCATAATTCGTTTGCATACCATGGAATCCAATAGGGTCATACCATACGGCATCTATCAGAATGCCAGATAGAATGATTTCATCTGAATTTCTCTCCATTCCCCGGAACCCAAGGGATATGTTCTCTTGTCAACTTGGCTCAAATACAGCAATTCCAGATTTATTACCGCTGTAAATACTGATTAACAAGTAATTCTCTAATTCCTGTTCCTGGGAGATCTTCCGCTCTGTTCCGGCTGATGTACCGTTTGCCATTTTTATCTGGCTCTCAACGGTGCTGCCATCAGGTTGCGTGTAAGATTGGTATGTACCAACCCCAAAAGTAGCCAATATGACAACAAAAAGAATAAAAAGGCATTTTTTTCGTTGGAGTATTCCGTTTTCAACTTCCAATTTTCCATGCGGGTCACTCTTCATCAAGGAGAGCTACCGAAGGAGATCTCCCGCTAGATGGAACCCTTGCTGTATATTTACTCCTGCACTATCAATCGCACCAGCAATGATGACTGCCGCGATGATGATCGCTGCCGCAATGATAATCCGACCTATCAAGTTTTGGTATTCTTTCATACTGATCCCTCCAGTCGATGGATTGCGTTGTTATTTTAAGAAAATGATATCAAGAAGCGTTGCAGCCGTCAACACCTTTCAGGTCTGTCGAAACAATAAAAGGTATCTGGTTTCGTTCCCTTCCATATGCTGTGTCATTCAATATATTTGTATCCTTTGAATATTGATTCGACATTTCCTTCAGCAGCACTGAACTCGAAAAAGAGCTTTTTCTATATCCAAAATCAAACGGAAGAAAAAGAGAAGAAGGAAGTCCAACCATGTAAAAGGCACGCTGTTTTTTGTTTGCAGTTTGAAGAATGTCAAAAGGAAATAGAGCTTTTCCATTTGTTTTGTGGAAAACGGAAAAAAAGATAGAATCGAAAAGGAAGGCTTGTTTCAAATTCTGATGTGCCGTATAATAAAGGACAGAGTTCGGGAACCCAAAATGTGTCGATGTCCGAAAAGTCGGACGTCGAATTTTTTTGAACCTGTAATCGACAAATTACAACGTTTTTCGCAGGAGAAGAACGGATTGCGGCAAGGAGGAACTTTCATTGGACTTCGGAAGTATTCCGTTTATTGTATGGTTTTTACCGGCTTTTTTGCTGATCTATTATGTCATTCCATCAGATCGCAGCAGAAAAGTCGTTTTGATTCTAGGCAGTATTGGTTTTTATGCGGTGTCATATACGGTATGGATACCTCATTTGCTGGCTTTGACCTGTTTGACTCTTTTAGCGTATCAAGGAGTGCAGCGTTTTGGAAAACCAGTGCTGGCTGCAGCGGTATTGCTGTTTGTTGGAATTTTGGTATGGAACAAAACTTCGGGTCAATTGATGCCCGGAATTAGTTTTTTGGTTTTCACGATATTGGCCTTGTTATTTGACTGTAATCGAAAACAAATGACGCAGACAGGCGTATTGCAAATTTTGTCATACCTGTTGTTTTTTCCGAAAATGCTTTCTGGTCCCATTGCACGGTTAGAAGATATGGAGTCCAAACGAGTGCTGTTGATGGGAGAACGAAACAGACGCATCCGTGTAGGTATGGAATATGGACTGGTTTGCTTTATCATCGGTCTTGGATACAAAGTGTTATTAGCAAACAGTTTATCCGGATTATGGTATGACATCCAAACCATTGGATTTGACAGTATTTCCACTCCTTTGGCGTGGATGGGTATTTTGGGCTACAGTATGCAGTTATATTTTGATTTTCAGGGGTATTCCCTCATGGCAATCGGGATTGCAAAAATGCTTGGTTATCGCCTGCCCAATAACTTTAACAGTCCTTATTTGTCCAAATCCATATCGGAATTCTATCGTAGATGGCATATGACGTTAGGCAGTTGGTTTCGGGATTATATTTATATTCCGCTGGGCGGTAGCCGCAAAGGTCGTATGCGGACGGTAATCAATCTGGGGATTGTTTGGATATTGACGGGATTATGGCATGGATTTGGATGGAATTTTTTGCTGTGGGGATGCTTTTTATTTTTCTGGATTTCGGTAGAAAAGCTGTGGCTGCGCTCAATTTTAGAGCAGCATCCGGTTTTGGGACATATTTATGTTTGTTTCCTCATACCCTTATCTTGGGTATTTTTTGCACTGCCGGAACTGCAAGATATCAAATGGTGTTTCTTACGGCTGTTCGCACCTTTGGTGCCTCAGGATGGCGTCAATGTATTGGCAGTAGATTATCTGAAATACGGCAGTATGTATGGTCCATTTTTACTGGCTGGTGTATGCTGTATTTTCCCGTTTGTGGAAAGATGGCTGAAACGGCATTATCGCAAGTGGTATGGTATCGTACTGCTGTTAGTGATTTTTTGGTTTTCGATATACCAATTATCCAACGGATTGAATAATCCGTTTTTATACTTTCGTTTTTGAGGTGATGCACCATGAAAAAAATCAAATATCCTTTGCTTGTTCTAGTGGTAGTTACGCTTGTTTTCGTAGAAGGATTTGGGCAGTACCTTCGTATCACAGAACAAGTTAAGATGTCAGACAGAGAAGTACATCCGGGAACGGCGTATACTTGTTTATGGATTCGTGAAACATGGAATGGTAAAAATGCCGCAGTACCAAGCTGGAATGTATGGGTGAATCAAGCGGAGGCGGAAGAAACGGAGTGGCCGCTGCGGGAATTTGAGACGGTAGACCGTGCTTACTTTGACGATGCGTTGTTTATTGGAGATTCTCGCATGGTTGGTATGTCGGAATATTCCGGATTAGATCAGGCAACCTATTACGTAGAGGTTGGATTGACGATTTATTCTTTGTTTGATAAGCCAATTGCCTTGTTATCGGACGGTAGTATGGGGACGCTGGAACAAGCGTTGACGGAACAGCAATTTGGAAAAATATACTTGATGGTTGGAATCAACGAACTGGGAACGGGCACCAGAGAACGGTTTTTGGAGACATATGCAGCGGCTGTGGAGCGAATCAAGGCATTGCAGCCCAATGCGATTTTGTTTTTACAAGGGATTTTATATGTAACGGAAGAACGTTCCGCAACAGATGACTATATTAATAATCCTAATATTCAGCTACGCAATCAGGATATTTCCACACTTGCGGATCAGCGGCGTATCTTTTACATTGACGTGAATGAAATTTATTCAGATGGTAATGGAAACTTATCCAAAGAGTATACCTTTGACAATGCACATTTGAAAGCGTCGTGTTATGAGAAATGGGTATCATTTTTGATGGAACATGGTATTGTTGTGGATGGATAAATATCTGAAACAGGAGGAAGCAGGATGATCTACTTCCTCCTTTTCATTTGCACATGCGATATGACGAGCGAAAAATAGAGAAGGAAGGTAAAATGGAAACAGGATGATTTCATCAATTATGCAGCGCTTTCCGCTTTCATCCGGAAAATATAATTTAGAAAGAGTCAAAAAAACCGTGGTTGAAAGATTGGATTATACGTATCATACGTCATATTTAGCATGCCCCACAAGAAATCCGATGCTGCCAACCAAAAAGTCTTGAAACTGGGAAAGACTAGGAACTGCGTGAGCTTGTGGTGGAGCAAAGATATGAACATAAGAAAGCAACAACAAGGAAAAAAGTCCGATTCCGCCTACAATCCAGATCTGTTGACGAATGCGGCATGCCTGATAGGGAGAAATGCTACTGGAGGTACCGGCAGGTTCTACGGGAGTATCTGTATTTTTTTGTCGAGAGGATAGGTCTGTTTTTGCAGAGGCATCAGAAAGTGGTACCATATCAGGGGCATTTTTGTCTGTTTTCACATGGTTGCCAAAACCAGCGCTGATGAAGTATCCGAAAATGGTAGCTGCAGAGCTGCGGATCATAGCATCCATAGAACTGTCAACGACACGAGAGGTATCATAAAAAAAGAAGTGATACGCAGACTGCGAAAGTAAGAGAATGAGAAAAACAACCAAACATAAATCCGTTAGACGCATGTATTGCATGGATTGAAAAAATTTTTTCCATAAACTAGGCTGTTTCACGACGTGTTCCTCCTTGCAGGATGTTTTGCTGTTATCATATGAAGATAATCCGCAGGATGTGCGGCATACAGTAGCTTGTCACAAAAAAGGATCAATGTCATAGGATAGAGTATCACAATCAAAAAAATAGGAGAGTGGAAATCATGGAAACA
>DXEB01000021.1 GCA_019115165.1 Candidatus Anaerotignum merdipullorum | reverse complement strand
CTGGAACTGGTGGCGGCATATCCCTATGCAGCAGAGAAACCACCCCGCATGGCTGACCGGGCGTTTTTACCGGAGGGATTGGCGCAGGCGCCGCCCAAAGCTGCGATTGTCCGCCGAAACCGCTGGATGGCGCAGCATGCGGATGTGGTGGTGACGTATCTCAGGCGGGATACCGGCGGGGCATACCGGGCCGTTTGCGAAGCCAGACGGTGGGGAAAGAGGATTGTTCCATTGTAATCAGCAGTGAAATGGACAGACATTCTCTGTGGATGCAGCGGTCAGTGCCTGATTGCATGAAGATGACACTTGCATTGGTTGCCGAGAGAGAACGGAACCAAAACGGTGATCAGACCGGCGGTTCCCTGCAACAGAACCGGCCGTATACAAAGAAACGCACGAAAGCAGCGGAAAACAGCGGCATTTCGTGCGTTTTGTTTCTTCTATACGATGGAATATGACGGGGGTTTACGCCGAAAAGAATTTGGAATAATAACCCATCACAAATATGAACAGTACAATCAAAGGCAGAATCCATTTGAAATATAACCGCAGCCAGCTGGGGAATTTCATCCCGGTGCCGCAGTTGGCTTCTGCAATGAAGTTATCCCAGCCCCAGCCCATTTTCCAGCTGCAGAACAGCACGAAGATCAGGCTGCCCAATGGCAGGATATTTTGGCTGACTAAGAAATCTTCAAAGTCCAGTACGGCAGAGCCTTCGCCAAACGGCTGGAACCCGCTCCACAGGTTATAACCCAGTACACAGGGCATGGAAAGCAAAATCATAACCACAATATTGATCAGAATGACTTTCTTTCTGCTTGCGTTAGTCAGGTCTGTGGCAAAGGAAATGATATTTTGGAAAACGGCAATGACCGTAGAAAACGACGCGAAGCACATAAACAAGAAGAACAACGCGCCCCAGAGTCTGCCGCCCGGCATGTTGTTGAATACATTAGGCAGTGTCACAAAGATCAAAGAAGGACCTTCTCCAGGATTGACTTCATATGCGAAGCAGGCAGGGAAAATGATCATACCAGCCATAAACGCTACAAAGGTATCCAAAATTGTAATCAAAACTGCTTCTCCGGGCAGAGAGCGGGATTTGTCAATATAGCTGCCGAAAATGGCAATGGCGCCGATCCCAATACTGAGTGTAAAGAATGCCTGACCTAAAGCGGCAAACAGCACTTCCAGCAGACCATATTCCTGCAGAGCGGAGAAATTCGGCTTCAGATAGAATTCCAGACCGGCTTCACCGCCGTCCAGCAGAGCGGAACGTACTGCCAGTACTACCATTAGTGCAAACAGCAGAAGCATCATCACTTTGGTGATTTTCTCTACCCCTGCCTGCAAGCCTCTGGCACAGATGGTAAAACAGATCAGAACGGTCAGAACCATAAAGAAGGTCATTAAACCGGGTCTGCCCAACATGGTATCAAAGGCTTCTCCCACACCGGCTGCATCCAGACCGACAAATCCGCCGGCGCTCATTTTGAAAAAATAATACAGCATCCAGCCGGATACGGTGGTGTAAAACATCATCAACAGGTAATTCCCCGCCATACCAAAGTATTTGTACCAGTGCCATTTGGTGCCCTTTGGTTCCAACACATCCATAGCGCGGGCGATACTCTGCTGGCTGGCACGCCCGACGGCAAGTTCCGCCACCAGAATGGGAATACCCATCAAAATTAGAAATGCGATGTAAATCAATACGAAGGCTGCGCCGCCGTACTGCCCCGTGATATAAGGGAATTTCCATACATTCCCCAACCCGATGGCACATCCTGCGGAAATCAGGATAAAGCCCAGACGGGAGGAGAACTTTTCTCTTTTTTGTTCCATTGTGATACCCTCCTATTCATCCAAGAACATAAAACACACTGCCGTGCTTTGAGATTGTTGATTTCCGCTGCGCGGCATTAGACATTATAGACAGATATGGCGGAGATGGCAATGTCGGACAGGAAAATGCACGATATATTTCTTATGCTGTTGTCGGATTTTATAAATTTCCATGAAAAAAATACCTTGTCAGGGTGGATTTTCGGTGAAAATAGTGGTATGCTATCTATATCGGAAGAAATACATCAGAGAAAGGGTGGAGAATTATGCAAGCATACACGACACTACTGAAAGACGAAATGAAACCGGCACTGGGCGTAACGGAAGTGGGTGCAATTGCACTGGCGGCATCCAGAGCAGCGGCAGAGGCAACTGCAGGCGGCGGCAAAGTTTGTTCCATACGGATGACCATGAATGGCGGAATGTATAAAAACGCATTTTCCTGTGCGATTCCGGGCACCGATGAAATTGGATGCGAAATGTCTGCACTGCTGGGGGCGGTATACGGCGATTGGACGCTGGGCTTGGAATGTTTGCGTCCGGTGACACAGGCGCATGCAGAAGAACTGAAGAAAAGCGGTATTCAGACGGAATTTGCGGTGGATGAATCCAAAGATGAGATTTATATTCTGGCGGAAGTAAAAGCCGAAAACGGCGAAGGCGCTGCTTTGATTGAAACTTTCCACAGCAACATTACAAAAGTGTGGAGAGACGGCAAAGAAGTATTCTCCGCTGCGGCACAACAGACGAAAGAAGAAAAACCGGAATTTGATTTTGAAAGCATGACGGTTGCGGATATGGTACAGTATGTACAGACAGTAGACGCAGAAGAGATTGCGTTTGTACAGGATATGATTGATATGAACTGCGCATTGGCGGAAGAAGGTGCAAAGGGCGTTGGGCTGCGTATTGGGCAGACGATGGATGTATTCCGCGAGAAAGGCGTATTGGGCGATGATATGATCACACGCGCACAGCATCTGACAACGGCTGCTATGGACGCGCGTCTGGCAGGACTGCCGTTCCCTGCGATGAGTATTGTGGGCAGCGGTTCTCACGGTATTTTGTGCTCGATGCCTGTGGTTTCTTACGGCAGAAGCATTGGCGCCGATGAAGATACGATTCGTCGGGCGGTTGCCTTGAGCGGTTTGGTAACGATTTACAGCAAACATTATACGGGAAGACTGTCTGCACTTTGCGGCTGTGTATTGGGCGGCGGCAGTGGCGCTGCAGCAGGGATTGTGCTCCTGATGGGCGGCGGTGCAGCGGAAGTTTCTGCGGCAATGGATCATATGGCAGCAAATCTGTCCGGGATGATTTGTGACGGCGGCAGCACAGGCTGTGCACTGAAGGCATATGCAGGGGTACATTCAGCGTTCCTGTCAGCAATGTTGGCAATGAATGGCACGATGATCCCGCATCATTTTGGTGTGATCGGTTCTTCTGCGGAACAGACGGCAAAGAACTTGGGTCGGATCAGCATGGAAGGGATGGCGCCGATGGACAAAACCATCATTTCTATTATGCAGGATAATCAATAATTGCGTGAAACAGCCATCGCGGGGATGCTTCCCTGCGATGGCATTTTTTTTGTACAGTTAGTGTAAAAAATTGATGTGAAAGGCAGACATTCTCTGCCAAATATGACAAATTTCGTGTTTTCTATTTTTCGGCGTATTTTGTTGTTGACAACGGAGAAAATGTACGTTACAATAGGAAAGCGTCAAGATAAGATGTTTGCCC
>DXEB01000020.1 GCA_019115165.1 Candidatus Anaerotignum merdipullorum | reverse complement strand
AAGGGAATCATTTTCATTGGTCCGGACAGCAATGTGCTGCGTGCTATGGGCGATAAAGATAATTCCCGCCGGTTGATGAAAGAAATTGGTGTACCAGTGGTTCCGGGAACAGAAATTTTACAGGATGCAGCAGAAGCGAAACGGCTGGCTGCTGAAATTGGTTATCCTGTGTTGATCAAAGCAACGGCAGGCGGCGGCGGGAAAGGCATCCGTGTGGTAGAACGGGAAGAAGATCTGGAGACCGCCTTTTTTGCAGCATCAGAAGAGGCAAAAAGTGCGTTTGGCAATGGTGATGTATTTCTGGAAAAATATTTGACTTCCGTGCGCCATGTGGAAATGCAGGTTTTGGCGGATGCATTCGGAAATATTGTTTGTTTGGGTGAACGGGATTGCTCTTTGCAACTGAATAAACAAAAAGTATTGGAAGAAACACCTTGCCCGGTCATGACGGAAGAAATGCGGCAGAAGATGATGGAAGCAGCTGTGAAAGCGGCAAAAGCAGCGCATTATGTAAATGCAGGAACTGTGGAATTTTTGTTGGCGCCAGACGGGAACTTTTATTTTATTGAAATGAATACGCGTCTGCAGGTAGAGCATCCAATTACAGAAGAAATCAGCGATATTGATATCGTAAAATGGCAAATTCGGATTGCATGCCAAATTCCGCTGGACTTCACGCAACAAGATATTCATTTGCATGGACATGCGATGGAATGTCGGATCAATGCCAGAAGTACTGGACAGGTCGACTTTTTGCATATTCCAGGAGGTTCCCGTGTGCATTTTGACACGGCGTTGGTACAGGACAGCCTGATTGTACCGTTTTATGATTCCATGATTGGAAAATTGATTGTATATGCGAAAACAAGAGAAGATGCCATTCGGAAAATGGAAGTGGCACTTTGTGAAATGGTTATTCACGGCATTCAAACCAATATTGAAGACCAGCTGCATCTGGTACGGAATCCAAGATTCCAAAAAGGAGAATATGACACAATGATTTTACCGGAATTGCTGGCGGAAGGAGGCACAGAACTTGAATAATATTGTCGGTATGTTTCGAAAATCAAGAAATGTGCTGGAAAGCGGTGGCATTACCCCTACAGTAGAAGAAAAAATTCGTTGCCCCATTTGTAAATCTATTGATACCAAGCGTTCTGTTGCAAAGCATAAGATGGTATGCCCTTCTTGTGGGTATCATTACCGCATTGGTGCAAGAACGAGAGTTAAGGCGATTTGCGACAAAGGAAGCTTTCAGGAATTGTTTACAGAGTTATATACGGAGAACCCACTAAGTTTTCCGGGTTATGCGGCAAAAATAGAAGATGCACAGACGGCATCCGGTCAGCAGGAGGGTGTGGTTTGCGGTACGGCTACCATACGTCATCAGCCTTGTGCGGTATTTGTCATGGATCCGCAGTTTATGATGGGCAGCATGGGTTCTGTGGTAGGTGAGAAAATTACACGTTTGTTTGAATATGCAGCAGAGCAGAATTTGCCAGTAGTTGGTTTTACTGCATCTGGCGGAGCGAGAATGCAGGAAGGTATACTGTCTTTAATGCAGATGGCAAAGACCAGCGGAGCGGTGCGGTATCACAGTGATCGCGGAGGTTTATATATTACGGTTTTGACGGATCCGACAACAGGCGGTGTAACAGCAAGCTTTGCGATGCTGGGAGATATTATCTTGTCTGAACCGAACGCATTGATTGGTTTTGCGGGGCGTCGTGTGATTGAACAGACTACAAAGAAAAAATTGCCGGATGATTTTCAACGAGCAGAATTTTTGCAGGACTGTGGATTTGTGGATGCGATTGTACCGCGAACGGAACTGCGCGTAACATTGGAACGTCTGCTGAAGCAGCACGAGAGGAGGAAGGGCGTATGATGACGGCTTATGAAAGGCTTCAGGCTGCTAGAGCACAGGATCGTCCCACGTCCCGTGCATATATAGAGCAGTTGTTCACAGAACGGACAGAATTGCATGGAGATAGAAAATATGCAGATGATCCAGCAATTATTGGCGGGATTGGCTATTTAGGAGAGATTCCGGTGACGTTTATCGGGATTGAGCGCGGTCGGGACTTGCAGGAAAGAATCCGCTGTAATTTTGGCTGTCCGATGCCGGAGGGATATCGAAAAGCACTGCGGCTAATGAAACAGGCGGAAAAATTTCATCGTCCGGTGATTTGTTTTGTAGATACTTCTGGTGCATATTGCGGAGAAGAAGCGGAGGAGCGCGGACAGGCGCAGGCAATCGCAGATAATTTGCTGCAGATGATGGGATTGGAAACACCAATTATTACGGTTGTCATTGGAGAAGGCGGAAGCGGTGGCGCAATTGGCTTATCTGTGGCGAGCCGGGTATATATGCTGGAAAATGCTGTGTTTTCGGTGATTTCTCCAGAAGGTTGTGCTAGTATTTTGTGGAAAGATGCCACAAAAGCGGCAGAAGCGGCGGAGTGTCTGAAGATTACCGCTGAGGATATGAAGCACTTTGGAGTTGCAGAAGATGTGATTCAGGAAAACTTTGATGCGTTTGAAACCATGTGTGCGGAAATAAAGGCAAGGCTTCTTGCGGATATTCATGAGCTGGAGCAATACGCTGGAAAAGAATTGGTGGAGAAACGATATGCACGGTTCCGGAAATTGGGTATTTTCGGTGAAACAAAATAAAGATAAGGAGGGTCTTATGATGGAATAGTCATAAGGCTCTTTTTTTGTGCAAAAACATAGGATAGCAGGAAAGAATCCTATCGAGGGTAATCAAAAAACTGTTGTACAATGCGGAAGACGAAGGGAAAAGATGTATTAGAAAAGATGCCGCATGGCGCGGTGAGGCAGACGCATAGCGAGAAATGATTCTGGAATGTAAAAAGATGCGGAAAAAACAAAACGGCATGGAAAGAAGGACAAGAAGGCAGACTTTCTGTAGTGGAAACTAGCGTCAAATCAGTGCATCACCGTTTGGACGAGTATGCATAGTATGATAGGGGGAAGATCACTTGTATTGGAAGAAGAGATAGAAAAATCCGTGGTTTTGGGTTGGTTTGCTGGAGGTAATCCTGACGGCAATCGGCGTAAAATTGGAAATGTTTATCCATTGGATAGTATTGGGATTCTGATGGATCCGACGGTAAAAAATGATTTCGGATCATATTGGAAAATCAAAACAGAAGGGAGAGGAATGGTATTGATTTATATTGCAATAGATGATGGGCATGGCGTAGAAACAGCCGGAAAACGAACCCCCTTATTTGCAGATGGCACATATATGGCAGAAAATGAATATAATGCAGCAGTAGCAGGATTTTTGCAAAAGGCATTGCAAAGATGTGGATTTCACACCATTTTGGTAGCACCGGAAGAAAAAGATACGCCGTTGTCTGTACGCGTAAAGCGTGCGAATGATGCACAAGCAGATGCATATGTCAGCATTCATGCCAATGCATATGGAACAGATTGGAATGAAGCAAATGGTGTAGAAAGCTGGGTATATGACAAAGCAGACGCTAAAACGCTGGCGTTTGCGAAAGCGATTCATCGCGGATTGGTGTCTGCAAGCGGCAGGAAAGATAGAGGGTTAAAGAAGAGCGGAGATTTATATGTGCTCAAACAGACAAAAATGCCAGCAGTATTGGTGGAAGGCGGGTTTATGACAAATCTGACAGAAGCAAAGCTGTTACTTTCTGAGGAATATCGGAAAGTGTGTGCAGAAGGAATCTGCCAAGGCATTTGTAACTATTTTCAAATCCCTTATCAAGTAGAGGAAGGAGGAGAAAAAGAGATGAAACGATATCAGAGTATTGAAGATCTGCCTTATGGCAAAGAGATTATGCAGAAATTGGTCGAAGAAGGCGTACTGAGCGGAGATGAAAATGGAAATTTGAATTTGTCGGAAGATATGGTACGCGTCTTTATGATTTTGGATCGCAAGGATGTTTTATAATACCATGAATTGAGGAATCAAAAATACCCGATATGAAATGCCATACCGGGTATTTTTATTTGATTGTTAGAAATATCCCAAACCCTTTGCACAAATAGGGATTTGTTATTTACCTTTATTCTTGAAAAATCCAATCAAAACCTAAGAAATACCGGGAATGATTCCTAGAAGATAAGGCAGTGTGAAACTTTTTCTGTAAATATGTAATTGAAGAGGTTCTTCTATGGTAAAATTTAAATCATAGGAGGACCTTTTATTATGGCAAAACAGAAGAAACCCATACATCGGGTACACATGACAGAGGGAAAACGAAACATTATTCATCAGCTCATGGAAGAATACGATATTCAGACAGCTGAGGATATTCAGGAAGCTCTAAAGGATCTTCTTGGTGGAACCATCAAAGAAATGATGGAAGCCGAAATGGACAACCATCTTGGTTATGAAAAATCTGAGCGTTCTGACAATGATGATTACCGAAATGGGTATAAACGCAAACGTATCAACAGCAGTTATGGTTCTATGGAAATTGAGGTTCCACAGGATCGTAAATCAACCTTTCAGCCGCAAG
>DXEB01000019.1 GCA_019115165.1 Candidatus Anaerotignum merdipullorum | reverse complement strand
TCTATATATCACCTCATATTTTATCTGCGTTCTCACATCCTTTCTGTTAATTGCAGAAAATCCCGCAAAAGTTTATTCTCCATTTTCAGACGCTCAATCTCATACTGATACTCTTGAATGTTGGTTGGTGCCGGATGTTTTCTGGGACGTCCTCGACGTTTTGGAGGAAGTCCCTCAGCAAGACGAGCCTGCTCCCGATGATAGCGATTGATCCAGTTTTCAATCTGTCTTATCTCCAATCCAAAGTATTCTGCAATTTCACGGTTAGTTTTTCCTGCTTCACGCATAGCAAGCAATTTTGGTTCAATTATTTTGATATGTGTGTATTTTCTTTTTGCCATATGAAAACCTCCTTATGTAGTTATATTATCCTACATAAGGGGGCTTTTTGTCACTGTCCGTTTTTACTGGTTCAGTTCAGTTTCATCCGCTGTTTTATTTCTTGAAAGATAATCTTTCTGCTTGGATGGAAATTGCTTGTGATGAAGCAGTAACGGAAAGATTTGATGAAAGGCAGGAAAGAAAGTATACGGCTTTGATTATTAAGTCATTGGAGTTAGAACATGCACACAATAAAAATCGTTTGTACTGTGTATGTTATGGAGGTAATCGTGTCAAACAATATAAAAGGAGGATATTAGAGATTATGCGTGAGAAAAAGAAAAATGGATTACGTGGAAAAATTTTTGTATCAGCAATGGTTGTATTTTCGTTGACTTGCAGCAATGTAGTTGCGAAAGCGGCAGACATACCAGTCAATATGATGTTTTCTAACAATGTCGAGGTCGCTAAATTGGGAGAAATTGAAGAGATTCAGATAGATGAAATGATGATTGATGCCAAGAGTGAAGGTAAGGATATTTCTGATTTGGACAATTTTGTGAAGTTTGATGTCCATGATATAAAAGATACTACATATGAAATTATATATAATGATAGTATTAAAAATAAGGTGGAACAAATTCAGGGTCAAATTGAACCACAGCATATACACAAGATTGTGGATATCACATTAAAAGAACATAAGAAAAACAGTGATGGCTCATGTAAAACTACATACTATGAAGGAAGAAAATGTACTGTTTGTGGAGCTATTTGGAAAGGTGATGTTATTCAGGTTGTTACACAACCAAAGTGCCAGCACTAATTTATGGATAAGTAGAATTGGGTTTAAATAATGTTATTTTTATAGTTAGGGGGTGATAATATGAATAATTGGATGAAAAAAGAAAGGAGGGTGAAAAAATATCCTGTATGAAAAAAGCAGAGCAGTGCGGGAACACAAAATCCGTTTCAAACAGGATATAAATAAGAATAGCATATTTTAAAAAGATTTTCTATGAGTTCTATGGATGCATGTTTGAAAGGATATTATGTGGTATGTCTTAGAACCCTTGAAGTAGAATATTTCAATTATAAAAGGAAGAAATGATGATGAAACATCAATTTGAATGCTTAACATTGGTCATTATTTTATGCTTGTCATTTACTTCACCGGCATTCGCTAATACGCAAGAGCCTAACGTAGGTAAACCAACAATGGTTGAAAAGCAAATTGAACCAAAAACTGATGGATATTATGTTTGGGAAATAACGTCTAAAAATTCTCAAGGAGAAACTTACGGATCATGGAAAGAAGTGTGTAGAGAGTATACAGATGGAACTTCAACATCTACGCTTTCAGCTGTGTTAACGACTACTGTCTCCAATACATATACAGGCAGTTTAGAGGTTCCTCTTGGAAAATTAAATGCTTATATTGGTTTTGAAATTGGAGATGCTTGGGAGGAATCAGCATCAAAATCAGAATCTTTAGCTGGGAAAGCGAAAGGAACTTGGGCTATTGAGTAGAGACCTATATATGACTCTTATGATGTGACACAGACAAGATATTATGTTATAGATGGTTTCAGGATAAAAGATGATACAGAAGTTGTTACGGTAAATGAATTCAAAAGCATCGGTTTTCGCATGAGACAAATTTCAAGCGGTAATATTGCCAGATAAGAAAGGAGTTGTTGATGATGAATCCAGACCTGACACGAGGGCTCATATTATTCCTGGTCAGCAGTATTTATGCCGGGATGCTGATCCAGAGTGGGCAGATCGCAGAGTATGTCATCGGTAATATGTACCGGATTTCCTGGTATGATTATACCAACAAGATTTCCCTGTTTATGGTAGTCATATCGTATGCGATTTCCATGATTTTTATCATCAAAGGGCTGCCGAAAGACAGCAGCCAGCCGCCGGAAGAATCGGAAGAAAAGGAAGAAAAGCAGCAGGATGCCGTCCTGCTGTTTTTGATTGGTGGAAAACACGAAACGGGTTTCAAAGGGCGGTCCCGCAGAAGAAGATACAGGGAAGGGCGGGGAACCGTGTTCTTCCAACGGGCAATGAACAGGATGGCGGCGCTGGTCGGAACCAGGGCGGTGCAAAGTGGTTGTCCGCAGCGGGCGGCTGTGATTTTTGGAAGGCAGCTTTGGTGGGCATCCAGATGTTCGGGCATAAAAAACCTTCAAACCGTAAACCGGATGGGGTGGGTTTGAAGGTTTTCTCAGGGTTTTCTTTTGCCCTGCCGGTGGTTCAGGAGATCATTTGTTCAAAATCTTCCGCCGTAATGATGGGGGTGCCCAGCTCCCGCGCCTTTTCCAGCTTCTTTTCACCGGCATATTCCCCGACCAGCAGGTAATCTGTTTTCCCGCTTACGGCGCCGCGCACAACACCGCCGAAGGCTTCGATGATTTCTTTTGCGCCGTCCTTCCCATAATCATCCGGCTCCCCGGTGATCACGAAGGACTTTCCGGCAAAACGGTCATCAAAGGTTTCCGGGTGGAAGCGGTAGGACACGCCGAAGTTGATGCCCCAGCTGCCCGCAAACAATCGGGCAATATATTCGATAGCCGGAACGCCGTTTCCATCTGCGGCATAGGGCGTGTTACATTTTCCATCCCGCTCTTCCAGATAACCGTTTATTACGTCTTCCACAAGAACCATGTCCAGCGTATCTTCAAATTCCGAAAAATCTGTCCGTTCCGGATCATTCATGGCATCCAGAAGCGGCTCCATTTCTTCGTAGGTAAACTCGCTGTATTCATTATATGCATCAAAATATTCCTTGAATGTTTCCCGGTCAATATCTAATGTAAGAACCGTATCGCCCATGGATTTGTAATTCAGAAATTCGCCAAAGGAAAGTGAGCCATTTATTGTTCCGTTGTAAAGGATTCCTGCGGTTTCCGAAGGATCGGTTTCGCCTGCAGGTTTGTAGAAGATGGTCCATGTATAGTCATCGCTATAATCCAAATATTGTGTCAAAAGCATAATTTCTAATTCAGGAGCAATCTTTCCGATTTCTGTAACCATTTCATCCATGCCGCTGATATTTCCGGAACCGGTATTTTCAATCAGCAGTTTATAGCGATCCAGAAACTTCTGCAGTCCGTATCCCTTCACGGTTCTTAGCCCCGTGCCTTCTTCCACGGCGTATTCATTGAATACGGAATCCGGGTCAGTGTCATTGACTTTTTTCAGAAAGTCGGAGAGCTGTTCTTTGGTTCCCACCAGCGCCAGTTTGTATAATCCCTGCATAAACATACCTCCTTCATTATAGAAAAATCGCTTTTTTTGTCATAATAGCATACCTCCATATATATTTCAATCATAAAAAAGTCTTATGCCAGGCGATGAAGCGCCTTGAAAAAGATGAGAAAAACAGTGGTCATAAAGCCGAAAGAATATTGTCATTTAGTGTTCAGAAGATTGTTGCATTCATAAAGTCATTAGGTTATATTTAAGATAGGTTATTACAATTTGAAGGAGGAAAGACTATGGCAAATATCACAAGAGCAAACGGAACCCTCACATTAGCAGGAAATTGGGACGCAGACGATATTGCACTGTTCCAACCTGTTTTGCGCAGTTGGAGTTTTTATGGGCAGTACGGCATTCAGCATTGCGACAAACTGTCTGAGCAAAAGAAGAGCGCTTCTTTTTATGGCTGTGGACGCTGGGGGTTTTCGGGAACCCTGGAATCCTTCCATGCATGGACACTGGACTGGATCAAAAACCATGGACCTTTAACAGAACAGCAGTATCAGGAATTTCTGGATCGCATGCACCAGAAAGAACTGAAAATCGAAATGAAGTATACCGATGATGGGGATGAATATTTGGTAGAAGAAGCCGGTTTTTTTGTCAGCGATGGGGAGCAGCTGGAGTATTATACCATAACAAGTAACCCGGTAGACATTCCATGGGAAGAATATGGAAAAGAATGCTTTGATGCAGCTGCTGACTTTTTCAGAAGCTTTACCGTAGATGCGGATGATTTGAAGCTGAAAAAATGGGTCAAGCAATGGATTCGTCCCAGCCATTGTTATTTGCAGTATACACCACAAGCAGATGTGTATGACTTCCTAGAGGACAATATGTTCATGATGGGAAACGCATTTTTTTATGATGAAGTGTTATTTGACGCTTTGCAGCTGAATATCAAGCTGAAAGAAGATGCGCGTTTAGAGGAAATGTATCGTTTTCTGGATGAAACGTATGGGATTGATTGCAAAATGGAACTTCCGGAGAACTATGACCGTTCGTATCTGGAAGAACAGGAAAGCGATGAAGCATTTATTGGTTGGTATGAGCGGTTAGAAGAAAGATAAGGGGATATGGTTACGATGAAGGACAGAACTTTTGAATGGTTCTGTCTTTTTTGTATCCATGGCAGTTGTGAAGGCAAAGAAGAATCGCAGACGGATGAAAGGAGTCATGCATTGGGCGGACAAAGGAAGAAGAATGGCGGAAAGAGCAAGGAATGAAAACATGCTGGAATGAAAAAGGTGTTGTTCCGGAATGTTTTGTTTTCATTTCAATAGAAAGGTTTTTGGAAAGACAATAATTTTTATAGATAGTGATAAAATACTGTTGTCTAATTTAATTTGCAGTAAAGCATTGCAGCACAAATATCACCGCGTATACACAAATGAAATATATTTATTACATATAAAACATATCATTTTATCGTTTATCAAAGTTTAAAAACGAATTACTAAGTTGATTTTCCAATATAAATAAATTAAACTAAAAGAAAAACTGAAAAAAGGGACGATGATTCAATGTGAAATGTATATGAAACGTATTCGCCCATTTAGTTGGAAATGACTTGTTCAAAGGTATGACTGGCATTTAGACGAGTCGGAAAGTCAATTATGTTGGAATTGATTCAGGAAGAACGGATGAATTTTGGCGTTGATGTAAACAATTTTATTTCTATCCATTTTGAAGATTTGTGCAATGTACATCCTTTGAATGCGATGGCAATGCATGGAGAACTATTACAACGGGCAGAGTGAAGGACAGGGAAAGCTGCTCTTTTCTTTGATGAGATTCAAGAGGCTGCGGATTGGGAAAAGTGCATCAATTCTTTTCGTGTGTCATGAGACTGCGGTATTTATATTACTGGCGCCAACGCAAAATTGTTATTCGGCAAACTTGCGATATATTTGGCTGGTCGTTAGGTAGAATTCGTCATTTATTTTTTTCTTTTCTGAATTTTTAGAACTGTCATAACAGTAGGTTCTGCTGCATCTAAGCAGCAATGTTTTCAAAAATATCCTCTCGTAGGGAGAATGCTATGCCATTCTGATATCTGTTACGAGGAAGAACCATCAAAACAGTATTTAAGCAATTTGTTCCATTCTGTTTGGCTCAAAGATATTGGAAAGAGAAACAAAATTCGAGAGGTAGACCGCTTGGAAGGAATCATTGCTTATGTAATGGCAAGCACAGGGATCGCTTTCTCCGATATTATTGTTACGATGGATGAAATGGATATGAGCCGTAATGGTATCAAACATCGAACGATTTGAGACTTTCTGACTGCTGATAAATGGAATTAAGTAAATATTTTTGTTGAGGGAAAAACGCATATGGAACTTCGTGTACTGAATTATTTTTTGGCAATCGCAAGAGAAGAAAATTTTACAAGAGCAGCACAACAACTTCATGTGACACAGCCGACCCTGTCACGACAAATTGCTGATTTGGAGCAGGAGCTCGGCGTCAAATTGTTTATTCGCAGCAGTCATAATATCATTTTGACCGAGGATGGAATGATATTAAAACGCCGTGCACAGGAAATCTTATCTTTAGCAGACAAAACAAAACGAGATTTTTTGCAAAAAGATGAGGTGCTCTCCGGTACAATTTCGATCGGAAGCGGTGAGTTTCGCTCCACGGAATATTTGGCAAAAATCATTGCAGAGTTTCGTAAAAAATATCCTAATGTAAAATATGAGATATATAGCGGAAACGCAAATAACATTCGAGACTATATTGAAAGAGGGCTTTTAGACATCGGGTTAATGTCAGAGCCTATTGATATGCGTAAATATAACTTTGTCAATATGCCGATCAAAGAGCGATGGGGCGTATTTGTGCCAAGTGATTCTTTCCTTTCTGAAAAAGAGCATATCACTCCTGAAGATCTAAAAGGAATGTCGATTGTTACTGCAACGGGTGATTTCAACCAAAGCCGCATTGGAAAATGGCTTGGGGATTCCAAAGAACAGGTGGAAATCGTAGCGACCGCTAATTTACCTTATAACGAAGCCGTATTGGCAAAAGAAAATATCGGTGTGATGCTGAGCCTAAACTTAAACTGCACCTATGAAAATTTACATTTCATCCCATTACACCCTGTTTTGGAGGTGGCAACTGCTTTGGCGTGGAAAAAAGAGCAGATATTTTCTGCGACAACGTCCGCCTTTATAGATTTTGCAACACAATTCCTAAAAAGCATATCTTGTGATGAAATATAAGCATTAGACATTTCATATAGTTGAATTTATAATAAAGGTGTTCCAAGACGGAGCGCCTTTATTTATTCCTATTGGAAAGGAAGTTTGAAATGACAATGAACGAGGCAAGTGAACGATATAATATCCCCATAAAAATCTTGCAGGAATATGAAAGCTGGGGGCTATGCGGCGAAGTCAAAAAAGTTATGGGCTCGTGGCATTATGATGAAAGCGATATGGAACGACTAAGCACTATTATGACACTTCACGACATTGGATTTAACAATGATGAGGTAAAAAAATATATGCAGTTGCTCTTGCACGGAAAGTCGACCGAGAAAGAACGGCTGAAAATGTTGAGCGAAAAAAGGAATGGAACACTGGATGAAATCCATTTTAAGGAAAAACAATTGGACCGCTTGGATTATCTCCGGTTTGAAATACAAAAAGGAAGGAAAGCATAATTAATATATTTAGGAGGATTCAAAATGAAGAAAAATATAGGAACAGGTTTGGCGCTTTACCCTACACCCCTTGTTGTTGTCGGGACAATGGTTGACGGCAAACCCAACTACGCGTTAGTTGGACATCTTGGAATTATCGGTCATGATCGCATTATGATTAGCCTGTCTGATACGCATTACACAAATAAAGGCATTCGGGACACGAATGTTTTCAGTGTTAACATTGTCAATGAGGCTATGCTCAAAAAAGCAGATTATGTCGGTACGGTAAGCGGAAGAAAAACGGACAAATCTTCTGTTTTTTCCTACCAAACGGCTGAAACAGGAGCACCAATGATTGACGAGGCGCCGGTTGTTATGGAATGTAAGGTGGATGACATCTATAAAACGGACGGTTTTGAGAGCTTTATTTGCAAAATCATTGCTGTTCATGCTGAGGAATCTGTTTTGAATGAGAACGGAAGAATCGATTATGGCGTACTCAAACCGGTTTTATTTGAAATGCCGACTTATCAATATCTCCGCACCGGCGAAATCATAGGAAACTGTATGCAGCTGAACAAGTAATGGAGGGGACTTATGAATACGGTTGAGCTGAACAACGGAATAAAAATACCTTTGCTTGGTTTCGGTGTTTTTCAAATCACTGACCAGCAAGTATGTGAACAAAGTGTTTTAACCGCTTTGCAGACAGGTTATCGCATGATTGACACTGCCGCTTGTTATGGAAATGAAAGAGCCGTTGGCGCCGCTATCCAACAAAGCGGGACAGATAGAAAAGAAATCTTCCTCATATCAAAGGTTTGGATTCAAGATACAGGATATGAAAAAACAAAAATTTCTTTTGAAAAAACACTGTGCAATTTGCAGACGGACTATCTGGACCTATATCTGATTCATATGCCTTTCGGAGATTACCACAGCAGCTGGAAAGCAATGGAAGAATTTTACAGAGAGGGCAGAATAAGAGCAATCGGCGTATGTAATTTTTTGCCAGACAGATTGATTGATTTGATTTTTAGCCATGAAATCGTCCCTATGGTAAATCAGATCGAACTGCATCCTTTCTATCAAGAAAAAGAATTGCGGCAGATGATGGCACAGTACAATATTCAGCCTATGGCTTGGGCGCCTTTTGCAGAGGGACAAAAAAATATCTTTAGAAACGAATTGCTATCCGAAATCGGAAAGCAGTACGGAAAATCCTCTGCACAGGTGATTTTAAGGTGGCTATACCAAAATAATATCGCTGCCATTCCGAAATCTGTTCACCCAGAACGTATCAAAGAAAACTTTAGAATAGATGATTTCACCCTTTCATCGGACGATATGCAAAAAATTGAGGCTATGGATAGGGGAAAAAGCTTGATACTAGATATACAGAGCCTTGATGAAGTAAAGCGGTTGCACAATATCCGCTTTGCACAATAAAAAATCTTTCAACTAGAAAGGAGTTGTCACAATGAAAAAAGTATTTTCAATTTTTATGGTTCTTACCATGCTGTTCTCTTTTACAGCTTGCAGCAGCGAAGTGAATGAGGGATCATCCTCTCCTGCACAGCAATCAAACGATCTGAGTTCTACGCCTGATGGAGAATCCAATCATCAAAATGACTCTTCCACATCCGCCGAAACAGGCGCAAAATCATTGGTCGTTTATTTCTCTTGGTCGGGCAATACGGAAAATGTAGCAAAGTCTATTCAAAGCCAAACGGATTCCGATATTTTTGAAATTGTACCCACGACACCATACAGTGATGATTATGATACCGTTGTGGATTTGGCACAAGAGGAACAGAAAAATGATGCACGTCCTGCAATTTCCAATGACATCGAAAATATAGAGCAGTACGATGTCATCTATGTAGGCTTTCCCAACTGGTGGGGCGATATGCCGATGATTCTCTATACATTTTTCGATACTTACGACCTATCGGACAAAACAATTGCTTTGTTCTGTACCAGCGGGGGCAGCGGACTTTCTAACACAGTAAATGAGGTAAAGTCCCTTGAGCCTGACGCAACTGTAACAGAGGGGCTTCATATCGGCAGCGGTTCATCATCCAATCCCGACGATGCGGTCAGCGAATGGTTAAATGAAATAGGACTTGCAAAATAAGGGGCATTTTATGAGAAAATGGATATTTCCGTTTTTATGATTTTTCCTTATTTTCTCTATGGCGGCTCGTTTCAAATGGGCAGTCCGGATTCCAAAGCATGGCGCAGTGCTGATGAAATACCGCACGCGAGTACAGTCAGGGATTTTTATATGAGCAGATATGAGCTGACAGAAAAGGAATATGAAGAAATTACAGGAAATCATCCGAGCAATTTCAAAGGAGATACGCTGCCTGTTGAAAATATCTCCTGGCTTGATGTAATAGCCTACTGCCATGCTCGAAGCGAAAAGGAAGGTTTCACTCTAGTCTATGCAATCGACGGTCAGAATGTTTCTTGGAACAGAAGCGCAAACGGCTACTGTCTGCCCATCGAAGCCGAATGAGAGTATGCCTGTCGAACCGGGACGACTACACCGTTTTATATGGAAAACGCTCCGAGCGCCGAAAAGGCAAACGATTATGATCATTACCCTTGTGAAATAGAAGACAACTATTTTTCACAGGGGAACTTGGAAGTAAAACCCGGTGAATGCAGAGTAAACCGCCCCAGCAGACAACTTTTCCGAAAATCCTTACGGATTATACAATATGTGCGGGAATGTAAGCGAATGGGTCTGGGATGATTGCGGCGAATATCCAACGGAGGAGCAGACTGACCCCGTTGGTTCCGCTTCCGGTCCTCTGCGTGTTTATCATGGCAGCGACTGAAATGATTTTGCAAAAAAATATGCGCGTTGCTTACCGCGCTACACTGGAACAGAATAAAGGTAGCTTTCATCTCGGTATTCGCTTGGTATGCAATGCAGATCCTGGTATGGGCAGCGTATCAGGTACGGGAATGCAGCATACCGATCGTTCGGAAGGGGCAAATTACTGATTGCATATTTCCCGCGAGACGGAAATACGAAGGATATTGCCGAAGAAATCCAGTGTTAAACAGGCGCAGACCCCGTTTGAAATCACATTGGTAAATCCATATTCAAGTGATGACAACACCGTTTTGGATGAAGCACAACGAGATCAAAACGCACAAGCCAGCCAGAACTTGTAGGCTATGTAGATAATATGAATGAGTACGAAACTGCTATGATTGATTATCCCAACTGGTGGGCTTCGATTCCGATTGCTTCTTTTTTAGAAAAATATGATTTTTTTGGTAAAACGATACTCCCGTTCTGCTCCCACGGCGGCGGGCGTTTTGGACAGCGTTTGACTGCGATCGCTAAACTTGTGCCAAACGCTGCAATGGATGAAGTGCTTTCGATTCACGATTTGGGCGGATCGGAGCTTTCAAGTGATGTTGCCGATTGGCTCAACAGCAATGAAATTCAATCACAGAGAGGAGATTAAAACAATGAAAATGTTGGATAAAAAACAATTTGAAAAGATCAATGCTTTTGGGATGGGAAAACCCAATGAGGCATTTGCGCAGTATTTTATTGGCGAATCTTTTTTGAATCCGCTGACAAATCCGCAGGAAACGGCTGTTTTCCTTGCTAATGTAACCTTTGAACCGGGCTGCCGGAATAACTGGCACATTCATCATGCCAAAAACGGTGGCGGTCAGATTCTCATTTGTACGGCAGGTGAAGGTTGGTATCAGGAAGAAAATAAACCGCCTGTTTCTCTCACCGCAGGAACGGTCATTACCATTCCAGCGGAGGTAAAACATTGGCACGGTGCCAAAAAGGATAGCTGGTTTTCGCATATTGCGGTAGAAGTACCGGGAGAAAACACATCGAATGAATGGTGTGAACCTGTAAGTGACGAAGAGTACAATAAACTGGAGGAAAAATAAAATGAGTAAAAAACTTGTAGCATATTTTTCAGCAAGCGGTGTGACCAAAGCTGCTGCCGAACGTCTGGCAAAAGCGGCAGACGCCGATCTTTTTGAAATAAAACCTGCCGTTCCCTATACCCATGGGGATCTTGACTGGACGAATAAAAAGAGCCGCAGTTCTATCGAAATGAGCAATCCAAACTCCCGCCCTGAAATTGCGGAAAAGGTATTGAATATGGAGGACTACGACACTGTATTGATCGGATTTCCGATTTGGTGGTATGTTGCGCCCACCATTATCAGCACATTTTTGGAAAGCTATGATTTTTCGGGTAAGACCATCGTTCCTTTTGCTACCAGCGGTGGCAGCGGGATGGGTAAGACCGTGGAAGTGTTGAAACCGCTCTGCCCAGCTGCAAACTGGGAAAAAGGTAAAATGCTGAACCGTGTTTCAGATCGTGAGCTTGAAGACTGGATCAAAGGTTTTTAAGCAAGGGGGCAACTAATGACGGAAAAAGAGAAAATGCTTTGCGGTGCGTTTTATGATACAAGGGATGCCGAACTTCGCCGTTTGAGCAATAATGCAAAAGACCTTATGCGGGTATATAATAGTCTGCCTGCCGAAAATATAGATTTGCGAAATCAAATGATTCGTTTGCTGTTTGGCTCTTGCGGTGAAAATGTCCGTGTCAATCAGCCGATTTGGGTAGATTACGGTTGCAATATCTCGCTTGGCGCAAACACTCTAATCAATATGAATTGTACCCTTTTGGATACAGGAAAAATTACGATTGGTGACAATACGCTGATCGGTCCTGATGTAAAAATATATACTGCTATCCACCCGATTGCGGCAACCGAGCGTATCTGTACAGATGAAAGTGGTAAACAGGCAATCCGCACGCAAACGGTTCCCGTAACGATAGGGAACCATGTTTGGATTGGCGGCGGCGCGATTATTCTGCCGGGTGTTACCATTGGAGATAATGCCGTGATCGGTGCGGGAAGCGTGGTTACAAAATCGATTCCGACAAATGCGATTGCCTGCGGAAACCCCTGCGAAGTGAAAAAGATGTTGAAGCAAAACGGATGAGAGGGGAGAACAAATGATGAAATACACAAAATTGGGAAACGCTGACCTTACGATATCCCGCATTTGTATGGGATGTATGGGTTTTGGCGAAGCCGGGAATGGTCAGCATAGCTGGACAGTTGACAAAGAACATTCCCGTGAAATTATCAAAAAAGGGTTGGAACTTGGTATCAACTTCTTTGATACGGCAATCGCTTATCAAAGCGGAACAAGCGAACAGTATCTCGGCAGAGCCATCAGAGATTTCGCAAACCGTGATGATGTTGTGATTGCAACAAAGTTCCTGCCTCGCACCAATGAGGAAATCGAAGCGGGAGTCACAGGACAACAGCACATTGAAAAAATGCTCGATCAGAGCCTGAAAAATCTCGGTATGGATTACGTTGACTTATACATTTACCATATGTGGGATTACAATACGCCCCTTTACGACATTATGGAAGGACTGAATCACGCTGTCAAATCGGGTAAGGCTCGATATATCGGCATTTCCAACTGCTTTGCCTATCAGCTTGCAAAGGCAAATGCACTTGCTGAAAAAGAAGGCTTTTCAAAATTCGTATCCGTACAGGGACATTATAACCTGATTTTCCGGGAAGAAGAACGGGAAATGGCGAAGCTTTGCCGTGAGGATACTATCGCTATGACGCCGTATAGCGCCCTGGCAGGAGGACGGCTCTCAAAACATCCTGGTGAAACCTCAAAGCGTTTGCAGGAGGACAGCTATGCGCATCTGAAATACGACGCTACCGCTGAGCAGGACGGCATTATCATCGACAGAGTCATACAGCTTGCAGAAAAGCATGGCGTATCTATGACTGAAATTTCCCTTGCCTGGCTGCTGACAAAAGTTACCGCTCCAGTCGTAGGCGCAACGAAGCTCCACCATGTTGAGGGTGCGGCAAAAGCGACGGAACTTACTTTGACTGCCGATGAGCTTGCTTTTTTGGAAGAACCCTATGTTCCTCATAACCTGGTAGGTGTCATGGCACAAAATACCTCTGCCGCCGCAAAAGAAAAACACATATGGTCTACCGGCAGCCAAAAAATCTGAAAGGAGCAATCAATATGAATTTACAGAAAACAGACCCTGAATTTGCAGAACGCTTTGCACATTTTGCATTTGATGAAGTTGTAAATGAAGAAAACCAGCAATTAGAACCCACTACCCGTTATCTGGCGATTTTGGCAACGCTGATCGGCTGCGGAGGTGTGGACGTTTATCAAGAAATGCTCCCCCAGGCGTTAGAAAACGGTATCACCCCGATTGTGGCAAAGGAAATCGTTTATCAGGCGACCGACTATTTGGGATATGGCAGAATGTTACCGTTTCTGAATGTTACCAATGAAGTATTGACCGCGAGAGGTACAGCGCTTCCGCTTGACGGACAGGCAACGACTACCCTTGACAATCGACTGGAAAAAGGAATCGAAGCACAGGCGGAAATTTTCGGAGAACATATGAAAGAAGCTTGGAAAACAGGGCATATCAATCGTTGGTTGGCGGCAAACTGCTTTGGCGATTACTACACCCGAACAGGTCTTAACTTGGCAGAGCGTGAACTCATTACCTTTTGTTTTCTTATGGCACAGGGTGGCTGCGAGCCGCAACTGATTGCTCACGCAAAAGGGAATATGAACATGGGGAACGACAAAGATTTTCTTGTAAAAGTCATTTCTCAGTGCCTGCCTTATATCGGTTATCCACGGAGTTTGAATGCCATTGCCTGTGTGGGTAAGGCGGTAGAGGAATGAAGCCGAAAGTCGTTGTCAAATTAACTGTCGATGTTGTAATGACATTGGCGCTGCTTTTTTTAATGGGCTATCAGTTTTGGGGAGAAGCAGCACATGAATGGGTGGGTGCCGGAATGATGCTCCTTTTTGTCGCTCACCATATTTTGAATGGACATTGGCACAAAACCTTGTTCAAAGGAAAATACGATGCATGGCGCAGGTTGACACTTTGTGTTGATTTGCTTGTCTTGCTTGCAATGCTCGTTCAAATGTATAGCGGTATTGCGATGTCCCGTTATGTGTTTGCCTTTCTGCCGGGGATAGACGGGATGCCTTTGGCTCGCCGGCTTCATATTCTCGGTGCATATTGGGGCTTTCTTTTGATAAGTGTGCATTTGGGACTTCATTGGAATGTAATTTGTGGAATGATCCGAAACGCGTTCAAGATAAAAAGCACGACAAAAATCCGCAGTAGGATCGCTCTTATCGTAGGGTTGATGATCTCCGGATATGGTATATGGGTATTTCTAAACAGAGATTTTCCGACCTATTTATTTTTGAAAAGCGAGTTTGTATTTCTGGATTACAGCGAACCGAAAGTTTTGTTTTATATAGATTATCTTGCACTGATGGGACTTTGTATCTGGATTGCTCATTACAGTACAAAGCTCATGCGGCAATTCAAAAAATGGAGGAATCAAAATGAAATTTCAGACTTTATGTAATGGAATAAAAATCCCTGTATTGGGGTTGGGAACTTGGTTTATAGACGATGATAAAGCAGATAAGGCGGTCATTTCTGCTGTGAAAATTGGCTATCGTCATATCGATACCGCACAAGCTTACGGCAATGAAAGAGGCATTGGCGCCGGAGTTAAAGCCTGTGGTATTCCGAGAGAGGAACTTTTTATCACAAGCAAAGTAGCGGCAGAAGCCAAAACTTATGACGCAGCAGCAAAATCCATTGATGAAACGCTCCAGAAAATGGAACTGGATTATATTGACCTTATGCTGATACACAGCCCACAGCCCTGGGCGGAATGGCGTGATGAAAAACGCTATTTTGAAGAAAATATTCAGGTATGGAAAGCACTTGAAGACGCTTATAAGGCAGGAAAAATAAAGGCGATTGGTGTTTCCAATTTCCTCATGGATGATCTCGAAAATCTGCTTGCTCATTGCGAAATCAAGCCCATGGTAAACCAGCTTCTCATTCATATTGGCAATACGCCGGCTGAACTGATTGCGTATTGCCAAGAGCAGGGCATTGTTGTGGAAGCCTACTCACCGATTGCTCACGGAGAGGCGTTGAAAAACGAAACCATTGTAGAGATGGCACAAAAATATGGTGTTTCTGTCCCGCAGTTATGCATTAAATATGTCTTGAATTTAGGGACAGTTGCGTTGCCTAAAACTGCCAATGTAGAGCATATGCAGAATAACGCAAATCTGAATTTTGAAATTTCAAATGAAGACATGGACGTCTTAAAAGCACTGAATTTTAAGGATTATGGTGAATACAGCTTATTCCCGGTGTTCAGTGGGAAGTAACTGCAATACGGAAATGGAAGAACGACCATGAAAAAAGGTATGTTACTATTTTTCAGTATCCTGCTGTGTTTCAGCCTTACCGCTTGCGCAGAGCAGAAAACACCATCTGTTTCCGAGCAAAGTTTGCAGCAGGAACAATCAGATATACAAAACGAAATCGAAATTTCAGAAAATCCATCAATTGATTCGCGGGAACCCGAATCAAGAGAACAAAAAGCCAAACTAGTCATAGATGGGCAAGAATTTCAGATAACTTTATATGATACCCCTGCGGCGAATGCACTTTATGATATGCTTCCGCTGACGCTTTCATTTGAAGATTTTAACAATACGGAAAAAATCGCTTATATGGATCAGGAACTTCCCACCGAGGGAGAACCGGATGCGTTTGACCCTGATGTGGGCGATCTGTGCCTGTATGCACCGTGGGGGAATTTATCCATCTTTTATGAAGATTTCGGCAATGCAAGCGGGCTGATTTCTCTCGGACAAATTGATTCTGGCATAGATATCATTCGTAATAGGAACGATACTTTTTCTGCTACGCTTGAAACGATTGAATAATAGATGCGTAAACGACTGTTGAGGAGATGATATGATCTCCCTCTGGCTCAAAAAGCTATTTTAACAACCGAAAAGCAATGGGAACGGCAAGAAGTGGAATTGGCTAAAAAAGTATATTTTAACAGTCACAGTTATTGTACAAACTAGTAAGCAGTGTAAACGGTACGGGTTCATTCATTTTTTCAATTTCACCTCTGGCTCAATCCGCAGAATTACTTGTTGGGACCATATCTCCGATCTCCTAAGAGCAACACCAAAGAGGTTGGCTGTGCCTTTGTTCCGAATGTTTTTGGCAGGGGGAACCTTGTACGAACAACAATGCAGGCAGATGGTATCGGTCGTAAAGAAAAGAACTGCTTGCTATAAATATCTCAAAAAATTTTGCCGATTTGTCGGTTGGGATATTTGTTTTTCCTGCTGTATCGCGAGAATAAAAGAATTCAATCTTTGTTTCATTTTGGTTTTGGGATTTTGCTTGATTTAGTTGACATGAAAAGAAAGG